>NZ_CP090959.1:1759166-2060833 GCF_024138675.1 Simiduia sp. 21SJ11W-1 | reverse complement strand
CAAATTGGTTGGCCAGTTAGCCAAACCCGTATTGCTAAAATGGCGTAAAAAGTTCGACCCTGCCCGCTATAATGGCGCCAGTTTTTTGGGCTTGACTCGCCCGCTCATCAAGAGCCATGGCAGTGCCGACAGCGCCGCGTTTTTTAACGCAATCTGCGTGGCAATCCAGCAAGCCGAGCAGGGCTTGCCGGCGAAGCTTGTGGCAAATCTTGTGGAACATGTTGGAGCAGCCGAGGCCGGCGAACCCAGTTAGGTATGCCGTACAGGCGCGCCAAACCTTAGTGAAAATAACAGTTATCGGTGTGGCGAGGCTGCCTCTGCCAACCATTGTTTAGGTGATTGATAATGTCTGATGCACAACTCGCGTTTGTATTCCCGGGCCAGGGTTCCCAGAAAATAGGCATGCTGGCCGATTTGGCTGAGCAAAACCCTGTTATCGAAGAAACCTTTGCCGAAGCCTCCGCTGTATTGGGTTACGACCTTTGGGCGCTGGTGCAAGAGGGTGCCCAGGAAGATATTAATCTCACCGAGCGCACCCAGCCGCTGTTATTAACTGCCAGTGTTGCCATTTGGCGCCTATGGCAGTCGCGCAAGGGTGCCGCCCCAAGCCTGATGGCAGGCCACAGCCTGGGTGAGTGGTCTGCGTTGGTGTGTTCAGGTGTTGTGGCCTTTACCGATGCAGTAAAGCTCGTGCAGCAGCGCGGCGCCTTTATGCAGGCGGCTGTGCCTGCGGGCAAAGGCGCAATGGCGGCTATCATTGGTCTGGATGATGATTTGATTATCAAGGCCTGCGAGCAGGCTGCGGCGGCTGGTGTGGTATCTGCTGTGAATTTTAACTCGCCAGGCCAGGTGGTGATTGCCGGTGAGGCCGCCGCAGTTGAGCAGGCGATGGCACTGTGCAAAGAGGCCGGAGCCAAGCGCGCGCTGCCACTGCCGGTGAGTGCCCCTTTCCACACGAGCCTGATGCGCCCGGCCGCCGATCAGCTGGCCTCTTTGATTGAGGCAACTACCTTCAGCGCGCCAATGATACCTGTAGTGCACAATGTGCACGCGAAAACAGAATCAGATCCGCTTGTTATCAAAAAGCTCATGATTGAACAAATTTACCAGCCCGTACTTTGGGTAGATTGTGTAAACGCGCTCGCGACAGCGGGCATCACGAAGCTCGTAGAGTGCGGCCCTGGCGCCGTGCTGGCGGGGCTTGCCAAGCGTATTGATAAATCTTTGCAGGCAGTAACCACGGGCAGCGTTGATGAGCTGTCTAAGGCCTTGTCGGAAACTGGGGCTTAATTGCCCACATATAAAGAGAATTGTTATGGAAAATAAAATCGCCCTCGTAACTGGCGCAAGCCGTGGTATTGGCGCGGCCATTGCCGATTTGTTGGGTGCGCAAGGTGCAACCGTAATAGGCACCGCAACCAGCGAAAAAGGTGCTGCCGCCATTTCAGCGCGCCTGGCCGAGAAAGGCCTGAAAGGTGAGGGGATGGTGCTCAATGTGACCGATGCAGATTCCGTAGCTGCGTTGCTGGGCGCTGTGGGTGAGAAGTATGGCGCCCCGCAAATTCTGGTGAATAATGCAGGCATCACCAAAGATAACCTGTTGATGCGCATGGGCGATGACGAGTGGTTTGATGTCATCAATACCAACTTAAGTTCTATTTATCGCCTGAGCAAGGGCTGCCTGCGCGGCATGATGAAAGCCCGCTGGGGCCGCATTATCAATATCAGCTCCGTTGTGGGCGCCATGGGTAATGCAGGCCAATCAAACTATGCGGCCACTAAGGCCGGTGTGGGCGGCTTTGCACGCGCGCTGGCCAAAGAAGTAGGCTCGCGCAACATAACGGTTAACACTGTAGCCCCGGGTTTTATCGATACCGATATGACCAAGGAGCTGCCTGACGCCCAGAAAGAGCTCATGCTGGCCAACATTCCGCTGGCGCGCCTGGGGCAGCCTGAGGAAATCGCCGGCGTAGTGGCCTTTTTGGCCAGCGATGCCGCTGCTTATGTGACGGGTGAAACCATTCATGTAAACGGCGGTATGTACATGGCGTAAGCCGTGTAAGTTATTGTTTTTTATAGGTTTATGCCTGTAAAAGCAAAATTTTGGCCGGTTTGCGTTACAACCGGTTAAAAATCCATGTAAAATGCCGACCCGTGTTGGCCGAAGCACTAAAATTTATTGGCCGCTTGTCAGGCTAGTTAAGACAACGGTTTGACTGATATTACCAACTAGGAGTTGAAAAACGATATGAGCAGCATTGAAGAGCGCGTAAAGAAGATTGTCGCCGAGCAGCTTGGTGTTAAAGAAGAAGAAGTAAAAAACGAAGCCTCTTTCGTAGAAGACTTGGGTGCTGATTCTCTCGATACCGTTGAGCTGGTTATGGCTTTGGAAGAAGAGTTCGAAACCGAAATTCCTGACGAAGAAGCTGAGAAGATCACCACTGTTCAGCTGGCTATTGATTACATCAACGAGCACCTCGCGTAATCAGCCGAACGGAATTTCTGTTCAACGCAAAAGCCGTCACTATTTCGCAATAGTACGGCTTTTGTTTTTTGTATGATCGAAAAGCGTAGCCGCAGGGTGCTTTAAACTTTCTAAGTGTGTATTGCAGTGCGCAGATTGGAGATTGAACGTGTCGCGAAAACGAGTTGTTGTTACCGGTATGGGCATGGTTTCGCCCTTGGGAAATACAGTAGCCGATACCTGGAGTGGTATTTTGGCGGGTCAAAGCGGCGTTGCGCCCATCACACATTTTGACACCACGCCTTTCACAACCACGTTTAGTGCCGCTGTAAAAAATTTCGAGGTGGAGCCCTACCTTGCGGTGAAAGATGCCCGCAAAATGGATCCATTTATTCAATACGGTATGGTTGCCGGCATTCAGGCCTGGGAAGATGCCGGCATTGAAGTGACCGATGCCAATGCCGAGCGCATTGGTGCCGTGATTGGTGCCGGTATTGGCGGCATTGGCTCTATAGCCGATGGTGCGCTTACCATTGAAGACAAAGGCCCGCGCCGCATTTCGCCGTTTTTCGTACCTGGTGCCATCATTAACATGATCGCCGGTAATCTCTCAATCAAGTATGGTTTCAAAGGCCCGAACTTGGCTGTTGTTACCGCCTGCACTACCGGTACCCATGCCATTGGTTTGGCCGCACGTTCTATTCAATACGGCGAAACCGATGTGATGCTGGCCGGTGGCGCAGAGATGGCCACCACGCCGGTTGGCCTTGCAGGTTTTGCCGCAGCCCGTGCGCTTTCTACCCGCAATGACGACCCAACACGCGCCAGCCGCCCGTGGGATAAAGACCGCGACGGATTTGTGCTGGGCGATGGCGCCGGTGTGTTAGTGCTGGAAGAATACGAACACGCCAAGGCGCGTGGCGCCAAAATTTATGCAGAAGTGGTTGGCTTTGGTATGAGCGGCGATGCATATCACATGACCTCGCCGCCAGAAAATGGCGCAGGTGCAGCGCTCAGTATGCGCAATGCCCTTAAAGATGCAGGCCTGGATGCCTCGTTGGTGAACTACATCAACGCGCACGGTACTTCCACACCTGCAGGCGATATTGCCGAATGTCAGGCAGTGAAGTCGGTGATGGGTGCTGCACAGGACAAGGTTGCAGTAAGCTCAACCAAATCCATGATTGGCCACCTGTTGGGCGCCGCCGGTGCCGTAGAGGCCATCTTCAGTGTATTGGCCATTCGTGATCAGGTGGCACCGCCCACAATTAACCTGGAAAACCCCAGCGAAGGTTGTGATATTAATCTTGTGCCAAATACCGCGCAGGAAATGCCCATTGATGTTGCCATGTCCAATTCATTTGGGTTCGGCGGCACCAATGGCACGCTGGTATTTAAAAAGGTTTAAGTTCCGGCAACTGCGCACAACGGCGATCTCATGGTCGCCGTTTTTGTTTGCGTGCAGTGTTTTTTGCGTTTAAGTTCACGTGGCGATTAAATTTGAGGGCATAGGTTGGCTTCAGCAAGTGTCATTACATTAATTGATGGTGTGGCCGGTGCCGCGTGCTCGGCGCAAGATCGCGGGCTGCTATACGGGCAAGGGTTGTTTGAAACCGCGCGTGTTATGGGGGGGGAGGTACCGCTGCTTTCGTGGCACCTGAAACGTTTGCTTGCTGATGCGCCAAAGCTTTTTATCGCACCGCCAGATGCGGGCCAAATTTCCCGGCAAATTAAAAGGGTGCTGTCTCTTGCTGCGGCAGAAGGCCAGCGGCAGGGCCGCTTGAAAATTTTGCTCACCCCAGGCGCAGGCGGCCTGGGTTACCAGCCAGAGCCCGACGCGAAAGCGCAGGTTATCATCCAGTTTTTCCCTGCGAGTGCTCAGAAGGCCTCGGAAATATCTGCTTGTATTAGCCCTGTGCGGCTGGCGGATTCCCCACTGGCCGGTATAAAGCACTGCAACCGCTTGGAGCAGGTACTGGCTGCCCGTGCGTTGGCCATTAGCGGGTTTGATGAGGCCGTAATGTGCGATAGCCGCGGCCAGCTGGTTGAAGGTGTATCAAGCAATTTGGTGTTGGGCCTTGGCGGAAAATTGGTTACGCCCTCATTATCACAGGCAGGCGTGAAGGGTGTTATGCGCGCCTGTTTACTGGCCAAAGGGGTGATAGAACAAGCCGCTCGCCCACTAACACTCGAAGATCTTGCAGATGCCGATGCGCTTTATTTCATCAATGCCTACCGCGGGGTGCAGGCCACCTGGCGGCTGGATATGGCAGGCGCCACCTGCAGCAACAATGAGGCCTTGGGCAAAGTGAAAACCTTTAACGCAAGCGCTGGTCGGCAGCAATTTTTGGCTGCGGTAGAATCGGTGTTTTCAGAGCGCCACTAGGTAAGGCCCAAGTCCTTAAGGAGAGAGTTATTAAAAAGCTGATTCGCCTTTTTATTTTAGCGTTGGTGCTGGGCGCACTGGCCGTGCTTGGTGCGCGCAGCTACCTCTTGCAGTGGGCCGAGAAACCCTTGGCCATAGAACACCCCGTACAACTTGAAGTGCCCAAGGGGCAATCATTAATTGCGCTGGCCAATAAGCTCGAACGCCAAGGCCTGCTACACGCGCGCGCCTGGGTGTCGTATGCACGCATCACCGGGCAGACACAAATTAAAGCCGGAGAATACGCCGTTGCGCCAGGCACAAGTGCCGCTGGTTTGTTGCAGCAGCTTATTGAAGGCGAAGTTGTGCAGTATGTCGCACAAATTATTGAAGGCTGGACTTACTACCAGGCACTGCAGCATTTGCATTCGCTGGAATTTCTAGAGCCGCGCCTGGCGGGGCTTGATTGGGAGGCCCAAAGCCAGTTGTTGGGCCTGCATGAGCCGCACCCGGAGGGTTGGTTTTTCCCCGATACCTATCACTACCAAAAAGGCGATTCCGACGTCACTGTGCTGCGCCAGGCCTATGCAAAACAGCAGCAGATACTGGCCGAGTTGTGGGCGGCGCGGGCGCCTAATCTGCCTTACGATTCGCCCTATGATGCATTGATCATGGCATCAATTGTTGAAAAGGAAACGGCCATCGATGCCGAGCGTGAACAAATCGCCGGTGTGTTTGTTCGCAGGCTCCAAAAGGGCATGCGCCTGCAAACAGACCCAACGGTGATTTATGGTTTGGGCGAGCGCTATGCTGGCAATATTACCCGCAAGCATCTGGCGCAGCATACGCCCTACAACACTTATCGAATCAACGGCTTGCCGCCTACGCCCATTGCGTTGCCCGGGCGACGCTCACTTTATGCAAGCCTGCATCCCGATGCCGGCAGCAGTTTGTATTTTGTAGCGAAAGGCGATGGCTACCATCAATTTTCCGATACGTTAGAGCAGCACAATGCGGCGGTAAAAAAATACCAATACCGACGCCGTGCAGGTTATCGCTCTACACCCGAGGCCCCTTAAACATGTCAGTAAAGGTACATTCGTGAAGCCAGGTTTATTTATAACGGTAGAGGGCACCGAAGGTGTCGGAAAATCCACCAACATGGATTTTGTTGAGCAGTGGTTAACGGAGCGGGGCCTTGAGGTGCTGCGTACCCGTGAGCCTGGCGGCACGCCGCTGGCTGAATCTATTCGTGAGTTATTGTTGGCCCAGCGCGATGAACAAGTAGATCCAACGGCCGAGCTACTCATGGTATTTGCGGCCCGTGCCCAGCATTTTAATCAGGTAATTTGCCCGGCGCTGGCCGAGGGTAAATGGGTGTTGTGCGATCGATTTACCGATGCCACTTATGCCTATCAAGGTGCCGGGCGCGGTTTGGATGTGGGGCTGATAAAACAGTTGGAGCATGTGGTGCAAGGTGATTTGCGCCCCGATTGCACCTTGCTTTTGGATATTGATGTAGAAGTTGGTCTGGAGCGTGCGCGCGTGCGCGGCGAGCTGGATCGCTTTGAAGTTGAAACGGTGCAATTTTTTGAGCGCGTACGCCAGTGTTACCTCAAGCGTGCAAAGGCGGAGCAGGCGCGCTTTGCTGTTGTGGATGCAGGTCAGGCGCTTGCCCAGGTGCAAGCAGATATCAGCGCGATACTCGGCCGTTTAACCGCGTCGTAAATTGCAGCTCACGGGCTTGCGGCAGGTTTGTTATTCATTGCCTTGCACATTCAAAAGGGTGGCGGGCTGTCTAGCGTTAGCGTGCGATTTGTCACCGGGTGTTCAAAGGCCAGATATTCTGCGTGCAACAATAGGCGCGGAGCTTTATTAAAAGCTGCAGGCGGTGCGTAAAATTCATCGCCAACAATAGGGTGCCCGATTTGCTGCATATGAACCCGTAGCTGGTGGGAGCGCCCGGTGATGGGTGTGAGTGCCACGCGCGAGGTGTCCGCGTGCGCATCGCGGCTTAGCACACGGTATTGCGTGCACGCAGGCTTGCCCTGCGCGAAATCCACTTTCTGCAAGGGGCGGTTGGGCCAGTCGCAAATAAGGGGCAGGGTTATCTCCCCGTGATCTTGCGCCACCTGGCCATCGACAGTTGCGCAATAGCGCTTTTGTATGGCGCGCACTTCGAAAAGTTTACTCAAACTGCGATGCACCGCTTTAGAGAGTGCTACGACCAGCAACCCGGAGGTGGCATAATCCAGCCTGTGAACAATCAGCGCCTGCGGATGGCTTTGCTGAATGCGGGCAATGGCGCAGTCTTGCTTGTCTGGGCCGCGGCCGGGCACGCTCAGCATGTTGGCGGGTTTATCAATAACCAGCAGGTGATCGTCTTCGTACACAATCACAGGGTTGGTGGTCGGCGAGGCTAGCGGCTGCTTGAGCGATGGGTGGGTTGGCACTGGCTACTCCAAATAATGTTCGAATTATCGCAAATAAAGTGGCCGCTGGCGAAGCGCGTTGCTATCAAAATAGGGCGGATATCAGAGGTTTATGACACTCACAGAAACTGAATTCGGGTTAAGCCCTTACCCTTGGCAGGGTGAGCATTGGCAAGGGCTGTGCACGGCAATAGCCCAGGCTCGCCTGCCACACGGTTTGTTGTTTTCCGGTATAGCCGGGGTCGGCAAGGCGCACCTAGCGCTCTTGGTGGCGCACAAGTTGATGTGTACGCCGGCTAACTCGGAGCTTGCCTGTGGGCGTTGTAAAAGTTGCCAGCTGGTCAAAGCGGGCAGCCACCCGGATTTAATGCTGATTGAGCCGGAAGCCCCGGGTAAAGCCATTAAAATTGACGCCGTGCGCCGGGTGACAGAGTTTCTGGCAAAAACCGCACAGCAAGGCGGGCGCAAGGTGGTTGTGCTTGCCCCTGCTGAGGCCATGACCACAGCAGCCGCCAATGCGCTACTAAAAAGCCTGGAGGAGCCAGCGGGCGATGCCTATCTGCTGTTGGTGAGCCACCAGGCAAGTGGCGTGCTTTCAACCATTCGTAGCCGGTGCCGGTTGCTGTCTTTCGGGCAGCCACCCGCCCAGCAGGTGCTCCCGTGGCTCACACCGCTGGTGGGTAATCGCATTGCGCCTGAGCTGCTGCTGGATATGGCCGGCGGCGCGCCGCTTGCGGCCACTGATTTACTCGAGGGTGATTGCCTGGAGAATCATCAGGGGTTGATGAAGGGGTTAGAGGCGTTGGCGCTCGGGCAAATGGGCCCGCTGGAGCTAGCCGCCCAGTGGCTGGCGCAAGATCACCAGCAATTGCTCGGTTGGGTGCAGGTGTGGTTGAGCCGCTTGCTGCGCGCCTTGCAATGGGGGGCTGGGGGCGAGCATGAGAACCTTACCTGGGCACAGCGCTTGATGGGCAGGGGAGATCCTGCGATTTTACACCGATATTACGAGAAAGTAGGGCGTGCGCGGCTGGCGTTTAGCAGCGGTGCCAACCCCAATGCCCAGCTGCTGCTGGAGGAGCTGGCACTGGATTGGCAGGCCTTGTGCCGGGCGATGGCGAAGTAGAGGCTGGAATCCGGGCGCCGGGCTGAGCTACACTGAGGGCTCGCCTTTGCCCGCTTAAGGGTGGCGCATCGCATAGGCCTGCATAGATGCGCGCAAACAATGAGTTTTGTGTAATTAAGGATTTTTGGTATGGCTGCACTGGGTGGTGCCCGCAACGGTATTTTGAACCTCAATATTCGCGATAAAGCGGTGTTGTACGCAAGCTACATGCCCTTCGTGCGCAATGGCGGATTATTCATCCCCACCACCCGAGCCTATAAGCTGGGTGATGAAGTGTTCATGCTGCTAAGCCTGCTCGATGAAGGGGAGAAAATCCCGGTGGCGGGTAAGGTGGTGTGGGTAACCCCCAAGGGCGCGCAGGGCAACCGGGCTTCGGGAATTGGCGTGCAATTCAATGATCAAGACAACATGGCGGTCACCAAGATAGAAACCTATCTTGCCGGTTCATTAGGATCAGACAGGCCAACCCATACCATGTAAACTCCGCATTCGGATAAAAAGCCAGTACGCTGGCTTTTTTTGTGTCTTGGCACTGGCCGGTTTTGCCAGTGAGATAGTTTAGGTTGTATAGATGTTAGTGGATTCCCATTGCCACCTCGATCGATTGAAACTGGGTGAGCGCAGCCTGGATACTGCCATAGCAGAGGCCGGCCAGCGCGATGTTTCGCACATGCTGTGTATCAGCATTTCAGATAAAAATGTGGCTGATGTGTTGGCCATTGCGCAGCGCTTCCCACAAATATACGCATCTGTGGGTGTGCACCCCCTGGATATTGAAGACGGCGCCATGGCCCGCGAGCGTTTAATGGCGCTCACCAAGGCTGAAAAAGTGGTGGCCGTGGGCGAAACCGGCCTTGATTACTACTACTCAAAAGAGGCGAAAACCCTGCAGCAGGAAAGTTTCGCCATGCACCTTGAGGTGGGCGCTGAAACCGGTCTGCCCATTGTGGTGCATACCCGCGATGCACGGGCCGATACTATTGCGCTCATCAAGGCGCACGGCAATGTAGAATCTGCTGGCGTGCTCCATTGTTTTACGGAAGATGTAGACATGGCCCAGGCCGCGATGGACCTTGGTTATTACATTTCACTTTCAGGCATTGTGACTTTCAAGAACGCCGAGGCCCTGCGTGAGGTAGCCCGTTACGTGCCCCTGGATCGGCTGCTGGTGGAAACCGATTCACCTTATTTGGCACCGGTGCCTTACCGCGGTAAATCCAATGAGCCCAAATACGTACGCGAAGTGGCAGAGTTTGTCGCCCAACACAAGGGCGTGAGTTTTGAAACCCTTGCCCGGCAAACCACTGAAAACTTTTTCACATTGTTTAACCGGGCCCAGCCCGTTGACGCCAAGGAAGCCTAAGCCCATGCGAGCGCAACTTGAAAATATGCTGAGCCTGCAAGACAGCATGAACACCAAAGTAAACCCCGATTGGCGAGCCCAAAACTTTGCCTGGTACCGCGCGATTTGGGTGGAATGTGCCGAGCTATTGGATCACTACGGCTGGAAGTGGTGGAAAAAACAACAACCTGATGTAGAGCAGGTGCGCCTTGAACTGATTGATATCTGGCATTTTGGTTTGTCGATGGTGCTCGCTGATCAGCCGGATCCGGAAGCCCGCTTGGCCTATCTCGCCAAGGCCTTGGCCGATGTTACACCCGGCGAGGCGGAGCCAGAGATTTTTCGCCAGCAATTGGAAGCCTTTGCAGGCGAAGTGATTACCCATAAAAGATTTTCGGTCAGCCAGTTTGGCGCCTTGCTGTCTGCGGTGGGCATGAGCTTTGATGATTTGTACACAGGCTATGTGGGTAAGAACGTATTGAATTTTTTCCGCCAGGATCACGGCTACAAAGATGGCAGCTATCGCAAGGTGTGGGCCGGGCGAGAAGATAATGAGCACCTGGTGGAGGTGGTTCAAACCCTGGATCACACGGCTCCCGATTTTGCCGAGGCGCTCTACCAAGCACTGGCCAAGCGTTACACTGCAGGCTGATATACATTTCATCAATGTGGGCTATCATTTCCCGAAATACCGGTTATTGGCGGGATCAGGTGAATTTTCCTGTCAAGTCCCTATAATGGCCGCCGCTTACTAGGCTAACTCAGTTACGGAGAATTATTGTGAAAACACCCGTTCGTGTCACCGTTACCGGCGCCGCCGGTCAGATCAGCTACTCCCTGTTGTTCCGCATTGCCGCGGGCGAAATGCTGGGTAAAGATCAGCCGGTTATTTTACAGATGCTGGAAATTACCCCTGCCTTGGAAGCGCTGAAGGGCGTGGCCATGGAGCTGGACGACTGCGCATTCCCGCTGCTGGCTGGCATGGTGTGCACTGATGACCCGAACGTAGCCTTCAAAGATACCGATTACGCATTGCTGGTTGGCGCGCGTCCTCGCGGCCCGGGCATGGAGCGTAAAGACCTGCTGGAAGCCAACGCCGCCATCTTCTCTGTACAGGGTAAAGCCATCAACGATCACGCCTCGCGCGATATCAAAGTATTGGTAGTGGGCAACCCCGCCAACACCAACGCCTTGATTGCTCAGCGCAACGCGCCAGACATAGATCCGCGTCAATTCACGGCCATGACACGCCTGGATCACAACCGCGCCCAAACGCAGTTGGCCCAGAAAACCGGTAAAACCATCAATGACGTGAAGAAAATGTTGATCTGGGGTAACCACTCTTCAACCCAGTACCCAGACTTGCACCAGACCTTGGTAGACGGCAAGTCGGCTATGGATCTGATTGATCAGGCCTGGTACGAAGGTGAATTCATTCCCGTTGTACAGCAGCGCGGCGCCGCCATCATCAAAGCCCGTGGTGCTTCATCAGCGGCATCTGCGGCCAACGCGGCTATTTTCCACATGCGCGATTGGGCGCTGGGAACACCCGAGGGCGACTGGGTGAGCATGGGTGTGTACAGCGATGGCTCCTACGGCATTGAAAAAGGCCTGATCTACTCTTTCCCATGTGTGTGTAAAAATGGCGACTGGGAAATTGTTCAGGGCTTGGAAATCAACGATTTCTCACGTGGCAAAATGACCGCCACCGAGAAAGAGCTGCAGGAAGAGCGTGACGCCGTTAAAGCGTTATTGCCTGCCTAAGTGCTGCATGTATAAAAAAGCGCGGCTGGGCCGCGCTTTTTTTTTGCCGCTATAATGGCCCGCAAACTCAAGAAGGAGTATGTATGGCACATCCTAAAATTGGCAACCTGGCACCGGCATTTACCTTAACCAATCAAAAGGGCGAAAAAGTGGCCCTGAAAGACCTGCGCGGTAAGCGTGTGGTGCTGTATTTCTACCCCAAAGCACTCACTCCCGGTTGCACTACCCAGGCCTGTGGGCTGCGCGATTCAGCCAAAGAACTCGCCAAGCTCAATACCCTTGTGTTTGGCGTCAGCCCAGACCCCGAGGCCAAGTTACAGCGTTTTATAGACAAGCATGACCTCAACTTCGATCTGTTGTCTGACGAAGATCATAAAGTTGCCGAAAAGTACGGCGTTTGGGATTTAAAGAAATTTATGGGCCGCGAGTTCATGGGGATAGTGCGCACCACGTTTATCATTGGTGAAGATGGGCGGCTCACCCATATCCTCGATAAGTTCAAAACCTCTAATCACCACGATGTGGTGATAGACACCTTAAAAGGTGAGTGATCCCGCACAAGCGTGATATTGCGGCCCTTTGTGGGCGCAGCATCGGCTTTGGTATACATCCCGCGCCTGCAAACGCTGTTTGTAGGCAGCCCTGCAAGCCCATGAGCGGCCGCAGGGCTTATTTCACCTATCTGTTTGTACTGCACGCCTTAAGGGCGCCGATCTTCTTTTACGGGGCAAGGTGTAAATGCGCCTTGCCCCGGGGCTGTTTGCTTTCGGCCCCCTAAGTTTTCTTTTGTAATTCGCGTACCGGGCATTTTGGGTGAACCTGTGTAGAAAGGTTGCAGGCCGCCATGCTCAAAGGCTGCGCATTTGCTGCTGAACGCCCCTTTGAAGCAGGTCGCTTTTCAACAAAATCTGACTGGCGCTTCTTATAACCATATCTTATAGTTGGCAGCATATGACTGTTTAGATGGTAATTAGTCATATTAAGCCCCACCAAGATAACTTTTGTCGTCTAAGGCCACGGCGTGTCGCCACTGGTTCTAGAGTTAAATAGTTATAAGAAATAAGTTAGAGGGCTTCTATAGAGGGTATTTATACCCCACTAAAATTTAGGGTTTTTTGGGGGATTGCACCATCTCAATCACAGCAGCCAATATATCTATTGCCCAGGCCGAAAAAGCGCATTGGGCTGATCAAGATTTGTCGTCCTTGGTAGGGCGCATGCGCGTACTGCTGCGTCTGTCTACGGCACCTGTGGGTGGGTTTCAGTCGCAGTTATGGTCATACCTGGCGGCGGGCTGCGCCATGCTGGGCGCCAGCCAGGCATTTTTCTTCCATAGAACTTTGGGGCGGTGCTCCCGTTACCGCTACGAACAAGGCATGGATTCGCAATCGCTGGTGTTGGCAGAAGAGTCTTTCGGAGCCACTCATCAGGCACTTTTTAGCTTAAATACACCCCAATTTCTGGATGTTTTCGACGAAAATTGCGACAACCCCCTGATGCTGGCGTATACTCATGCAGGTCCTGGGCGCTACCTGTTGGCGCCGTTGGCAAATGCGTCGGCCGCGCTGGTGTTTGTACTGAAGTGCCCCGAGGATCGTGGGCAGAACCGCTTGGCTGATGACGACAGTGAAACATTGGCATTGTTGGCAGAAGGAGTCGCCCGCATGGTTCATTTACACGCGTCACCGGATAAGATTCTCCGTTCGCAAGAAGGGTTTGCCGTAAGTGGCATCCGCTCACTCGAAGAGTACATAGAAATCGCAAAACTGCCCGCTGTCTTCGGCATTCCCGGGCGGGTAATGGATGTGTTGCAGCGCCGTGTAGGGCAGGGCTCGCTGGCGATCGATGATGTCGCTAATGAGCTCAGTATTTCCAAGCGCACCTTGCAGCGCCGTTTACAGCAGGCAGATATCAATTTTGCCATGATGCGTGATCAGGTGCGTTTCCATTACGCGATTGGTTTTTTGGTGGACCAAAATTTAAGCATTGATCAAATTTCCACCGCTTTGGACTTCTCTGATCGCACAAGCTTTACCAACGCATTCAAGCGCTGGACGGGGCTTTCACCTTCAACTTTCCGTAAGCTCTTTCGCGACTACACCTGATATCAATCGGGCCCTTGCGCCCGATTGCCACTAATTCCCAAACCCTGTAGAGTTGCCGCCTTAGAATTTTTCTTTTCTGAGGTCTTCCATGTCATTTTTCTTCCCTGAGGCCATGGCCCAGGCGCAATCTGCGCAACCCGAAGCAAACCCAATGGTCACGCTGTTGATGTTCGGCGGTCTGTTTCTGTTTATGTACCTGTTCATCATTCGCCCACAGCGCAAGCGCCAAAAAGAGCACACAGAGCTTGTAAGTAGCCTTAACAAGGGCGATGAAGTGGTGTTGAGCAGCGGCATGCTCGGCAAGATCGTTAAAGTGGATGAAAATTACATCGTGCTGGAAACCGGTAACAACATCGAGCTGAAGTTCCAGAAGGTGGCGGTGCACGCGGTATTGCCCAAGGGCACTATTAAGTCTATTTAATTTGTGTTCAGGCTGCCTTGTGCAGCCTGTTTTCTTTCAGGGTTAAGTTGATGTCTAACACTAATCAAATTAACTACCCCGCGCGCAATCGCTATGCGCAAACCCCGAGCCCCATACAACCTCTGGATCGCCTCACAGAGGCGCTCGGTATCTCTGCCCGCATCTGGGTGAAGCGCGATGACTTAACCGGTTGTTACCTTTCAGGCAACAAAGTGCGCAAGCTTGAATTTCTGGTGGCCGAGGCGCAGGCGATGGGTGCCAATACCCTGATAACCTCTGGTGGCGTGCAATCCAATCATGCGCGCGCAACGGCATTGATTGCCGCGCAAGAGGGGATGCGGTGTCACCTGCTATTGAGGGGCGATGCACCCGCCGACAACGATGGTAACCTGCTGCTTGATCGCCTGGCCGGCGCCGAAATCAGTTTTTTCCCCAGTCACAGTTTTGAAGCGAATGTAGCGCGCTATTTTAGTGATTGTGCTGCGCGTTATGCAGCTGAAGGTAACCTCGCCTACACAATTCCAACGGGCGGCAGTAATGGCACGGGCCTCTGGGGCTACATTGGCTGCGCTGATGAAATGCACCAACAGCTTCGCTCACTTGGCGTAACGTTAGATCGCATAGTGTGTGCAACCGGTTCAGGCGGCACCCAGGCCGGTTTGACCCTTGGCGCTGCGCTGTGCGGCCTAAGCGCGCCGGTGACAGGTATCGCCGTGTGCGATAGCAGCGAATGGTTTAACCGCAAGGTGAAAGCAGATTGGCAGGCCTGGGCGCAACAGTATGGTGCGCTGGCTGAAAAAAACTGCAAAGATGCGGGGGTGGAACTTGCCAAGCTTTCGGTGCACACACTCGATGAATACATAGGCCCGGGTTATGCACGTGCCGGCCAAGAAATATTCGAAACCATCAAATTAGTGGCACGCACTGAAGGGTTGGTGCTTGATCCGGTGTACACCGGCAAAGCCTTTTACGGCATGTTGCAGCAATTGCAGCAAGGCCACTGGGCGGGTGAAAAAAATGTCCTGTTTGTACACACAGGTGGGCTATTTGGGGTATTTCCACAGCGTTCAGAATTTGTATTCTAGGTGGCTTTGCCACAGCTAAGTGGTTTAAACATTTAACAATAAAATAAGTGAGAATGACGTGTTTCAGGAACTAGTAACACTTGTAAATGGCTTCGTGTGGGGCAAGGTCATGCTGGCGCTGCTGCTCGGCACCGGCCTTTATATGATGACGCGCCTAAAGGCGCTGCCATTGCGAAAAGTGGGGTATGGATTTTCGCAGCTGTTTAAACCCAAGGCTGATTCCCAAGAGGGCGATATTACGCCTTTCAATGCATTGATGACGGCGCTTGCGGCGACTATTGGTACCGGCAACATTGTGGGTGTTGCCACCGCCATCGGGCTGGGTGGCCCGGGCGCGTTGTTCTGGATGTGGTGCAGTGCCTTATTGGGCATGGCCACAAAATTTTCAGAGGCCACGCTGGCCGTGCACTTTCGTGAAGTGGATGCCGAGGGTAAGCGTGTGGGCGGCCCCATGTATTACATCAAAAACGGCCTGGGCAAGCGCTGGGCTTGGCTGGGTGTACTGTTTGCATTTTTCGGCTCGCTCGCGGCCTTCGGCATTGGCAATACCGTGCAGGTAAACTCCATTGCCTCTGCCGTGCAAGAGTCTACGGGCGTGGCCCCCATCATTACCGGCGGCGTTTTGTTTGTATTGGTGTTTGCCGTTTTGGCCGGTGGTATTAAGCGCATTGGTGAGGTGGCGGGCAAGTTGGTGCCTTTTATGGCAGTCACCTACATTGTTGCCGGTGTATTTGTGTTGATTTATCACATAGATGCCATTCCTGCCGCTTTCGCACTTATTGTTGAAAGTGCCTTTAATCCGCAGGCGGCCATGGGTGGCGCTGTGGGTGTCACCTTGATGATGACCATTCAATTTGGTGTAGCGCGCGGTGTATTTTCCAATGAGGCGGGCCTTGGTAGCGCGCCTATCGCTCACGCGGCAGCGCAAACTAACAGCCCGGTGCGTCAGGGTGTTATTGCCATGCTGGGTACCTTTATCGATACCATCGTGGTGTGCAGCATTACCGGTTTGGCTATTGTGGCTTCCGGTGCTTGGCAAGGTGATGCAGAAGGTGCGGGTATGTCGATTGCTGCATTCAGTTCGGCGATTCCCGGCGGCCAATGGGTAATTACCGTAGGGCTTGTGTTGTTCGCTTTTACAACCGTGCTGGGTTGGAGTTACTACGGCGAGCGCTGTGCGCAGTTTTTATTCGGTGAGCGCTCTGTGTGGCCCTACCGTTTGTTGTTTATTGCAGCAGTGCCAGTGGGCGCCACCATGCAATTGGATTTCGTGTGGCTCTTGGCAGACACCTTAAACGGCATGATGGCCATTCCAAACCTGATTGCCGTGCTTGCGCTCTCTGGTGTGGTTATCAAGCTGGCGCGCGATTATTTTAATGATCCGGCAAATAACTAGCTGTTTTGCACCGTCAGGTATTAAGTAACAAAAAAGGCAGCGAAAGCTGCCTTTTTTGTTGTGTGTTGCGGGCGTTAATCCACGCTTGGGATGACTTCCTGCAACACATTGACGATGGTATCTATGTGATCTTTTTCGATAATCAGTGGCGGCGACATAACAATGGTGTCGCCGGCCGGGCGAACCGTTACGCCTTTATCCAGTGTTTTAGCGGCTACCTTGGCGGCAACGCCTGCAGGTAAATCAATGCCGGCTAACAAACCGAAGTTGCGAATATCCTTAATGCCTTTCAGGCCTTTGAGCGAGTGCAGGCCTGCCTCCCAGTAAGGGGCGATATCGTTGCAGCGCTCGAACAGCTTTTCGTTTTTGTAGATGTCCAGTGTGGCCATGGCAGCGGCACAGGCAACCGGGTGGGCAGAGTAGGTGTAGCCGTGCAAGAATTCCGGTGCCGCAGACATCTCGCCGGTATTTACGAAGGTATCGTAAATTTCCTGCTTGCAGAAAACCGCGCCCATGGGCACCGCACCATTGGTGAGGCCTTTGGCTGTGGTGATCATGTCGGGGGTTACGCCCACTTTGCCTGCCATGGTGGCGGCACCGGTGCGCCCGTAAGCGGCAATCACTTCATCAAAAATCAGCAAAATATTGTGCTGATCGCAGATGGCGCGCAGCTTTTCCAGGTAGCCCTGTGGCGGCACTATCACGCCGCCGGCGCCGGCAACGGGCTCAACAATTACCGCGGCAATGTTGCTAGCATCGCGCATGGCAATGATGTCTGTAAGCTCGTCGGCAAGCTCGGCGCCTTGGGTGGGTAGGCCTTTGCTAAAGGCATTTTCCGCAAGCCATGTGTGGCGCAGGAAATCTGCCTCCAGGCCCTGGCCGAAGCTCTTGCGGTTACCTGTAAGGCCGGCCAGTGATACGCCGCCCCAGTTCACGCCGTGGTAGGCCTTAACCCGCGCAACGAAAGCGGTTTTAGTGCCCTGGCCCTTAAGGCGCCAGTACTGGCGGGCGATTTTTAAGGCGGTATCTACGGATTCTGAACCTGAATTGGTAAAGAAGATGCGGTTCAGGCCTTTGGGTGCTACCTCATCTACCAGGCGATTGGCCAGCTCGAACCCTTTGGGGTGGCCGTAGCTGAAAGGGTTGCCGTAATCCATTTCAAGCAGCTGGGCGTGAACGGCGTCGGCGATTTCTTTGCGCCCGTGGCCGGCATTGCAGCACCAGAGGCCCGCATTGGTGTCTAAAACCTTGCGGCCATCGCCCATGGTCATGTACATACCGTCGGCTGCGGTATAGAAGCGGGGGTTAGATTTAAAGGCGCGATTGGCGGTAAAGGGCATCCACCAGGCGTCCATTTGGTCGGCCGTTGGCAACTGGGTCATGTGAGGTTCCTTCGCTAAGCAGTGTTGGACAATAGCTGCGTTTATAGCAAAGGTAGCTCAGTTCAATAAATTAGCATCTATTGAAGCGCAGGTTGAATTTGTTAAACCTAAAGGCTGGTGCGCAGGCTAGCTGATTCATCCTGGCTGTTGCTGCTAAGCAGAGTGGCTTCGGCCATGGCAAGCCTGCGTTGCTCAACTTGCTTATGCCACGCCAAAATGGTGTGGAACTGGCGAATGTTGTTTACATAGGCCACCGGCTCCCAGCCGCGCGCGTAGCCATGGCGGGTGTGCTTATAGTATTTGCGCTGCGCCAGTAGCGGCAGGGTTTCCGCGACATCATCCCAAACATTGGGGTTTTTGCCTTGCTTGCGGGCCAGGCGTCGTGCATCCATCAGGTGGCCATAGCCCACGTTGTAGGCCGCCAGGGTCATCCATAGCCGGTCTTGGCCCTGAATGGCTTTGGGTAGGCGCGTCATGATGTTAACCAGGTAGCGGGTGCCGCCATCTACGCTTTGCTCCGGGTCTAGCCGGTTTTCAATGCCCAGTTCATCAGCGGTGGTGCGGGTGAGCATCATCAGGCCGCGTACGCCGGTATAGGAGCGCGCGCGGGCATTCCAGTGAGATTCCTGATAGCTGATCGCCGCGAGCATTAACCAGTCGAAATCGTAGTTATCCGCCGCTTGTTTTAGCAGGGGTTCCCATTTGGGTAGGCGCGACTTGATGCGGTTGGTAAAAGCCAGGGCACCGCCTGTGTTGAATGCAGGCTCCTGGTGGAAATAGGTGGCTTCCAGGTTGGCCAGTTGATCGCTGGCTTTTAAGCCTTGCAAGAAGCGGTTGGCGGCATTTTTGAGCGAGTTGTCGTTACTTGGCTCAAAAGCCCAGGCCAGCGGCTGCTTTTCAGGGAAGGTGTAGGCGACACGCGCACGGGGGTACACGGTTTGGCTAATGGCGTAGGCGGTGGATTTTACCAATGCAAAGTCAATCTCGCCCACATGCACTTGTTCAATAAGGTCCATGCTGTTGTAGTCGGCGGATGCAGACCACTCAAGCTGTGGGTATTGGGCACTGATTTGCGCCAGGCGTTCGGCTTCGGAGGAGTCTTCCATAACCATGATTTTGCGGCCGAACAGGGCGTCTAGCTCCGTGGGCTTACCGGTGCCGTTTCTGTAAATCAGTAGTTGGCTGATTTCGAGGTAAGGGTCTGAGAAGTGGACCTGCTGCTGGCGGCGCTGGGTCACAATCATACCGGCCGCGGCCATATCTACCTGTTTGCCGGCTTCAACCAGCGTCAATATTTCACCAAAGTTGTTGGTGGGCACAATTTCAAGTTTTACACCCAGGTGCTCGGCAAAGGCGGCTGCCAGGCTGTACTCAAATCCTGTGAGGTTGCCATCTGGGTCTTCGTAATAGGTTTCCGGGCCGTTTATAGAGGCAACACGCAATACGCCGGCGGCCTGGATTTGTTCAAGTTTGGTGAGCGGGCGGCTCTCAACCAGCAGGGCACAAACAGCAAGCAAGCAGAGGAGGGCGCCGGCCTTCATCAGTTGCTTAACAAATTGTGACAGGGTCGATAGCATCGTTTCTCCCAGGTGTTCAACCACGCCTTGATCAAATTGTGCGCGATTTTAACGGCCGTTTTTGCTAACCGATAGCTTGTTTTACATTGTTTAATGTAGTACATAATTTTGTTTTTGGCGCCTAAATACACATTTTCTTGTGGAATATCAGGTACTTGGCTTATACGAAAGCCTTGGGTTTGCGCCTTCTCTGCTGGCTGATTTGTTTTTATTTGGCAGGGCGATTTGGGCGGGCCGCCCTATGGCTGCGGCTTAAATATCCAGCTTGTCTTGGTGGCCATGGTTTGCACAATGGCCGCAGGTTTTACTTGGTCGGTTGCTTGCTGGTGTTGTTAGGCGGGGCCCAGGTGCGGTTTTGGGCTGTTCAGCCGTGTAATATCGAGTACAATTGCCGCCTTTCCAAAACAGGCGGGTTCAGGGGCTGATTTACGGGGTTAAAACCGTGGATTTTCGGGCTATCTATTCATCACTTGGCCCAAGTTAACGCTACCCACCCGCCGCTCTAGCTCAAGGTAATTGAACCCTATGCTGACCCTCCGCGGCGCGCCAGCCCTTTCTGAATTTCGCACCAAACGTCTCCTCGCAAGCTTGCAGTCGGTAGCTCCGGGTGTTTCCGGCCTAGCCACAGAGTTTGTTCACTTTGCAGACGTCGACGGGGCGCTGGACGAGCAGGCCTCGGCAGTGCTCGATCAACTGTTGACCTATGGCCCAAGTGCGGAAAAAACCGAGCCCGAAGGGCAGTTGGTACTGGCCATTCCACGGCTGGGCACCATTTCCCCTTGGTCATCCAAAGCCACAGATATCGCCCACAATGCAGGCCTTGCCAAGGTGCGCCGCATCGAGCGCGGCACGGCCTACTATATAAGTGGCAATGTGAGTGATGCCGAGCAGGGCGCTGTGTTGGCGCTGCTGCACGATCGCATGGTTGAGCAGGTGCTTGATAATTTTGAGGCAGCCCGTGCGCTGTTCGAGCGCCAGCAGCCGGCCCGCGAGGCGCGGGTAGATATTCTATCCGGTGGGCGCGCAGCACTGGCGGCGGCAAACACCTCACTTGGTTTGGCCTTGGCTGATGACGAAATCGACTACCTGGTGACGAGCTTCACCGAGCTTGGCCGCAATCCTGTGGATGTGGAGCTGATGATGTTTGCGCAGGCAAACTCCGAGCACTGCCGACACAAAATATTTAATGCCAGCTGGACGCTCGACGGGGTGCTGCAAGAGCGCTCCTTGTTCAAGATGATCAAAAACACTTACGAGCAGGGCGGCGCTAACGTATTGAGCGCCTATGCCGACAACGCCGCGGTTATGAAAGGCCACAAGGCGGGGCGCTTTTACCCAGACCCGGAAACCCAGGTGTATGGTTTCTCCCAGGAAGACATACACATATTAATGAAGGTGGAAACGCACAATCACCCAACGGCCATTGCCCCCTTTCCCGGCGCAGGCACCGGTGCCGGTGGTGAGATCCGCGACGAGGGCGCCACGGGGCGGGGTTCAAAGCCAAAGGTCGGTCTTACGGGGTTCACCGTTTCCAACCTGCAAATTCCGGAGTTTGTACAGCCCTGGGAGCAGGATTACGGCAAGCCTGCCCGCATAGTGTCGGCGCTGGATATTATGCTCGAAGGCCCCATTGGCGGTGCTGCCTTTAACAACGAATTCGGCCGGCCAAATATCTGCGGTTACTTCCGCACCTTTGAAGAAAATTTTGACGGTGAGCGTCGCGGCTATCACAAGCCCATCATGCTGGCCGGCGGCTATGGCAACATCCGTGCAGACCACGTAGACAAGCCGCCATTCACCGCCGGCACCAAACTTGTAGTGTTGGGCGGGCCTGCCATGTTGATTGGCTTAGGCGGTGGTGCGGCATCATCTGTTACCTCTGGCAGTTCCAGTGAAGATCTGGATTTTGCGTCAGTGCAGCGCCAAAACCCTGAAATTGAGCGCCGCTGCCAAGAGGTGATCGACCGCTGCTGGCAGCTGGGCAGTCAGAACCCCATTGCTTTTATTCACGATGTGGGCGCCGGTGGCTTGTCGAATGCCTTTCCAGAGCTTGTCAAAGATGGCGGCTGTGGTGGCGAATTTGATCTGCGTAAAGTGCCCAACGATGAGCCGGGCATGAGCCCTCTGGAAATTTGGTGTAACGAATCCCAAGAGCGCTACGTGCTGGCAATTTCGCCAGAAAACCTGGCGCGCTTTGAAGCCATTTGTGCCCGCGAGCGCGCGCCTTATGCTGTAGTGGGAGAGGCAACCAGTGAAAAACACCTACGCGTAAAAGACACAGTATTCGATGCAAACCCGGTAGATCTGCCCATGAGTGTGCTGTTTGGCAAGCCGCCAAAAATGCACCGTGAGGCCCTGGCCCATGCGCCGGTTACCCGGGCGTTTGAAACCGCAAATATCGATTTGTATGAAGCTGCTGAGCGGGTGCTAAAACACCCGGCTGTGGCCAGCAAAAAGTTTTTAATCACCATTGGTGATCGCAGTGTAACGGGCCAGGTTGCCCGCGACCAATTGGTAGGCCCTTGGCAGGTGCCGGTGGCCGATTGTGCAGTTACAACCAGCAGCTACGACACCTATGCCGGTGAAGCCATGAGCATGGGTGAGCGTACACCACTGGCATTGCTGGATGGCCCGGCCTCCGGGCGCATGGCGGTGGGTGAAGCCATTACCAATATTGCATCAACGCGTATTGATAAGCTGTCTGACATTAATTTGTCGGCAAACTGGATGTGTGCAGCCGGCCATACAGGTGAAGATGAAAAGCTCTACCGCACCGTAGAAGCGGTAGGTATGGATCTGTGCCCGGAGCTGGGCATTACTATTCCAGTGGGCAAAGATTCCATGTCTATGCGCACGGCCTGGCAAGAGGGTGATGAGCAAAAGGCTGTTACCGCGCCACTGTCGCTGGTGATTACCGCTTTTGCACCGGTGGTGGATGTGCGCCAAGCCGTGACGCCGGAGCTGGCGCGCGTTGAAGGCGGCTCGGATTTGTTACTGGTAGATTTGGGTGCCGGTAAAAACCGCTTGGGCGGCTCTATTCTGGCGCAGGTGTTTAACGAAATGGGCGAGCAGCCTGCAGATCTTGATGAGCCACAAGATCTAAAGGCGTTTTTCGAGGTGATGCAGCAGCTGTTGGCCGAGCGTGCAGTGCTTGCCTATCACGACCGCAGTGATGGCGGTTTGTTTGCAACCCTGGTGGAAATGGCCTTTGCGGGCAATACCGGCGTTGATGTTCAGTTAGATAGCCTCGGGCAAGATGCCATGGGCGCGCTGTTTAACGAAGAGTTGGGTGCGGTACTGCAGGTGCGCACTGAGGATTCTGCGAGCATTATTGCGCGCTTTGAGGCGGCAGGCCTTACAGATAAGGTGCACTTTATTGGCCGCCCCAATGAAGAAGACCAGCTGCGCATTCGCCTTGGAAAAGGCGCCTGGATCTTCGAACAATCGCGCGCTTATTTGCACAGCTTGTGGAGCGAAACCAGCTACCGCATGCAGGCGCTGCGCGATAATCCCGCCTGTGCAGAGCAAGAGTTCAGCCAGCTGATGACGCAGGATCCGGGCTTAAGCGCCAAACTTGCTTTTGACCCATCGGAAGATATTGCCGCGCCATTTGTTAATAGTGGCGTGCGCCCGCGTGTTGCTATTTTGCGTGAGCAGGGCGTCAACGGCCATGTGGAAATGGGCGCCGCCTTTACGCGCGCAGGCTTCGACGCTGTAGACGTACACATGAGCGACATTTTGGCCGGCCGTATTGATCTTGCCAAAATGCAGGGCCTGGCTGCCTGTGGCGGTTTTTCTTACGGCGATGTGTTGGGTGCAGGTGAAGGTTGGGCCAAGTCTGTATTATTTAACAGCCAGGCGCGCGATATGTTTGAGCAGTTTTTCCATCGCCCAGACACCTTTTCGCTCGGTGTGTGTAATGGCTGCCAGATGATGTCTAACCTTAAGTCGCTCATTCCCGGCGCCGATAATTGGCCACGTTTTGTGCGTAACCAATCTGAGCAATTTGAGGCGCGCTTTAGCTTGGTTCAAATTCAGGCCAGCCCATCGGTATTGTTTGAGGGTATGCAGGGGTCGCACATGCCGGTTGCCGTGGCTCATGGCGAGGGGCGCGCTGAATTTGCACAGGCCCAGGCGCCCGCCGAATTGCTTGATAGCGGTTTGGTAGCCATGCGCTATATCGACAACAACCTGGCGCCCACGCAAAGCTACCCGGCTAACCCCAACGGTTCGCCTTTGGGTATTACATCTGTTACCAGCCGTGATGGCCGTGCGACCATCATGATGCCACACCCCGAGCGCGTGTTCCGCACGGTCACCAACTCCTGGCACCCAGAGGAGTGGGGTGAAGATTCACCCTGGATGCGGATGTTCCGCAATGCACGGGTGTTTGTGAATTAACTAACGGGGGCTTGGCCCCCGTTATTTTTTTATGGGCCAATGGTGGCATTGCGCACGATTATGTTAGCTTATGGGCTTCTATCAGTGTTGATAAGGCACACATTATGAGTCGTCAGCAAGGCGTGTTGTTAGTTGTAGCCGTGGGTTTGATTGCCGCGATTGGCTATTTTTTATTGCGTGATCAACCCGAAACCCATGAGACTGTGGCCGTGCCAGTGCAGCCTGCGCCCATAGAGCGGATGCCTGAGCCCGCAGCGCAAGCGCAGGAGGCCCCAGACCCTGCAGCCCAAAAGCAGATTGAGCAAAAGCCTAAACTGCTGCCTGTGGCGCCTTCAATTAACGAGAGTCACGAATATATTGTGGCTGTGGTTAATAGCCTCTCCCCCAGCCTGACGCAGTGGTTGGTAAGTGAAGAGCTGCTGCGCAAATGGGTAATTCTGATAGACCAGATTGCCGATGGCAGTTTGTCGCAAAAGCATTTGCCGGTAAGTTATGAGATGGCCCCCTTTGCTATTGAGGGCAACGCCAAAAGTGCAGCCATAGCGCGTGAAAATTATGCCCGCGCGACCCCACTGGTGAAGGCGTTCACACAGATTAAGCCCGAGGTACTGGTGGCTTACTATCGGCATTGGCAGCCGCTGCTGGATAAAGCCTATGCCGAGCTCGGCAAAAGCGGCACCTTTGAAGAACGCGTAATGCAGGCCATTCGGCAAATGCAATCGGTGCCCCAGGCGCCGCAAGATGCGGAAATTCATGCAAGCCCGGTGATGTATAAATACGTAGATCCGGCCTTCGAAAAAGCGCCGGCGCTGCATAAATGGATGTGGCGTTTAGGCCCGGAAAACCAATCGAATATTAAAAGTTATTTAACGCAGGTGAAGCTCGCGCTTTATCGGCAAGCCCAATAAGAGTGAAAGAGAGTGTAGTGTGAATATGACGGCAACTAGCGAGTCCATTGTGAATGTCACAATGGTAAACGCCCAGCAGGTGTTAATTGAAGCCTCAATGGAGCGCCCGGTACTGGTAGATTTTTGGGCGGATTGGTGTGAGCCCTGCAAAGTATTAATGCCCATACTGGAAAAGCTGGCTACAGAGTACGCGGGCCGGTTTCTGCTGGCCAAAGCCAATGCCGATGAGCTAGGTGGCATTGCAGGGCAGCTGGGCGTGCGCAGCCTGCCCACACTCATTTTGATGGACAAGGGTCAACCAGTTGATGGCCTGGTGGGCGCGCAATCCGAGCAAGCCATACGCGAGCTGTTAGACAAATACCTGCCCCCAGCCTGGGAGGCCGATTTTCTGGAGGCACAGGCCTTGTTGGCCAGTGGGACGCCCGCCGATGCGCAAAAGGCGCGCAGCTTATTGCGTGCAGCCCTGGATGCTGGCGGAGATTTCCGCGTTGCCATTTTGCTTGCAGATACACTGGTAGATGATGGCCGCCTAGATGATGCCGAGGCGCTTTTGGAAAAGGTTGCCTTGCAAGACCGGCAATCTGACTGGCAGCAAGTGAGTGCCAAGTTAACGCTTAAACGTGAGGCAGGCAAAGCGCCGGAAGTGGTGGCGCTGGAAGCGGCCTATGCTGAAAATCCCGATGACCTGGGCCTTGCGCAACAGTTGGCAGTAGCCTTGTCTGAGCATCAATACCGCGAAGAAGCTTTGGCTTTGTTGATGGGGATATTACGTAAAGATTTGAACGCAGGTGATGGTGCCATCAAGAAAACCTTGCAAGATATTTTGGCGGCCCTGGGTAAGGGTGATCCGCTGGCGGTGCAGTATCAGCGCCAGCTCTATACCTTGCTGTATTGAGGTCGCCCATGGAGCCCAGTTTGCCCGAAGGCGTAAGTTACCGCGATAGCGCGGCTGGCATACGCTTAATTGACATAGACCACCCGGCATTTAAAGCCTGCATAAGTAAGCAGGGCGCCCAGGTGTTGTCTTTCGCCCCTAGTGGCCATGGTGACCTCTTGTGGGTCAGCGAGAGCGAGCCCTATAAAAAGGGCAGCGCGATTCGCGGCGGCATTCCCGTGTGTTGGCCTTGGTTTGGTGCTTATCCGGGTTCTGGCCAATTGCCTGCCCATGGCGTGGTACGCACACAGGATTGGGATTTGATTTCCGTGAGCCGGAAAGTGGAAGGTATTACCTTCGTTTTTCAGCTTCCTACCGCCGAGGCCTTTAGCCCCTATGCCGAACTCAAGGCAGAGGGGGTTGAGTTACAGCTGCAAGTGGATTTGGGTGCCCGGTTGAAACTTAGGCTTACCACGGTAAACAACAGCGCGGTACCCTTTGTATTCTCACAAGCGCTGCATACCTATTTTGAGGTGGGTGATATTGCAACGGCGCGCGTGGTGGGCCTTACCGGTGTCCAGTTTGATGACAGCCTGCAACCCAAGGCCGATTCGCCGCAAAAGGCAGTGCTCGACCAGTTGGCGATTGATCGCGAAGTGGATCGTATTTATTACCCCCGGGCGCCGCTTACGGTGGAATCTATACAGGGGCGGGTGCATATCGCAACCCAGGGTAGCGGCAGTGCCGTAGTCTGGAACCCCTGGGCAGACAAGGCCAGGGGTTTGAGCCATTTCGGGCCAGAAGACTACCTGCGTATGTTGTGTGTTGAAACGGCCAATTGCGGGCGCGATAGCCGCACCCTTGCGCCCGGTGAGAGTCACAGCCTATCGGTAACCTACAGTGTCGCGCCGCCAGTGGCTGTTTCAGGCGCTGGTAAATCTTAGGGTTGCTGGCATAATTGCCACCCGCGCCGGCAAGCGGCGCAATAAACCGATGTTTTGTAGCCAATACGAGTGCCGTTAATGCGCCCAAATGCCAAACCCCAGAACCCTAACTTTTCATCAGGCCCTTGCAGCAAGCGCCCGGGCTATGACCTGTCTAAGCTAGATACCGCCATGCAAGGCCGCTCGCATCGCTCAACCTTAGGTAAGGCGGTACTGGCGCGCGCCTGCAGCCAAACCGCTGAATTGTTGCAGCTGCCAGAAGGTTATCGTGTGGGTATTGTGCCGGCATCGGATACCGGTGCTGTGGAAATGGTGCTTTGGTCTATGTTGGGCGCGCGCCCGGTAGAGGTGCTGTATTGGGAATCCTTCGGTAAGGGATGGTATAGCGATATTACCCAGCAACTGAAATTAAGCGATGTTACCGAGCGTTGTGCCGATTACGGCCAGCTGCCAGATTTAACGGCGGTAGATTTTAACAGTGACGTGGTGTTTACCTGGAATGGCACCACCTCCGGCGTGCGAGTGCCCAACGGCGACTGGATTCCCGGTGATCGCGCGGGCCTCACCCTGTGTGATGCCACTTCGGCCGTTTTTGCGATGCCCATGCCTTGGGAAAAGCTGGACGTTGTGACCTACAGCTGGCAGAAGGTGTTGGGGGGCGAGGGTGCGCACGGCATGCTGATTTTAAGTCCGCGCGCCGTTGAGCGGCTGGAGAGTTACACACCCGCTTGGCCGCTGCCAAAAATTTTCCGCATGACAAAAAACGGCAAGCTTATTGAAGGCATTTTTCGTGGTGAGACCATCAATACGCCATCAATGTTATGCGTTACCGATTACCTGGATGCGCTCGACTGGTTGGCGGGTATTGGTGGGCAGCAAGCGGGTATTGCGCGCTGTAATACCAACCTGCAAGTGGTTGAAGCCTTTGTAGAGGCCACCCCATGGATTCACTTTTTGGCCAAAGATCCGGCGCTGCGTTCATCTACCAGTGTGTGCTTAACACTCGATGCCACGCCCGAGCAAGTGAAGGCCATTATCAAGCTGCTGGAACAAGAGGAGGTAGCCTTCGATATTGGCGCCTACCGCGACGCGCCCCATGGATTGCGCCTGTGGTGTGGTGCAACAGTGGAGGCGTCAGACCTTCAAGCACTGATGCCCTGGATAGAATGGGCATACCATCAGGTGGTAGCTAGCTAGTAAGTGACTATTTTCGAGATAATGAGTTTCGAGATAACGAGTTTCGAGGTAGCTGGTGTCGCGGTAAGTGGTTAGGAAGTAACTGGTTGCCTGCTGGCTCGCTGGCAAGCAAGCGTGCCTTGATAGGCATTTTTAATTTATCTTTCCAAGCCAAAGCCAAGCCAAGCCATGCCAAGCCTGGTAGTGATACTGAATCGCCAGGCGCTGCGTTCTTATGAGGTTTGCTCAAGCACTCAAGTTCGCCAGTATCCACACTCCCCGGTATTCAGCAAAATTTTAAGGCAGGCCGCAGGTGGCAATGTACGGAGTTGGTAATGTTTAAGTTGTGTGTATATATTCCCGAGTCGCACCTGGAAGTAGTCAAGCGCGCGCTGTTTGACGCGGGCGCCGGCAGGCAGGGGGATTACGAGTGCTGTTGTTGGCAGGTGCCTGGCCAAGGCCAATTTAAGCCTGCGCAGGACGCCCAGCCCTTTATTGGTGCTGTGGGCGAGCTTACACACGTTGCCGAATACCGGGTAGAAATGCTGGTGGCGCCGCAGTTTGCCAGCGCGGTGATAAAGGCACTGCGCAATGCGCACCCCTATGAGGAGCCCGCCTTTGATCTTGTGGCGCTGGTGGATGCCCGGCAATTTAAATAGCTGAAAAAGTTTTTGTTTTCAGTTTTCAGCTTTTCTGGTTTTTAGTTCTGTTGCTTTCGCATTTTAAAACACCTAGCGTCTGCGCAAAATGTCTTCCGAGCGCACCGGGAAGTGGCCTGTGTTACGGTCATCAAAATACAACTGCAGTGTGCGGGTAATCACCGGAAAGGCAAGCTCCTCCCAGGGTATTTCGTCTTCACTAAACAATCCAACTTCCAAAGACTCTGTGCCCGGGCCAAAATTGAGGTCGCTAAGGTTTGCCCTGTAAAAAAAGTACACCTGATTGATGTAGGGTAAATTAAACAGCGTATAAAGCGTCAGGTTTTCAATGTTGGCGCTGGCTTCTTCCCAGGTTTCACGCGTGGCGCCTTGCTCGGTGGTTTCGCCATTTTCCATAAAGCCTGCCGGTAGCGTCCATAACCCGTAGCGCGGCTCAATGGCGCGTTTACACAGTAAAACCTTATCTTCGTGTACTGGCAGGGTGCCGGTAATGATGCGGGGGTTTTGGTAGTGGATGGTGCTGCAGTCGCCACACACATGGCGCTCGCGGTTGTCGCCTTCGGGAATAATCAATGCAACACCGGCGCCGCATTGGCTGCAAAAGTTCATGGGGCTATGTCCTGGGTTTGAAAGGCAGCACTACCGCGTTTAGTCGCGGTGCGTCATCGGCTAAATCATTAATTTGCAAAAGCAGGCTGTGTACCGACTCATTCATAAGGTTCGAAATTTTAATGCACGCGCCCAGCGGGTGTTGCTGGCTGCGCCTTAGGCCGTCGATCTGGAACTGCAGCCCTTGCAGGCGGCGGCGCAATTTGGGGCTGGATTCATCCAGCAGCGCCTGAATATGCTGTTGGCGCAGGGCTTCAAGTGCTTCTGGTTGGCTCTCGGCAAGCTTTAACAGCTCGTCAAAGTCTGGCAATTGCATGGTGCTGCTCGGTTATGCAAAAGCCTAGTTTACCAGATTAGGGCGCGGTTTCTGCCTTCACAGGTCCATCATTCTGGCTATAATGCCGCCTGAGGTAGCCTTATGTTGCAGAAGCTTTCCGCTCTTCTTGACCATTTCTCCTACAGTTTGGATTTACCTGAAACCCACCCCAGGCAGGCCGCGGTGTTGATTGCACTCACCCGCGAGGCAGACCCACAGGTATTGCTCACGCTACGCTCAACACACCTCAAGCGCCATTCGGGCGAGGTGTCTTTCCCAGGCGGCTGGTGGGAACCCGGCGATGAAACCCTGGCAGACACCGCCCTGCGCGAGGCGCACGAAGAGGTGGGGCTGGCGCCCGAGAATGTAGAGGTGTTAGGTACTTGGCGTTCGCGTTATGCCAGAGGCGGTATCCGCGTGCAGCCGGTGGTGGGTGTGATTAGCCCGGATTTACCTCTAACAGCCAGCCCAGATGAGCTGGACGCCGTGTTTAAGGTGCCTGTGTCATTCTTTCTGCAAGACCCAAGGCTTCGCACAGATGTATTCACCCGCGACGGCGTTGAGCAGTGGGCACCGGCCTACCAGTTCGGGGAGTTCGAAATTTGGGGATTTACTGCGGGCATGCTGGTGGATCTGCTCAACAAAACCCTGGATGCCCGCATAGGCAGGCTGCACCCTAGCGCGCCAGAGCGCCGCTATTAGCGGGATTGCTTTTCAGAACAATAAACATCATTAGGATTTCACATGACCCTCTATAAACTTGGTGACCATGCCCCCAAATGCGAAGGCGAAGGGCACTTTGTTGCCGAAAATGCCACGCTTATTGGGCAGGTGTTGCTGAAAAACCACGCAAGCGTTTGGTTCAATGCTGTTATTCGCGCAGACAACGCCCAGATTACCTTGGGTGAGCGAACCAATGTGCAAGATGGCGCCGTACTGCACACAGATCCCGGCCTGCCGTTAGTGCTGGGTGATGATGTCACCGTGGGCCACAATGCCATGCTGCACGGCTGTGAGGTGGGCAGTAACACTTTGGTGGGCATAGGTGCGGTGGTGTTAAATCGGGCGAAAATTGGCCGCAACTGCATTGTTGGTGCGAACGCGCTGATAACCGAAGGCATGGAGATACCCGATAACAGCCTGGTGGTAGGCAGCCCCGCCAAGGTGATTCGCACCCTGGGGGAGGATGTAGCCAGCATGCTGAGCGAAAGCGCCAACATCTACGTACGCCATGCCAAGCGCTACCGTGATTCGCTTGAAGAGGTGAGTAAGCTTGAGGTGGTCGAATGACCAATCAGCCCCGTGAGCGCGTTAAATCGCCATGTACATCGGTGTGTGCACTGAACGAGGCCGATGTGTGTGTGGGCTGCTTTCGCACGGGCCAAGAGATTAGCCGTTGGTCGCGTATGAACCCGGATGAGCAGCGCACTGTGGTGCGCCTGGCGCGCGAGCGGGCCCGGGCGGATAACCCTTTTGCCTAGGCCGTGTGGTGTGGACTTAGTGGTTTTGGTGTCAGTCGTCGAGATCCGGCAGGCGCGTGGCCTTTACCCTTTCGATCATCTTGCTTGAGGTTTCTACCACTTCAAAGCGGTAGTTGCGCAGGGTCAGGCTCATGGCGCATTCGGGCACGCCCTGAAAGGTATCTACCAATAGGCCATTGATGGTTTTGGCCTCATCGGTGGGCAGATCCCACTCCAGTTCGCGGTTAACATCACGCAATGAGGCGCTGCCATCAATCACATACCAGCCGTCGCCCAGGTTGGATATCTCTTCGCCCAGTTCTTCTGCACGATTGGTGGTGAAGTCACCCACAATCTCTTCCAGCAGGTCTTCAAGGGTGATAATGCCTTGCACATCGCCGTATTCATCAACCACAAACGCCATGCGGCGCTTTTCTTTCTGGTAGTGCAAAAGCTGGGTGTGCAGCGGTGTGGACTCGGGCACAAAGTAGGGCTTGCGGCAGAATCTGCGAATGTCGGCATGGGTAATGGTGCTGTCGTCGCCAAAAATAAAGCGCGCGGCGTTGCGTAAATGCAGCGTGCCCACCACATTGTTGATGTCGCCTTCATACACGGGCAGGCGGGTGTACTCACTGGTGCGAATCTGGCGCAGCAGGGTGGGGATGTCGTCTTCGAGGTTGAGCCCCACCACGTCATTGCGCGGCACCATGATGTCTTCCACGGTGGCTTTGCCGAGATCAAGCACATTCAGCAGCATGCCCTGGTGCTGGTCGGGAATCAGGTCGCCGGCTTCATCCACAACCGTACGCAGCTCGTCCGGGTGCAAATGTTCGTTGGTGTTGTGGGCCTCGGGGTTTACACCAAAAATCCGCGCGAGGGCGTTAGACATCACGTTAACCACGATAACAATAGGGTAAAACAACCAGAGCAGCGGCTTAAGCAGCAGGCTCGCCGGGAAGGCGATGCGCTCCGGGTGTAAGGCGGCCACAGTTTTTGGCGTAACTTCGGCAAACACCAGCAGCAGTAGCGTCAGTGCAATGGGCGCAATGGCCAAGCCTACATCGCCAAACAGCTGGGTGGCAATCAGGGTGGCAATGGTGGCGGCGGCGGCGTTTACCAAATTGTTACCGATAAGAATCACGCCAATCAGCCTGTCTGGCCGGCTTAGCAGCTCCGATGCGCGCAGGGCGCCGCGGTGCTTCTTGTTCACCAGGTGCTTCAGGCGGTAACGATTCAAAGACATCATTCCGGTTTCGGAAGATGAGAAAAACGCTGAAAGTAGAATCAAGCCTGCCAGGCATGAAAACAGCAGGCTAAGGGGTATGTCGTTCAAGAAAGGGTGGTCCCTAGGTCTATAAAGCGCGTATCTTGCAGCAGAAGGGCCAGCATGGCAAATCCTGCATTACTATGCCACGCCCAGCACCAGCTCCAGGACGAATTTGCTGCCAAAATAGGCCAGCATAAGTGCCGCAAACCCACCCAGCGTAAAGCGGATGGCCAGGTGCCCGCGCCAGCCCAAAAAGTGCCTGCCCGCCAAAAGTGCGGCATATATAAACCAGGCCAGAATCGAAAATACCGTTTTATGCGCCAAATGTTGTGCCAGCAAATCTTCCACAAAGGTCAGGCCTGAAATCAGTGAGGCGCTCAACAGGGCAAAGCCCAGCCAGAGCATATCAAACAGCAGGCCTTCCATGGTTTGTAGGGGCGGTAAAATACGCACGGCACCCGCGGTGTGGTGGTTTTTAAGCTGGTGGGTCTGAAACGCGAGCACCAGAGCCTGGGCTGTGGCAATGGTGAGCAGGCTATAGGCGAGCAGGCTTAGCACCACATGTACAGCAACACCGCTGGCCAAAGGCGTGAAGTGGGCGGGCTCATGAAACGCTATGAGCGCCACTATACTCAGTGCCGAAAGGGGCATAAGCAGTAAATACAGGGTGTGTACCGGCTTTTTAAGGCCAGAAAGTAGCAGCAGGCTATTGATGGCCGCAAAAATCAGGCTGGCGGTGGCGAAAAAGCTGAAATTAACGCCCGCCTCTGCAAAGAGCAGCGGATAGAGGCCATACCAATGAAAGGCAACTGCGCAAAACGCCAAGGCCTGCACCCAGGGGCCTTGCAGGGCTTGGCGTTGGCGCAACAGGGCAACCAGATAGCCGCTGGCCGCCAGGTAAACAGCCACAGCTGCCAGATTCATGGCTAGCGCGTACATAGAAATTCCATTTGACATGCAGTTTCACCCACCGGAGATGGGCGCAGTGTGTCATAGCGGCGCTGGAAATTGAAGATTTTGCTGGGCCTTTGATATTGTCGGCAGATCACTTGGGCCGCCTGCGCCGTTAAGCTATACTGCCCGCCTTTTCAACGTCGGCACGGCGCCGGCGACATACCGCAAACTGAAGAATCTGCACGATGTTTGATAATTTAACAGAACGACTCTCAAAATCGTTGCGTGCCATTACCGGTAAGGCGCGCCTGAACGATGACAATATCAAAGACACGCTGCGCGAAGTGCGCAAGGCGCTGCTAGAGGCAGACGTAGCCCTGCCCGTGGTGAAAGGGTTTGTGGAAAAGGTGCGCAAGCGCGCCGTGGGCGTAGAGGTTGCCCGCGCCCTTAACCCCGGCCAGCAGTTTTTGAAAATCGTCCAGGCTGAACTTGTTGAGTTAATGGGGCAGGCCAATGAATCGCTGAATCTTGCCCAGCAGCCGCCAGCTGTAGTGTTGATGGCAGGCCTGCAGGGTGCCGGTAAAACCACCTCTGTGGCCAAGCTTGCCCGGTTTCTGAAAAATCGTGAAAAGAAAAAGGTGCTGGTGGTCAGTGCCGACATCTATCGCCCGGCAGCCATCAAGCAGCTGGAAACCCTGGCAGCCGAAGTGGAGGTGGAATTCTTTCCGTCCTCTGCAGACCAAAAGCCTGTGGCCATCGCCGAGGCCGCCATTGCCCATGCGAAAAAGCAGTTTTGCGATGTGGTGATTGTGGATACCGCCGGCCGCCTGCATATAGATAACGCGCTCATGGAGGAGATCCAGGGGCTGCACAAGGCCATCAACCCGGTTGAAACCCTGTTTGTTATTGATGCCATGATCGGCCAAGACGCCGTAAACACGGCGCGTGCCTTTAATGAAGCCTTGCCGCTTACCGGTGTGATACTCACCAAAGCCGACGGCGATGCCCGTGGCGGTGCCGCGCTGTCTGTGCGTGAAGTAACCGGCAAACCCATTAAGTTCTTAGGCATGGGTGAAAAGGTGGATGCCCTGGAGCCCTTCCACCCAGACCGCATCGCCTCACGCATACTTGGTATGGGCGATTTGATGTCGCTCATCGAGCAGGCCGAGCAAACCATTGATAAGGCCAAGGCCGAGAAGCTGGTTAACAAGGTGAGCAAGGGCAAGGGTTTCGACCTGGAAGACCTGCGCGATCAACTGCAACAGATGCAAAATATGGGCGGCCTGGGCTCCATGCTCGAAAAGCTGCCCGGTATGGGCAATGTGGCACAAATGGCGCAGCAGGCCGACATGACCAAGCAGTTCAAGCAGATGGACGCCATAATAAGCTCCATGACCCCCGGCGAGCGCCGCAACCCAGAGCTGCTGAACGGCTCGCGCAAACGCCGCATTACCGCCGGCTCAGGTACCGAGATTCAGGATCTCAACCGCCTGCTCAAGCAGCATAAGCAGATGTCCAAGATGATGAAAAAGATGAAAGGCGGCGGCATGAACAAGATGATGCGCGGCCTGGGTGGCATGATGCCCGGCGGTATGGGTGGTTTGCCACCGGGTGGTTTTCGCTAATATCTCGCTAAAAAGCGTATTTATTGGCTGGGGCCCGCAAAATTCGCGGGCTTCGGCGGTATTTTGGGGGGTAAATGCCTATACAGGCAGGATTTTTTACCCTAGAATACCGCGCCTTTCGCAGGCCTGTGTCTGCAATCTTGCTAGATGTAGTGGTGCAGGCATAACGCTGGCACAAATTTAACAACAGGAAGAAGACTTACATGGTAAGCATTCGTTTATCTCGTGGTGGCTCTAAGAAGCGCCCGTTTTATCACTTGACCGTAACCAACAGCCGTAACTCTCGTGATGGCCGCTACCTTGAGCGCGTAGGTTTCTTTAACCCGTCAGCGCGTGGCCAGGAAGAGCGTCTGCGTATCGATCAAGAGCGCGTAGAGCACTGGGTTGGTCAGGGTGCACAGCTGAGCGAGCGTGTAGCCTCTCTGCTGAAAGAAGCATCAGCTGCTTAATTTTGCAGCGCTGAGGTACGGCCGACAATGACCCAGAAACGGTCAAACTTAATTGACGTTGGTCGTATTACCTCGGTATTCGGTATCAAGGGTTGGGTGAAAGTCCATTCTGATACTGAACCGCCGGAAAACATCGCCTCTTATTCCCCTTGGTGGTTAAAAACCAAGCACGGTGTGAAAGCGATGGAGGTTGATGAATTTCAGCCCCACGGCAAAGGATTTATTGCCCATTTTAAAGGCATTGATGACCGTACAGAGGCTGAAACCCTGGCCAAAGTCACCATCAGTGTGGAGCGCGACCAGCTGCCCGAACTTGCCGCCGATGAGTTTTATTGGCACGAGCTGGAGGGGTTGCACGTTGTCAGCTTGTTTGAAGGTGGGGAGTACAAGCTTGGGCAGGTGAGCCACCTGCTGGAAACCGGTGCCAACGACGTAGTGGTGGTAAAGCCCTGCGAAGGTAGCCTGGATGACCGCGAGCGACTGGTGCCTTACGTGCCAGAGCAGTTCGTCAGGCAGATAGATTTGGCAGCCGGCACTATGTGGGTCGACTGGGATCCGGCGTTTTAACGTGACGCCGCCAGAGGCAGCAGAGCAGCCGCAGGCCGAACAGCTAGAGCCATTGCGCATAGCACTGGTTACCTTGTTTCCGGAAATGTTCGATGCCATTGCAGATTATGGCGTGAGCAGCCGGGCAATTACGCAAGGGCACATCGCCTTGCGCTGTTGGAACCCGCGGGATTTCACCAGCGACAGGCACCAAACGGTAGATGCGCGGCCCTATGGCGGCGGCCCCGGTATGGTGATGATGGTGCAGCCATTGCGCGATGCGGTAAACGCAGCCAAAGGCTGGGCCGGTGGTGACGCTGAGGTAGTGTACCTCTCGCCTCAGGGGCGCCAGTTTAATCAGGCAGCGGCGCAGGATTTTGCGGTTAAAAAGCGCAATCTGGTGTTGGTTGCCGGGCGTTATGAAGGCGTTGATGAACGCTTTATAGCGCTCGAAGTCGATAGCGAATGGTCTATTGGCGATTTTGTACTGAGTGGCGGCGAGCTGGGTGCGATGGTAATGGTGGATGCAATTACCCGCCTGATACCCGGAGTGCTTGGCCACAAGCAATCGGCAGAGCAAGACAGCTTTACCGATGGCTTGCTGGATTGCCCTCACTATACGCGGCCAGAGGTCTATACCGACGGCGAGCAAGCATTAAAGGTGCCGGCGGTGTTAGCCTCCGGCGACCATGAAAGAATCCGCCGTTGGCGGTTACAGCAAGCACTGGGGCGCACTGCATTAAGGCGCCCCGACTTGCTGCAAGGCAAGACCTTGACCGAGGAGCAGCAACGGCTGCTGACGGACTTTCGTCGGGACCTCGAGGCGGGAAACACCGATTAATACCGGGTTTTCCATTCTAGCTGTGAAGCTACACACTTGTTAATTTGGAGAAAGACATGACTAACAAGATTATCCAAGCCCTCGAAAACGAACAGTTGAAGAAAGAGGTTCCTGAGTTTGCACCCGGTGATACCGTTGTGGTTCAGGTTAAAGTTAAAGAAGGCGATCGCAGCCGTTTGCAGGCCTTTGAAGGCGTTGTAATTGGCAAGCGTAACCGTGGCCTGAACTCTGCATTCACCGTGCGTAAGATTTCTTACGGTGTGGGTGTTGAGCGTACCTTCCAGCTGCACAGCCCGCTGGTAGATTCAGTGTCTGTTAAGCGTCGTGGTGATGTTCGTCAGGCCAAGCTGTACTACTTGCGTGACCTGGCTGGTAAAGCTGCGCGTATTAAAGAAAAACTCAACTAAGTGTGAGTGCTTCTTGAAAAACCGGCCATTGGCCGGTTTTTTTATGCTTGCACGAAAATGCCCGGCGCTTATGCTGGGGTATTGTTGGAGGGGATAAGTGAGCATTATCGATCAATACCTGGATGCGCTGTGGATGGAAAAGGGCCTGAGCGATCACACGCTCGCAGCCTACCGGCGCGACTTGCAAAGCCTTGCAGCCGGTGCCCCGGCTGAGACGCTGCTCACCAAAACAGCGTCAGAATTGCAGGCCTACTTAGGTGGGCGGTTTGAGCAGGGCGCAAGTGCCCGGTCGGTATCGCGCCAGCTCTCGTGTTGGCGAAGCTTTTACGGTTACTGGCTGCGCGAAGGGCGCATAAAGCTGGACCCAGCGGCCCATATAGATAGCCCCAAACTCGGCCGGCCATTGCCCAAAACGCTGACCGAGGCCGACGTAGAGGCGCTGCTTGCCGCACCGGATGTTGAAGACCCCATTGGCCAGCGCGATCGCTGCATGCTTGAGGTGCTCTACGCCACGGGGCTTCGGGTATCGGAGCTTGTGGGGCTTACCCTTTCACAGGTTAATTTGCGTCAAGGCGTGGTGCGGGTATTTGGCAAGGGTTCAAAAGAGCGACTGGTGCCCTTGGGCGCCGAGGCAATTTACTGGCTTGAGCACTATGTGCGCAGCGCGCGCGGTGCACTGCTGGCGGGTGGGCAGAGCGAGGTGTTATTTCCAAGCGCGCGCGCCCAGCAAATGACCCGGCAAACCTTTTGGTATCGCATTAAACACTGGGCCAAGGTGGCCGGAATCGAAAAGCCCTTGTCGCCCCATACACTGCGCCACGCCTTTGCCACCCACCTGTTAAATCATGGTGCGGATCTCAGGGTGGTGCAGATGCTACTGGGGCATAGCGACTTGTCTACCACGCAAATCTATACCCACGTCGCCCAGGCGCGTATGAAACAATTGCACCAGTTGCACCATCCAAGGGGGTAGTGGATCGGTTGGTCGTAAAAGTGAACAACAGTACACTGTAACTCTTCAAGGCATAGGTTATGATCGCCTAACGCTGTATTAACAATAAGGAATTACCCATGGTTAAATTGTTGTCCTCTGCATTTCTGGCCGCCGCAATGGCCTTTAGCAGTGGTGCTTTTGCGCAGGCCGCCACCGGTGTGGCCAAGGTTACTCCAGAGGTTGAGGCACGCCTGAAGGCGAAAGTGGCCGCAGCCATTCCCCATATGGCAGTCACCAGCGTTACCAATGGCCCCTTTTCAGGCATCTATGCCGTAAGCCTTGATAACGGCCCCGTGCTCTATACCGATGCCACCGGTGAGTACCTGGTGGCAGGCGATCTTTATCGGGTGGAAGGCCAAAAGCTCGTCAATGTGGCTGAGCAAGCCCGCCAGTCTGAGCGTGCGCCCTTATTAGCCGCGCAAGATGCAGCCGAGATGATTGTGTTTCCAGCCAAGGGCAAAACACGCGCGTCTATCTACGTTTTTACCGATGTCGACTGCGGCTATTGCCGCAAGTTGCACCGCGAAGTGCCGGCGCTTAATGATGCAGGCATAGAGGTACGCTACCTGGCGTATCCGCGCGCGGGTTTGCGCTCTGAATCTTACAACAAGCTGGCGCGCGCCTGGTGTTCAGATACCCCAACGGAAACCCTTACGCGGTTAAAAAATGGCCAAAATGTCACCGGAGAAGTTTGTAAGAATAACCCCATCGATGCGCAGTACCGCTTGGGCGGCGAGCTGGGTGTACGCGGCACCCCGGCTATTTTTCTCACTAACGGCGAGCTGATTTCCGGTTATCGCCCGGCGCCAGAACTGATCAAGGCGATCGGTCTGGAATCGTGATTTCCGCGCCGCCTGTCTGGCGGCGCGTTCTTTCTCAAGCCTGCTCCCAAACCTTGCGCGAAAGGCCCCAAAGCCCCGATTGACAGCCTTCGCCGGTATCAGTAAGGTTGCCGTCCTTTTGCAAGAATAAACAGCAAAGTCTTAAACTGGCGCAACGTTTGGTTGTGCTTTATGCCATTCAGAGGAAGTTATTTTGAAACCGGTGAAAGTAGGCATTTGTGGCCTAGGTACAGTAGGAAGTGGCACGTTTAACGTGTTGACGCGAAATAAGCGCGAAATAAACGCACGAGCCGGTGTAGAAATTAACATTATTCAGGTAGGGGCTCGCCGTGAAAACCCCGCCTGTGATTTGGGTGGGGTAGCCCGCGTTGCCGATATCTTCGAGGTAGCCCGCAACCCTGAGGTGGATGTGCTGGTTGAGCTCATCGGCGGCACCACAGTTGCGAAAGACCTGGTGCTTGAAGCCATAGCCCAGGGCAAGCATGTGGTCACCGCCAACAAGGCGCTGATTGCAGAGCACGGCAACGAAATTTTCGCGCGCGCCAAAGAAGCGGGTGTGCAAGTGATGTTTGAAGCCGCCGTAGCCGGTGGTATACCTATTATTAAAGCGCTGCGCGAAGGCTTGTCTGCCAACAAGGTTGAGTGGCTGGCCGGCATTATTAACGGCACGGGCAACTTTATCCTCACCGAAATGCGCGATAAAGGCCGCGCCTTTGAGGATGTGCTAAAAGAAGCCCAGGCCCTCGGTTACGCCGAGGCAGACCCAACCTTTGATGTTGAAGGCATCGATGCCGCGCACAAGCTGGTTATTCTTGCGTCTTTGGCTTTTGGCATTCCGCTGCAGTTCGACAAGGTATTCACCGAAGGTATCAGCAATATCGCACCCGAAGATGTGGATTACGCTCAGGAGCTGGGTTACCGCATCAAACACCTGGGCATTGCGCGCCAAACAGCCGCCGGCATTGAATTGCGTGTGCACCCCACCATGATTCCTGCCAAGCGTTTAATTGCCAATGTAGATGGCGTGATGAACGCCGTATTGGTTAAAGGCGACGCCGTAGGCCCAACCCTGTATTACGGCGCCGGTGCCGGCGCCGAGCCCACAGCCTCGGCGGTAATTGCGGATGTTGTAGATGTTGCGCGCAGTTGCGCCCAGGGCGGTGCCGGAGTTGCACCACTGGCGTTTCACAATGCGGCAGATCAAACCCCCAACATGCTGCCCATGGAGCAAGTGGAAACTGCCTATTACCTGCGCATGGTGGCCGAAGATCGCCCCGGAGTACTCGCGCAAGTGTCTACCATTCTTGCAGAGGCCAACATCAGTGTTGAGGCATTAATTCAAAAAGAACCCCAGCAAGACGCGCCACAAGTGCCGTTAATTTTGTTAACCAGCCGTGCCATCGAACACCAGCTGATGTCTGCCATTGAAAAAATAGAAGCCTTACCTGTGATTCATGGCGATGTTGTACACATTCGTGTTGAAAGCTTGGGCTAAACCGCAAATTATTGGAACCGATTGTGAAATTTATTAGTACCCGCGGGCAGGCTCCGGCGCTGTCTTTTGAAGAAGCCGTATTAACGGGCCTGGCCTCAGATGGTGGCCTGTATGTGCCGGAAACCTTGCCCCATTTCAGCAAAGAAACCATCGCCAGCTGGGCGGGCTTGTCTTACCAGGCATTGGCCTTTGAAATTATTAAGCCCTTTGTTGACGGTGAGCTAACCGACACAGAGCTTAAGGCAATTATTGATAAAGCTTATGCGAGCTTTCGCCACGATGCGATAGCGCCGATGGTTCAAACCGGGCACAACGAATGGGTGCTGGAATTGTTTCAGGGCCCAACCCTTGCCTTTAAAGATTTCGCACTGCAATTTCTAGGGCACTTGCTGGATCATATTTTGGCCAAGCGCAACCAGAAAGTGGTTGTGATGGGCGCCACCTCCGGCGATACCGGATCGGCTGCCATTGAAGGCTGTAGCCGCTGCGATAATATCGACATCTTTATTCTGCACCCGCACGAGCGGGTGTCAGAAGTGCAGCGCAAGCAAATGACATCGGTGCTGGCGCCCAATGTGCATAACATTGCGCTTAAAGGCAACTTTGATGATTGCCAGAATATGGTTAAGGCAAGTTTTGCCAATCAATCCTTCTTGCCGGAAGGTCGCCAGCTGGTGGCAGTAAACTCTATTAACTGGGCGCGCATTATGGCCCAGATTGTTTATTACTTTTATGCAGCGCTGGCATTGGGTGGCCCGCATCGGCCTGTGTCTTTCTCTGTGCCCACGGGTAATTTTGGTGACATTTTTGCAGGCTACCTCGCTTCAAAAATGGGCTTACCCATTGAGCAGCTGATTATTGCCACCAATGCCAACGACATTCTTCATCGCTGTATCAGTGACAATGACCACTCTAAAAAGCCGCTGGTGCATAGTTTGTCGCCAAGTATGGATATCATGGTGTCCAGCAACTTTGAGCGCTTGTTGTTCGACTTATACGATCGCGACGGGGCAGCCATTAGCGGGCTAATGGAAGAGTTTAAGTCGGGCGCGATGACGCTGTCTGATGCTGCGCTGGCCAAGGCCCGCGAACTGTTCAGCAGTCATCGTTTAGACGACCAAGCCATGACCCGTATCATCGGGCAGGTGTATGAGCAAACAGGCTATCTGTTGGATCCTCACACGGCCATTGGCGTAGAGGCGGCAAGGGTTAAACGCAAGAATACGCACACGCCCATGGTGTGTTTGGCAACGGCGCACCCGGCCAAGTTTCCGGAGGCGGTAAAACAGGCCACCCGGCATGTGGAGCCTGCATTGCCGCCACACATGGCGGATTTGTTTGAGCGCAAAGAGCAATACGATGTGCTGGAAAATGATACCGCCGCCGTACAGCAATTTGTCGCAAAGAACATTCGCGCCTAGGCCGAAAACGGAGCGCTATTATGCGATCACACACTACGGAAATGTCTGTGCTGGTGACACCCGAGATGAGCAATTTCGGTGGCAAAATGCACGGGGGCGAGCTGCTTAAGCTGCTGGATAAAGTGGCTTACACTGCCGCTATTCGCTATAGCGGCAGTTACGTGGTTACACTTTCTGTAGACAATGTGTTGTTCAAAGAGCCGGTGGCCATTGGCGAGCTTTTAACGCTTTTGGCGTCGGTGAATTATACCGGCAACAGCTCAATGGAAATTGGCATCCGTGTGATCGCAGAGTGCCTCCAAACCGGCACTCTGCGCCACACTAACACCAGCTATTTCACTATGGTGGCGGTAGATGCCAACGGTAAACCTACCGCAGTGCCTAAGCTTGAGCCAGAAACCCAAGTGCAACAACGCCGCTGGCGCGAAGCCCAAGCAAGGCGCAACGCCCGTCATTGCGCTGCTTCGTAAATCGCATAATATTTTTGTACCTGCCCAAGGGTTTCCCAGGTGCCTTTAAAGCCTGCGGGAATTACAAATGCATCGCCCTTGTTAACGGTTTCCTTTAGGCCTTGTTCATCTTCAATAATGGCGCTGCCATCGATGATGTAACAAAACTCATCTTCTGTGTAATTAAGCGTCCATTTCCCAGCATCAGATTCCCATATGCCGCAATGAAAGTTGTGGGCCATGTTGGTGAATTGGTGTGCGGTTTTAGATACGGGGCTGCCGGCAAGTAATTTAGCTGCGCTGATAGGCGCCTGGCTGATCTCGCCCTGGTCTGGTTTGATTCTAAGTAGTGGCATAGTGGTGGGTCCGTTTTAAGTGTGCGCTAAGTGTAGTGGGTGCGGCCGTTCAGGGCATTGCCCCAAACGTGTTAGGCTGTGCGCCTTGTAAAAAGTACAGCGGCGTAGAGTAGGGCATATGAAGGTAGTTGCGCGCACGGCAGATCTTGCCAAGGCAGAGTTTGATTCCAGCGTGCCAGCGCTGATTCAGCGGATCTACTGTGCCCGGGGCGTAACCAGCCAGGCCGGTGTGCCCCGCAGCCTTAACCAGTTGCTGCCGCCGGCAATGAAAGGCTTGGCGCATGCAGCCGAAGTGCTCGCCCATGCGGTGCAGGCCAATCAGCGGATTCTTATACTGGGTGATTTTGATGCAGATGGCGCCACCAGCTCTGCGCTTGCGGTATTGGCCCTAAGGGCCATGGGCGCAGGCCAGGTGGATTTCCTGGTGCCCAATCGCTTTGATTATGGCTATGGCTTGACGCCTGAAATCGTGGAAGTGGCAAAGGGCTTTGTTCCTGATGTGATTGTTACCGTGGATAACGGCATCTCCAGTATCCAGGGCGCGCAGGCGGTGTTTGATGCGGGTATTGCGCTTGTGATTACCGATCACCATTTGCCCGGTGAGCAAACCCCGAAAGCTGCAGCCATAGTGAACCCCAATCAGCGGGGGTGTGAATTTCCCAGTAAGAACCTGGCCGGTGTTGGCGTAATTTTTTATGTGATGAGTAAGCTCCGCGCCTTGCTTCAGGCACAGGGCTGGTTTAACCCGGCCAGCCGGCCAATGCCGAACATGGCGAACTTTCTGGATTTGGTGGCGCTCGGCACTGTGGCTGACGTGGTGCCCCTTGATGCCAATAACCGATTGCTCGTGCAGCAGGGGCTAAAGCGCATACGCGCAGGGCATTGCCGGCCGGGTATTACCGCGCTCTTAACCGTTGCCGGTAGAAATCCGGCCGCCGTGCAGGCCTCGGATATGGGGTTTGCTGTGGGGCCAAGATTAAATGCTGCCGGGCGTCTTGATGACATGCAGCTCGGCATTCAGTGCCTGCTGGCAGAGGATTACAGCCAGGCTTTGAGCCTTGCCCAGCAGCTCGACGACTTCAACCGTGACCGTCGCTCCATAGAATCGGCTATGCATAAAGAAGCCGAGCAGGCGCTGGCTGAATTCGATCAATTAGCGGCGGTGCCGAAAGCCATTGCCCTGTATCACCCAGAGTGGCATCAAGGGGTGATTGGCATTCTTGCCTCCAGAATCAAGGAGCGCTACCACAGGCCAACCGTGTTATTTGCCGATGCCGGCGACGGCACCCTTAAGGGTTCGGGCAGGTCAATCAAGGGGCTGCATTTACGTGACGCCCTCGATCGGGTGGCCGTCACTCACCCGGGGCTTGTACTTAAATTCGGTGGCCATGCAATGGCGGCGGGCCTAAGTATTACCCAGGCAAACTTCAGTGCGTTTCAGCAGGCCTTTGAGCAGGTGTGCGATAGCATGCTGACTGATGCAGACCTACAAGCGGTGATTTATACAGATGGCGAATTGCACCCACAGGATTTTACGCTAGAGCGCGCGCAACAACTGGCAGAGGCAGGCCCTTGGGGGCAGCAGTTTCCCGAGCCTGCGTTTCAAGGCGAGTTTATTATTCACAATCAGCGAATAGTGGGTGCTAAGCACTTGAAGCTTACGGTGTCGCCGGTGGCAAGCCCTGAGCAAAGCCTGGATGCCATCGCATTTAATGTTGATCTGGATCATTGGCCTGCGCCTGCTGCCCGGCAGCTGTTTGCCGTTTACCAGCTCGATATCAACGAGTTTCGCGGCCAGCGCAATGTGCAGCTACTGATTAACTATCTTGCGCCACCTGCATAAGTGGTGCCAGATATTCCAACACCTGGTCGCGCATCAGCGGTTGGGCGGCAGCCGTTGGGTGTATGCCATCGCCCTGCATCATCCCATCTTGCAGCGCAATATCTTCCAGGAAAAACGGAATTAAGGTTGCGCCCTTAACGTGTGCTTGCTCGCCAAAAAGCGCAGTAAATTTCTCGGTATAGCGTTTGCCATAATTGGGCGGGATACGCATCTCCATTACCAGGACTTGGGCATCGGCCGCTTGCCCGAGGGTGATCAGCTCTGTGAGTTGCGCGCGAATGGCCGCCAGCGAATGGCCCCTGAGGCCATCGTTGCCGCCAAGTTCAATCAGCAGCCAGCGGGGTTTATGCATTGCCAACAACTGTGGCAGCCTGGCAAGGCCGCCGGCCAGGGTATCGCCGCTAATGCTTGCGTTTACAATGTGGGTAGCTGGCAGGGCTTCATCCAGTAAGTCTACCCAGCCGGGCTCCGTAACAGCCAGGCCATAACCTGCGCTTAGGCTGTCGCCTAAAACGAGCAGCTTATTCTTAGCCTGTGAGTGCGGTGTATCTGTGGCGTGTGCGGCGGTTGCGACCAGCAGTGCCAGCGTTGCGAGCAAGGCTCTGGTGCTTGGAAGATAATCTGATAGGGTAAAGTGCATCGTATAACCTGCCTGTGTGAGCCTTAAATGTGCGAAATTTACGCCGTTTTTGCAACCGTCACGGGCTGAAACCCCCCAATTTGTCGTTTACTTTGAAACAACGAAAACTCTCAACCAAGGTCGTATTTATGATTGTTGCGCAAAATCTTCACAAAACCGTCCAAACCCTGGCGGGCGATTTGCCGATATTGCGCGGCGTGAACCTCACTGTAGGCGCGGGCGACAGCTTGGCCATTGTGGGGGCGTCCGGTTCCGGTAAATCCACCTTGCTGGGAATTCTGGCAGGCCTCGATGTGCCCACTGAGGGCCGGGTTCTGCTAGATGGCGCAGACCTGAACGCGCTAGACGAAGATGGCCGGGCGGCGCTCAGGGCTAAAACCCTGAGCTTTGTGTTCCAGTCTTTCCAGCTGTTGCCGGGCCTGAGTGCCTTGGAGAATGTGATGTTGCCGCTCGAGCTACAGGGTGTTGCCGATGCGCGCATGCGCGCCGAGCAATCACTGGCAGAGGTGGGCCTAGCTGCGCGCAGTGATCACTTTCCGCCCCAGCTTTCCGGCGGTGAGCAGCAACGTGTGGCACTGGCGCGTGCATTTGTAAGCCAGCCTAAAATTTTGTTTGCCGATGAACCCACTGGCAACCTCGATGCCGTAACCGGTGCAAAAATTATTGATTTATTGTTTGCACTCAACGAAAAGCATCAAACCACGTTGGTGCTTGTGACCCACGAGCAACGGTTAGCCGACCGCTGTCAGCACAGCCTGGTACTCGAAGCAGGCGAGGTGGTGAATGAGCCCGCACAGGCCAACATGGCAGCGGGCGAGGCGGGCCTTTCATGTTAAGCCTGCGATTATTGTTCCGTAATTTGCGCAGCGCCGAGGTGCGCATATTAGGCCTCGCCACTTTGATGGCAGTTGCCCTGGTGAGCAGCATCGCCCTGTTTGCCGACCGGTTAGAGCGCGCCATGGAAGCGCAATCCCATGCATTTATTGCATCAGACAGAATCATTCGCTCCAACAGCGAAATCCACCCAGATTGGCTTGCGCAAGCGCAGCAGGCCGGTTTGCGCACCGCCCGAACGACGGTTTTCCAATCTATGGTGTTTCACGGCGATGCATCGCACCTGGCTTCTGTTAAGGCGGTAAGTGATGGGTATCCGTTAATCGGCGAGCTTGAAACGCGACTGACCCCCTTTGGCGAAGGCCCGTTAACGGTGATTAAGCAAGGCCCGGCGCCCGGCGAGGTGTGGGTAGAAGGCAGGCTATTTCCTTTGCTGCAACTGCAGGTGGGTGATCAGCTTGAAGTGGGCGAGGGGCGCTTTAAGGTTTCAAAAGTATTGGTAACCGAGCCCGACCGTGGCCAGGGCTTCATGAGCTTTGGTGCACGGGTGATGATGCACGAGCAAGATTTGCCGGCCACGGGTGTACTGCAAGAGGGTAGCCGCGCAAGTTACAATTTATTATTGGGCGGTGAGCCGGGTGAAATTGATAACTATATTAACGCGCTAACGCCTGCGCTGAGCGTGCACGAACGCGTGATAGATGTCGCCAAAGCCCAGTCGCGCATTGCCCGCAATTTAAAAACAGCCAAAAACTTTTTAATGCTGGCCAGTGTGTTTGGCGTGCTGTTGGCAGGCATTGCAGTGGCAATGGCGGCCCAGCGTTTCTGCGCGCGCCACATTGATCAGGTGGCGCTGTTAAAAAGTTTGGGCGTGGTCAGTGCGAAAATTCAACGCTTGTACTTGGCCCAGTTGGTTTGGTTGGGTGCACTCGCAGGTAGCATCGGGTTGGTGGCAGGCCTTGCGCTGCAAGGCGCTATCGCCCAAAGCCTTGCACAATTGCTCACAGTGACCTTGCCGCCGCCGGGTGTATTGCCTGCTTTGCTGGGCGTGGGTGCAGGCTTTTTGTGTTTATTGTTTTTTGCCTTGCCGCCGCTTTGGCCGCTGCCGCGGGTTGCGCCCATAAAAGTGTTGCGCCGTGAAACGCCCGTGCCAACCACCACCGGGCGCGTTCAGCTACTCATTGGTGTGCTGTCATCTTTTGGGTTGTTATGGCTGTACAGTGGCGAGTTAATGCTTTCTCTTGTGGTGATGCTTGCCTGGGCAGGTGTTGCGTTACTGGCGGTAGGGGTTGCCGCTTTAAGCTTGAAGCTACTTAAACGTTATGCAGCAAATGCAGGCAGTCAATGGCGTTTGGCGATAGCATCACTTCAACGCAGAAAAACAGAAACCCATTTGCAGGTGGTGGTATTTGGCACTGCGTTAATGTTACTTGCCACCTTGCTATTGGTGCGCGGCTCGCTATTGGAAGAGTGGCGTTTACAATTGCCGGAGAATGCGCCGAATCATTTTGTGGTGAATCTTGCACCCCATGAATTGCCGGCGTTTGAAACGCTGTTGGCCACAAAGAAACTCACGCACAGCGGTTTGTACCCGTTAGTACGTGGGCGGCTTACCCACATAAATGGTGAAGACGCCAAAGCCCGTGCAATTGCGAAAGCACAAGCGCAGGCGGAATCTGAAGACGACAACGCAGGCAGTCGTGAGGGCCCCCAAGGCCCGGAGGCAATGACCCGTGAGCTGAATTTAAGTTGGACGCAAAATGTTCCAGAGGGCAATAACCTCACCCAAGGCCAGTGGTGGAGCGAAACTGAAAGCGCCGCGGCCACGCCCGAGGTAAGCCTTGAGGCAGAGTTTGCCAAGTGGCGCGACATTGAGCTGGGCGACGAGCTGACTTTCAGTATTGGTGGCCTGGTAACCACCGCCAAGGTTACAAGTTTCCGTACGCTTCGGTGGGATTCCCTGAAACCCAACTTTTTTGTGCTGTTTAATCCGGGCGCATTGGATAATTTTGCGCCCATGTACATGACAAGCCTATACGCACCGCCCGACGGTGGCCGCTTTGTTGCTGAATTGGTACAGCAGCACCCCACGGCACTGGTGGTGGAAATGGAAAAGATTTTTGCCCAAGTGCGGCTGGTCATTGATCAGGTAAGTGGCAGTGTGCAGCTGGTTTTCTGGCTGGTGTTTGTGGCCTCAATGTTGGTGCTAATGGCCTCGGTGCATGCCAGCATGGATGCCCGCACCCAAGAGCTGGGCTTGTTGCGTGCCATGGGTTCAGCGCGCGGCCTGTTGCGGGCGCGCTTGTGGATTGAATTTGCTGCCCTCGGCGCGCTTTCCGGCTTGGTGGCAGCTCTCGGTGCCGAAGGGTTGCTTTGGGGGTTACAACGCTTTGTGTTCGACCTCAAATGGCAGCTGCACCCCTGGGTGTGGATCGCAACGCCTGCCTTTGGTGCGCTGGTAATCGGGGGCTTTGGTGCCTGGTCTTGCCGGCACCTGCTCAGGCTGCCCCCGGCTACGGTGCTCCGCCAGGCGGCTTAATCCGCCAGCTTATGGCGTAATGGCTGCAACGCTCGCATGTCATTACGCCATTCATTACACCATTGCCGAGCGCCCAGATGGCAGGGTTTTTAGTGCCACAGCCCTGGCATTCGAGCGCTGGGTAATTTCCAGTCAAATACGCCTTCTGAATTGCCGCTACCCTTGACCTTGCCCCTGGGGCAAGGTTCATACTGCGTTTAAATTGTGAGTCTAAAGCGTGTATTACAAATTTTTACACGCCCTATGCAGCGTGTAAGGAGGCAGTGTGCAGATTCAAGATGTTGCCAAGGTAACGGGGCTCTCGCCTAAAGCCATACGTTATTATGAGGCCCAGGGGTTGGTGGCACCTCAGCGCAGCGCACACAATGGCTACCGCATCTATAGCCGCGATAATCTCGATCACCTGTGCTTCTTACAACACGCCCGGGCCGTGGGGTTTACCGTTCAGGAGTCTGGCCGCTTGTTGAATATGTACCGTAAAAAAGGCAGCCACAGTGCGCGGGTGAAGCATTTGGTGGGAGAAAAACTTGCCGAGTTGCGGCAAAAACGGTTGGAGCTTGAACGACTTGAGGCCACCTTAAGCGAGCTGTGGCAATCCTGCGATGGCCGTGAAGGCAACCGCTGTGCGATTTTAGACCGTTTGGCGGCGGCAAATTTTGACAGCGCAAATAGTGAGGTGCAGCATGACCGGTGAATCCAAATGTTGTGGCCCTGCAAGTGAAAAGGCTGAGGTAAAGCCCGGCTGTTGCGAGCCATCAACCCTACAGGGCCGCGGGCAAAGCGCCCCAGACTCCTCAGGCGGTTGCTGTGATTCGCCTGGCGGCGCCAAGCGTATTGATTATTTATTGTGGGGCGGTTTGTGTGTGGTGGCATTGCTCTACGGCACCTACCTGGTGGTTGGGCATGAGGCCTTGGCGAATCAAGGCAGCCTCCGGGGCTACCTTGGTGTAGCCAGCCATACGGTGTTTGAACTCATGAATACCATGTGGTGGGGCATAGTGTTGGCCGCGGTGTTTGTGGGCGTGCTGGCGCGCGTACCCCAGGCCCTGATTATGGGTGTGTTGGGTGAGGGTGGCTCCAAACGTGGCTTGCTGAGAGCCACCGGTGCGGGCCTGGCATTGGATTTATGCTCTCACGGCGTTTTGATGGTGGGCATGCAGCTCTACAAGCGCGGCGCCAGCCTTGGCCAGGTAATGGCCTTTTTGATTGCAACGCCCTGGAATTCGCTATCTCTCACCATCATTATGGTGTCGCTCATAGGGCTGCCGCTCACGGCGCTTTTTATTGGTTTATCGCTCTTGGTGGCGCTCTGCACCGGCTGGTGGGTAGACAGGTTGGTGGCCCGCGGCAAATTGCCAGCCAACCCCAACACAGTTAAACAGGAAGCCGGTTATCACTGGCCGTCTGACTTAAAGCAGCGCTGGCAGGCCATAAATTGGCAGTGGCAGCTGGTGCCAGACATCTTATGGGATGGCCTTAAGGGTTCGGCAATGGTGCTGCGCTGGTTGCTGGTGGGCGTGATTCTGGCGGCGTTGGTCAGAACCTTCGTAGACACCGCCGTATTTGAGCAGTGGTTTGGCCCCACGCTTTTGGGCTTGGCAGCCACGCTGGTTGCCGCCACCATTATAGAAGTGTGCTCAGAGGGCTCTACACCGCTGGCCGCTGAACTGGTGACTCGGGCAGACGCCCCGGGCAATGGTTTCACCTTCATGATGGCCGGTGTTTCAACGGATTACACCGAGATAATGTCGCTGCGCGATACCACCGGATCTTGGCGTTTGGCGCTCGCCTTGCCACTGTACACCTTGCCGCAAATCCTGGTGATGGGCTGGCTGTTAAACGCCTTGGTTTAGCAGGGCATTTCCCTGCAGCCATACTTGGTGAGAGCGTGGCTGTGGGGTACAATCCGCGCCTTTCGATATTTCGCCCACCTGGGGCTTACGGGGCTGCATGGAAATCAATCCTCTTCTCAACGCATTAAAAGACCTTCAAGCGCGCACCGACGTGCTTAGGGGGTACCTTTGACTATGCCACCAAAAAAGAGCGGCTCGCTGAAGTAGAGCTGGAACTGGCCGAGCCAGATGTCTGGAACGATCAAGAACGTGCCCAGGCCTTGGGGCGTGAGCGAGCCTCGCTGGAAGCTGTAGTGAGCACCATTGAAAAGCTTGACTCAGGTGTTGCCGATAGCCGCGATCTGCTGGATATGGCCGTTGAAGAACAAGACCAGGATTCGGTAGATGCCGTGGCTGCAGACATTGAGGCCTTAGAGGCCCAGTTAGCGGTATTGGAGTTCCGCCGGATGTTTTCCGGCGAGATGGATGCCAACAACGCCTACCTGGATATTCAAGCAGGCTCTGGCGGTACCGAGGCGCAAGATTGGGCCGAGATGCTGTTGCGTATGTATTTGCGTTGGGGCGAGGCCAAAGGCTTTAAAACCACCCTTGAAGAAGTGTCGGCCGGCGAAGTGGCGGGCATTAAAAGCGCCACCATTTATTTTGAAGGCGAGTACGCTTTCGGTTGGTTGCGCACTGAAACAGGGGTACACCGATTGGTGCGTAAGTCGCCCTTTGATTCAGGCAACAGGCGCCACACCTCATTCAGCTCGGTGTTTGTGTCGCCGGAAATTGATGACAATTTCGAAATCGACATAAACCCCTCTGATGTGCGTACCGATACCTACCGCGCCTCCGGTGCCGGTGGTCAGCACGTTAACAAAACAGACTCTGCAGTTCGCTTGACCCACGAACCCACTAACACCGTAGTACAGTGCCAGAGCGAACGCTCCCAGCACCAAAACCGCGACAAAGCCTGGAAAATGCTGCGTGCGCGTTTGTACGAGCTTGAGATGCAAAAGCGCTCGGCAGACAAACAGGCACTGGAAGACGGCAAAGCCGACATCGGTTGGGGCAGCCAGATTCGCTCTTACGTGCTGGATGATTCGCGCATCAAAGATTTGCGCACCAGCGTTCAAACCAGTAACTGTCAGGCAGTGCTAGACGGTGATCTGGATCAGTTTATCGAGGCAAGCCTGAAGGCTGGCCTGTAATTCATTAACGAGTGCCTAACATGAGTAACGACAACCAAACTCCCGCACCAGATGAAAACCGCTTGATCGCCGAGCGCCGGGCAAAATTAACGGCCATTCGCGAGAAGGGTAATGCCTTCCCAAACGATTTTCGTCGTGAGCACAAAGCCGCTGATCTGCAGGCAGAGTTTGGGGATAAATCGAAAGAAGAGCTCGAGGCGCTCGGTAATATCGCCTCTGTGGCTGGCCGCATTATGGCAAAGCGCGGCCCGTTTTTCGTGCTGCAAGATGGCAGCGGCCAGATACAGCTTTACGCTGATAAAGAAGCGCAGAAAAACTTAAAAGCAACCACCGGCATGTGGGATATCGGCGATCTGGTGGGCGTTAAAGGCCAGCTGCACAAATCCGGCAAGGGCGATCTCTATGTAAACTTGGGTGAGTTCCAGTTACTCACCAAGGCCCTGCGCCCGCTGCCTGACAAATTCCACGGCTTGAGTGACCAGGAAATCCGTTACCGCCAGCGCTATGTAGATTTGATGGTAAACCCCGAGGTGCGCGACGTATTTCGCACCCGCTCCAAGGTGATCAGCTTTATCCGTCAGTATTTGAATCAGGCAGACTACATGGAAGTGGAAACTCCCATGCTGCATGTGATTCCCGGTGGCGCGTCGGCCAAGCCTTTTGTTACCCATCACAACGCCCTGGACGTTGAGATGTTTTTGCGTATTGCGCCTGAGCTGTATTTGAAGCGTTTGGTTGTGGGTGGCTATGAGCGGGTTTATGAAATCAACCGCAACTTCCGCAACGAGGGTTTATCTACCCGGCACAACCCAGAGTTCACCATGCTGGAGTTCTACCAGGCCTACGCCGATTATAAAGACCTGATGGATCTCACCGAAGATATGCTGCGCAAGCTGGCAGTAGAAGTACGTGGTTCAACGGCCTTTAGTTATCAGGGTACGGAGTTTGATTTTGCCAAGCCTTTTGATCGTATCTCTGTGGTAGATGCCATTTTGAAATACAATTCAGGCATTGAGCGCGAGCAATTAAACAATTTGGCCAGCGCCACCGCGATTGCCCGCAAACTGAAAATCGATGTGAAAGAAACCTGGGGCCTGGGCAAAGTTCAAATTGAAATTTTTGAAGAAACTGCCGAGCACAAGTTAATTCAGCCCACCTTCATTACCGAATACCCGGCTGAAGTATCGCCACTTGCCCGCCGCAACGATGACAACCCCTTCGTTACAGACCGCTTCGAGTTTTTCGTGGGTGGGCGGGAGCTGGCAAACGGCTTTTCCGAGCTGAACGATGCCGAAGATCAGGCGGAGCGTTTCATGCAGCAGGTGCGTGAAAAAGATGCCGGTGACGATGAAGCCATGCACTACGATGCCGACTATGTGCGCGCCTTGGAGTACGGTTTACCGCCCACAGCAGGTGAAGGCATTGGCATTGATCGGCTGGTTATGCTGCTTACGGATTCGCCATCTATCCGGGATGTACTGCTGTTCCCGCATATGCGGCCAGAGTAAAAAACAAAAAGCCGCTTAGCGGCTTTTTTTAACCCTTGAGGTTGTGTAAATATTTAAGGAAGCGCTGTGGCTAATATTTTGGAACAGCTGGATGACGGTTGGCGGTCTGTATTCGAGCAGGAGTTTGCAAAGCCTTACATGGGTGAGCTAAGGGCGTTTTTGCAAAGCGAAAAGCGCGCCGGTAAAACTGTTTTTCCGCCGTCAGATTCCTGGTTTACCGCGTTTTTGCACACGCCACTTGATCAGGTAAAAGTAGTGATTGTGGGGCAAGACCCATACCACGGGCCAGGCCAGGCCCATGGGCTAAGTTTTAGCGTGCCCGCTGGTGTTGCCTTGCCGCCCAGCCTTAAAAATATTTATAAAGAAATATTTGGTAAAGGCCCTTGGCCCGAGTCTGGCGATTTAACCGCATGGGCCAATCAGGGCGTGCTGTTATTAAATGCATCGCTCACCGTAGAGCAGGGCCAGGCAGGTTCGCACGCCAAGCGAGGCTGGCTTGCGTTTACCCAGCGGTGTATTGAGGCCGTAAATAATCAATCACACCCTGTGGTGTTTTTGGCCTGGGGGCGATTTGCTCACGGCGTATGTGCGGCAGTAGATGGCGAGCGCCACCGCGTGATTAAAACCTCACACCCAAGCCCACTGGGCGCCACCAAGGCGGGTAAGGATTTTTGCGCGTTTATTGGCTCTGCGTGTTTTGATTTGGCCAACGCTCAGTTGGCCGAATGGGGCAGGGGGCAGGTAGATTGGCGGGCATTGCCGGAGCCCCCGGCATTGTTCTCAGATAATTAAGTTGGCAGCTATTGCAGCATTGCCATAGCGGCTTCCATTTCGGCGCTTAAATCATCGCCTTCGGCATTTTCCATATCTGAATCGAGCCCCAGGCGACCAAAGGCGGTTACGCTGCTGTAATCCACACTGGCCAGCGGGTGGTTTGAGCCCATATAGCTCTGCAACACCGCCACGGTCACTATGTCTGCGTAGTCGGCTTCAGGTGCCTGGCGCTCAAACTGCATGTGCAGGGTGGGAATGTGAATGAGCGGCTCTGGGAATGCCCAGTGCTTTAATATGCGATCGCCAATGGGGCCGTTGAGTGCTTCTATCACGGTATCCAGTGTGAAGCTGTCGCGCAGCAGGCTCGGGTTTTCCTCGGCGTAGGTAAGAATAGGCAGTACGCCTATGCGGTGTACCAGCCCTGCGAGTGTTGCCTGATCTGGCCGCAACTTGGTGCGGTGCTTGCACATTACATGGCAAATACCGGCAACTTCACTGGAGCGGGTCCACACATCGCGCATTCGCTTGTCTACCAAGTCGCTGGTGGCCTGAAACATCTGAGACATGGCAAGGCCGGTGGCAATATTGCAGGTGTACTCTATGCCGAGGCGTGACAGCGCCATTTGCAGATCGGTGATTTCCCGGCTGCCACGCAGGAGGGGGCTGTTAGCCACCTTTATAAGCCGAGCGGCAAGGGCTGCATCGCTACCGATGACCTTGCTCATCTGGTTGATGCTGGCATCCGGGTCTTCGGCAACTTCCCTTACCCTCAGGGCCACCTCGGGCAGGGTGGGCAGTACCAATTGGTCAGATTCAAGGGCGGCGATGATGTCTTGGCTGACTTTTTCCACCAATTGGCTCATTTATAAACTCCACAAGTTTTCGAATTACGTCACTTGTTTATAGCATAGGGCAGCGGTACCTGATGGAGTTTTTCTGCACTTACGCCCTCTACGTGTAAGGTGCTATTTACCAGTGCATCTCGCACTTCCGCTAGCAGTAGCCATTGGTTTGCGCCTGTTTCAGCTGCATTGATTACCGTGCCTGCTTTTTCATCGCCCGCGTAAATCACAGCTTGCGGCTCTATCGGTTGATCATTTGTTAAGCTAAATCCATAGGCATGGCTTTTGAGCGTGGCCTTGTAGTGCATGCGCGCCACAACTTCCTGGCCTGTGTAGCATCCTTTGCGAAAGCTGATGGCGTTGATGAGCTGATGGTTGATCTGGTGAGGGGTGTAGTGCTCGCGGTTGTGCGCAGCTACCCAGGCAACGCCGGCAGCGATTGCGCTGGCAGCCCAATAGCGTTGCCCGCCCAGCGCCATTTTGGGCGCCAAAGTTTGCCAGAGCCCTTGTGCGTTGGGTTCGCTAAGCGTGAGCAACAGGGTTGAATCGGTAACTGCAAAGGCGCTTTGTTCATCTTGTTGGCACACGCCGCCTTGCTCGGCGGGCAGGCCTAGTGCGGCTTGAGCCTGTAGCTCGCCGGCCAGGCTTCTAAGCGCTTGTGCGCTCAAATTCATAAGTGCAATACACACGAGGTCGTCTCGTTGCTGCAGTTCTGCCTTGGCAAATACCAGGTACTTCTTCAGGTGGGCGGCAAAGTGGTCTGCATTGCTTGCGGGCAGAATAATACGAATGTGTTCAGCGCCGAGGCCTAAGGCATAAAAGCTTGCAACTATGCGGCCTTTGGGGTTGCAGTGATCTGCAAATAGGCCGCGCGCCTGTGCGAGCTGCTGGGCGTCTTGGGTAATCTGGCCCTGCAGAAACTTGATGCAATCAGGGCCTGTGAGATCCAGCACGCGTAAACATTGTGCGTCTACCAATACTTCGGCGCCCAGTGGTGGATAGGGCTGCTCGGAAAAACACTCGGTGACACCGGCTGCATCGGTCACGGCGCCCTGATCTGCGATAAATTGCTGCCAAGCCTTGTTCATGATTGCGTTGCTCTGGGGTATTTTGGGTGAAATGGGGGTAGCGGGTCGCTATAATGCCAATCGCTTGTAGTTTCGCAAGCGAGATTTTGCCATAGCTTGCCTGTGGGCGTCACATTGCCTGGCCGGGTGTGTTTTGGCAGTAACCTTTCGCAGTTCGCTGGAGACCTAGGGTGGAGAGAAATCGTTTGTTTTGGGGCAGTCGGCGCGGCATGCTGGAGCTCGATTTGGTGCTCTTGCCCTTTTTGGAAAATATCTACCCAGGCTTGGCGCAGGAAGACAAAGAGCGTTACTGGAAGCTGCTTGAGTCGGAAGACCAGGATCTTTTTGGCTGGTTTCTGAAGCGTCAAGACCCAGAGGACACGGAGCTGCTGCGCATTGTCGAAATCATCCGCGCGAACACGGGGCTCCAGGCAAAGCCCTGAGGTCATTCAGCTTGCGCTAACTGCAGGCCGCCTCGAACGTCGCTATAAGCTGACCTTGTGGCTATTTTGCGCCGCCTTGCCATTTGCACTTCTGATATTTTGGGTTGCCGGCCGGGAGCTGGACACAGGCTTGGTTGGCGAGCTTTTGTTAGGGGGCGGGCTGCTGATTTTGCTGGCGCTTGTTACTGCGCTGTTTGTCTATTTGCGGCGGCCATTCAATGGCGATTTATCGGCAAAATTTTTGCGTATAAATCACGAGGGGCTTTGGCTGGGCGCAGCCGGCGAGTGGGAAGCTGTAAATCTTACCGGTGAACAGCTGGTAATCAGTTACCTGATTATTTTAAAAGTGAAGCGTCAGGCGAGCTACTTGCCTGTGTACCTTTGGCTATGGGCCGATGGCCACAATGCCAGAGCCCATCGCCGGTTGCGCGTTCAGCTGCGCCAAGGCGCTGTTCGCCATTAGCGCAACTTCCAGTTAGCTCAACTTCCTATTATTGCAACTACCCATTAGCGCAAGCTGGCCTCGGCGCGCTTATACAAAAATATCCTGCGCGGCGAAATTGGTGGGTACCAAAATAGTATCGCGCGCCACGGGCGCAAGTTTTGGGTGATCCAGCGAGTAGTGCAGGCCACGGCTTTCTTTTCGCTCCATGGCCGAGCGGATAATTAATTCGGCCACCAGCGCCAGGTTGCGCAGCTCAATCAAATCGCCGCGCACCTTGTAGTTGCTGTAATACTCGGCAATTTCTTTTTGCAAAAGCTTAATACGATGGGTTGCGCGCTCAAGGCGCTTTTGGGTGCGCACAATGCCCACGTAGTCCCACATGAATCTGCGCAGCTCATCCCAGTTGTGAGAGATCACAACGTCTTCATCTGAATCGGTAACTCGCGATTCATCCCACGCAGGGCTTGGTTGAGGGGCGGGAATGGCGGCCAGTTTCTGGGCGATATCGAGCGCTGCCGAACGCGCATACACCAGGCATTCAAGCAGCGAATTAGAGGCCATGCGATTAGCCCCGTGCAAGCCTGTAAATGACGTTTCGCCAATGGCATAGAGGTTTAATAAATCGGTTTGGCCCTGGGCGTTTACCACAATGCCGCCACAGGTGTAGTGGGCGGCCGGCACCACGGGAATAGGTTCGCGGGTGATGTCGATGCCGAATTCCAGGCACCGGGATTTCACAGTGGGGAAGTGCTCTGCAATAAACTCAGGCGGCTTGTGGCTAATATCAAGGTACAGGCAGTCAGAGCCCAGACGCTTCATCTCATGGTCGATTGCGCGCGCCACTATGTCGCGCGGTGCCAGCTCTTCGCGTTCGTCAAAGCGGTGCATAAAGCGCTCGCCATTGGGCAGCTTTAAGTGGGCACCTTCACCCCGCAACGCCTCGGTAATCAGAAAAGACTTGGCTTTAGGGTGAAACAGGCACGTGGGGTGAAATTGGTTGAATTCCATGTTGGCCACCCGGCAGCCGGCGCGCCAGGCCATGGCAATGCCGTCGCCCGATGCGCCGTCAGGGTTAGATGTGTAAAGGTACACCTTAGAGGCGCCGCCCGTGGCCAGCACCACCGATTTTGCTTGAAAGGCGTGCACATGATCATCGCCGGGGTTGTACACGTACGCGCCGGTGCAGCGCAATTTGCGTGAGTTGGGGTCTGGCTGGGTGATCAGATCGAGTGCAATGAAGCGCTCAAGTAGAGTGATATTGCTGTGGCCCTTTACCCGCTCTATCAGGCTGCTGAGCACGGCTTTGCCCGTGGCATCGGCCGAGTGGATGATGCGTCGGTGGCTGTGGCCGCCTTCTTTGGTAAGGTGGTAGTCGTCTGCGCCGCCATTTTTGGTGAAATCCACACCTTGCTGGATTAACCATTCAATGGCCGCTTTGCTGCGCTCTACGGTAAAGCGCACGCTGTCTGGGTGGCACAGGCCTCCGCCGGCTGCCAGTGTGTCGGCTACATGGGCATCAATGCTGTCTTGATCGTCGAGCACCGCCGCTATGCCGCCCTGGGCAAACCAGGTGGAGCCTTCGTGGAGCTGGCCTTTGCTTAGTACGGCAACCTTGGCGGTGTCTGCCAGGTGAAGTGCCAGCGACAGGCCGGCAGCACCACTGCCGATCACTAAAACATCAAATTGATACTGCATAGCCAATTGCAATTCCAGAGGTAACAGAAGCCGCGATTATAGCGAAAGCGGGGCGCTCCTCGGTAGCAATAAAGCATGGCCGATGGGGAACTTTTTTTACAAAATACGCGTCTTTACAGAGACTTGCTGCACTATTTGGACGTAAAATCTGCGTTTGTTAGGCCCTGTAGTGCTTGCGCGCGGCGGCTGCTTGTATGGAGAGCAGCCCGGGGCCCGGAATCTGAAGGTTGGGGAGCGATTCATGGCGCAAGCGCCAGATAACGATCAAATGTTGGTAGAGCGTGTGCAAAAGGGCGATAAGCGCGCTTTTGATCTCCTGGTGTTGAAATACCAGCACAAGGTGGCAGCCATTGTTTCGCGCTATATTCGCGATGCCTTCGAGGTGAACGACGTGGTGCAAGAGGCGTTCATCAAAGCCTATCGCGCTATTCCCGGTTTTCGGGGCGACAGCGCGTTCTACACTTGGTTGTTTCGCATTGCGGTAAACACGGCCAAAAACCACCTGGTGTCGCGCTCGCGCCGCCCGCCGGCCCAGGGTGTGGATGCCGAGGAAGCCGAGTATCTGGCGGCTGAGTATATGGAAGACGTGAACACGCCAGAGGGGCTGCATTTCAAAGATGAGCTGGAGGCTGTGGTTGCAAAAACCATCGCCTCACTGCCCGAAGACCTACGCTCAGCGGTAACCTTGCGCGAAATAGACGGCAAGAGCTATGAAGAGATCGCTGAAATCATGCAGTGCCCGGTGGGTACCGTGCGATCTCGCATATTCCGGGCTCGCGAGGCGCTGGATGCTAAAATTTCGGCCTATATGGAGCCGCAAGGGCGTAAAACCACCCCGGCTTAAACAAAATTTACTTTTTTTTTTACAAAATTCGTGAAACCGGGGAACTTGGTACCGGTACCGGAGTCTTAACCCAGTAAGCAGGCGACTCGTCGCACAATTATCACGAAAAGAGGGGTGTCTCTTAGAATTGGCACCTAGTCTCGAGCTGTTAATCAAGGTGAGCTCAGAATGGTTCAACAATCAGATCGCAAACTTCAGGAAAGCCTCTCGGCACTAATGGACAACGAGGCCAGTGAGCTGGAGTTGCATCGCCTGCTTAAGGCCGCAGAGTCTGACCCGTGTTTGCGCGATGCCTGGCAAAACTACCACCTGGCAGCCGGTGCCATGCGTGGCGATACCCCCGGTGTTGTGCCCGTTGACCTCTCACTGCAAATCAGCGCAGCCATTGCCGATGAACCGGCACACAGTGTAGGCAAGCCCCAGTCTGCCATTGGCAAAATATGGTCAGCAGCTGGCCGTATGGCAGTGGCGGCCAGTGTGGCGGGCGCCGTGGTGATTGGTGCCCAGCAATACCTGGCAACCCAGGCACCCATGGTGGCTAAAGCACCGGAAACCGTAGGCGGCGCAGCCGGTGTTGTGCCCGATGGCTTTCAAGCGCCAACGCTCAATACCCGTACAGTAAACATTAGCGATGGCCCGGCGCTCGCAGTCCAGCCAGAGCGCGCAACGGTTAGCTACCAGCCTAACGCCCAGCAAAATCAGGCCATTGAGCAACACCTAAATCAGTTAATGCTTGAGCATGCTGAAAATGCATCGCAAAACAGCGCCCAGGGCCTGTTGCCCTATGCGCGTATCACACCCAATGCCGAAGCCGAGCGCCCGCAGGCATCTCAAGATGGCGAGGCGGGGCACGCAGAGTAGCGCCACCCGGGCCCCAGACCACAAGGCCAAATATGAAACCATTGTTAACCAATCGCCTGGGCCTGCCCCGGGCTTTTGTATTTATTCTTCTGACGATTTGTGCGGCTCCCGCGCTTGCTGATGACGCCCGTGCCTTGCTGGCCCGCCACGCCCAAGCCATGGCAACCCTGAATTATTCCGGTGTGTTGACCTACGAGCACGGCGCCCATCTGGCCACCATGGAGCTTGAGCACCGGGTGGTGGGTGGCGTAGAGCAAGAGCGGCTGGTGCACCTCAATGGTGAACACCGCGCCATTAGCCGCAATGCGGGCTTAAGCCATTGCCCAAGTGCAGGCGAGCGGCTGCTGCGTGGTGTTGCGCTAGGCGCCGATAATCAAGATATAGATGCCTATTACCATATTTCGACAGTAGGCAAAGAGCGTATTGCCGGGCGTCAGGCGACACTTGTGCAGGTAATGCCGCGCGATCAGCACCGCTACGGTTATGTGCTGGCGTTGGACGACACCACTTACATAGCGCTGAAAGTGATTTTCATCGGCCAGGGCGCCCGGGTTCTCGAGCGTTTTCAATTTGCCACGCTCAATGTTGAAGGCGAAGCAAGCCAAGCAGCCGGCGAGCAGGCGGCAACACAGCAAGCTGTAAGTCTTGCGGATGCGCGGGCCGTCGACTGTGGCGCGTCGCAAATTTCGGCAGGCACCGGCCGCTGGTTAAGCCACTGGTTGCCGCCAGGGTTCGAGTTGGTGGCCACCAAACAACTTTCCGGCAAGCGCGAAATGCTTGCCTACTCAGACGGATTGGCCGCCTTTTCCATTTTTATTGACGCCATAGACACCCCAAGCATTATTGAAGGTCGCGCACAGCGCGGCGCGACTGTAGCCTACATGGGCAAGGCCGAGCTTGCCGGCCACAATTTTCGCGTGACGGCGGTAGGTGAAATACCTGCGCCAAGCCTTGAGCGCGTGGCCATGAGCCTTGGCCCTGTGGAGGCCGAACTTGCTGAGTGAAATTCAAGAGCAGGGCCGTATTGTCCGAATCGAGGCGGGCAAAACCTGGGTTGAATCCATCAATCGCTCGGCCTGCGCCCAGTGTTCGGCAAAAGCCGTGTGCGGCCAGTCGGCCATGGCCAAGTGGGCCGAAACAGCCAACCTCTTGGCTATTGACGAAACAGACCCAATATTCAAAGTGGGCGATCAAATCACCTTTACCGTGCAAGCTGATGCACTGGCCCGGGCCGCCTTATTGGTGTACCTGTTGCCGCTGGTAACCATGATTGCCATGGCGGCGGGCTTTTACAGGTTTTTGTCGCACGATCTCGTCGCTTTGGCGGGTGCCGCGCTGGGCTTGTGGTTAGGCATGAAACTTGTGCGCGCCTGCACGGTCAAAGCGCCTAAGGGAATGCATATGGGGCTCAAACTCGGGCACAAGCTCTAGCCTTTCGAGCCTTATCATTTTCTGAAGCAGCACGTACCCAGGTACGAATTTGGAATCGATAAAGTGAGGAACGCATGCAACTAAAACAGTGGCTCTTTGGGGTAGTGGTGGCGTTTAGCCTGGTCGCATCGGCCAGTGCGCGCAGCTTGCCAGAATTCACTGAACTGATTGAAGACCATTCGCCGGCGGTGGTGAAAATTAACACCGTTGAGCGCGCTAAGCGCTCTTCGCCACGCCAGCAATACCCGCAAGACATCCCCGATATCTTCAGACACCTGTTCGAACCAAGAGACCCGCGCGAGCGCGAGCAGCGGTCTATGGGTTCTGGGTTTATCATTTCCGAAGATGGCTATGTGCTCACTAATAACCATGTGGTTGAAGGCGCAGATGACATTTCTGTACGTCTTATAGACAACCGCGAGTTTGATGCGGAGGTCATCGGTACTGATCCACGCTCTGATCTGGCGCTGCTCAAGGTTAACGCCGACGATTTACCCACATTGGCGTTCGCAGATTCAGATGACCTCAAAGTGGGCGAGTGGGTGCTGGCTATCGGTTCACCATTTGGCCTGGATTTCACTGCCAGTGCGGGCATCGTCAGTGCCATCGGGCGCAGCATTCCCACCGAGCGCAACGAGAACTATGTGCCTTTCATCCAAACCGACGTGGCCATTAACCCCGGTAACTCCGGCGGGCCATTGTTTAATATGGAAGGCAAAGTGGTAGGCATCAACAGCCAGATCTACACCCGTAGCGGTGGTTCTATTGGCTTGTCTTTCGCTATCCCCAGCAACGTGGCCAAAGACGTCATAGCCCAGCTCAAAGACAAGGGGCGGGTGGATCGCGGCTGGCTTGGGGTTGCCATTCAGGCGGTAGATCGCGATTTGGCCAAGTCTTTCGGGCTGGATAAGCCCATGGGCGCCCTGATTCAGCAGATTGAACCGGCGAGCCCCGCCGATAAGTCGGGCCTTGAGGTGGGTGATGTCATCATCCGTTTCGACGGAAAAACCATAGCCAAAAGCGCAGATTTGCCACACGTGGTGGGGGGCATTGCCCCTGGCACCAAGGTTGACGTAGATGTAATGCGTGCCGGCAAGAAGAAACGGCTACAGGTTACCGTGGGCACGCTCAATGGCGAGAATACCCCCAGTGTTGCCGCCAAGGCCTCTGGCGATCGCCTGGGGCTGGTAGTTGAGCCAGTGGACAGCCGTCAACTGCAGGCCCTGCGTATCAATGGTGGTGTAATGGTGGTGCAAGTAGCCCCGGATTCGCCCGCCGCCAAGGCCGGCCTGCGCCCCGGTGATGTGATTGCCCAGCTGGGCTTTAATGAGGTGAAAGATCCAGGCCACTACCAAGCGCTACAAAAAGCCCTGCCTGAGGGCAAATTGTTGCCAATTCGCTTTTATCGTGATGGCCGGCCGACGTTTCGATCTATCATCATAGAAGAGTGAGTTACATAGCCTATAAAGCCCAAATGCGGTAGACTTGCCGCGCCAAGAGAGCCCTGCGGGGCTCTCCTTATTTGGGCTGTTAAACCCTTGTTTTATTGCGCCTTCGGGTGGCCTGCAAGGGTTGTACTTCCCAGTTTATTCACGATCTTAGTAGTTGAAGCGCACCTGTGTCTGACTTAAGCCATATTCGTAATTTCTCAATCATTGCCCATATCGATCATGGGAAATCTACCATTGCCGACCGGTTCATCCAGATGTGCGGTGGCCTGACCGACCGTGAAATGGCGGCACAGGTGCTCGATTCCATGGATATCGAGCGCGAGCGCGGCATTACCATCAAGGCGCAAAGTGTCACACTTCACTACAAAGCCCGTGATGAAAAAGTCTATCAGCTGAATTTTATTGATACCCCCGGGCACGTGGATTTTTCCTATGAAGTATCGCGCTCGCTGGCGGCCTGCGAGGGTGCCTTGTTGGTGGTGGATGCAGGCCAAGGCGTAGAAGCGCAATCTGTGGCCAATTGCTATACCGCCATCGAGCAGGGTTTGGAGGTGATCCCCGTCTTAAACAAGATGGATCTGCCTCAGGCCGAACCCGAGCGCGTAGCCGAAGAAATTGAAAATATCATCGGTATCGATGCCACTGAGGCCGTTCGTTGCAGCGCCAAATCCGGTATGGGCATTGAAGATGTTTTAGAGGAGCTTGTGCGCCTGGTGCCGCCGCCGGTTGGCGATATTAACGCGCCGCTGCAGGCGCTGATTATCGACTCCTGGTTTGATAACTACCTGGGCGTTGTTTCTTTGGTGCGGGTAAAGCAGGGCACCCTGCGCGCAAAAGATAAAATCATGACCAAGTCCATCGGCAAGGCGCATGTGGTGGATAAAGTGGGTGTGTTTACGCCAAAGCTTACCGAAACCAAAGAGCTTAAAGCCGGCGAAGTGGGCTTTTTTGTTGCCGGCATTAAGGAAATTCTGGGCGCCCCCGTGGGCGATACCATCACCCACGCCAATGCACCCGATGTCCCTTCGCTGCCCGGTTTTAAGAAGGTAAAGCCGCAGGTATATGCCGGCCTGTTCCCGGTTACCTCTGATGATTTCGAAGCTTTCCGCGAAGCCCTTGCAAAGCTTACCTTGAATGACGCGTCGCTTTTTTACGAGCCTGAAAGCTCCGATGCACTGGGTTTTGGCTTCCGTTGCGGCTTTCTTGGCATGCTCCACATGGAGATCATTCAGGAACGCTTAGAGCGTGAATACGACCTGGATCTGATTACCACTGCGCCCACCGTAATTTACGAGGTGCTTAAAACAGATAAAGAAGTGGTTTACGTAGACAACCCGTCAAAATTGCCCGATATCGGCCTGATTGATGAAATGCGTGAGCCCATTGTAGAGGCCAATATCCTGGTGCCGCAGGAATACCTGGGCGCAGTTATTACGCTCTGTGTAGAAAAGCGCGGCATTCAAAAAGATATTCAATACACAGGCTCGCAAGTGCAGGTGCGCTACGAGCTGCCCATGAACGAAGTGGTGTTGGATTTCTTCGACAGGCTCAAGTCCGTCAGCCGTGGCTTTGCGTCGCTCGATTACGCCTTCCAGCGTTTCGAGCCGGCCAAGTTGGTGCGCCTGGACATTCTGATTAACGGCGAGAAAGTGGATGCACTGGCGTTAATTGTGCACCGCGATAACGCCTCCTACAAAGGCCGGGCCATTGCCGAGAAGATGAAAGAGCTGATCCCGCGGCAAATGTTTGATGTGGCCATTCAGGCGGCCATTGGCGGGCAGGTGGTTGCCCGCACTACCGTAAAGGCCTTGCGTAAGGATGTAACAGCCAAATGCTACGGCGGTGATGTTAGCCGTAAGCGTAAGCTGCTGGAGAAACAAAAGGCCGGCAAGAAGCGTATGAAGCAGGTAGGGCGTGTTGAAATACCGCAGGAAGCCTTCTTGGCAGTCTTAAAAGTAGATAGCTAACGTTTGCGTTATTAATAAAAGGAATGGCAATTGGATATTAATTTCCCACTGATTTTGGTGGTGCTGGTTTTTGTGTCTGGCCTTATTTGGCTCTATGACATCCTGTTTCTTGCAAAAGCCCGCAAGGCGCGTGTGCAAACAGTGGAAGCCGAACTTAAGAAAACCAGCTTGAAAGAAACCGATGAAGGTTATGTAATCGCAATGGATGCAGCGGCAAAAGAGCCTGCGCCGGTTGAATATGCAAAGTCTTTCTTTCCGGTGTTGGCATTTGTATTGGTGTTGCGCTCGTTTATCGTTGAGCCCTTCCAGATTCCCTCGCCATCGATGGTGCCCACCTTGCAGGTGGGTGATTTTATTCTGGTCAACAAGTACACCTACGGCTTGCGCCTGCCGGTAACCAATACCAAAGTGCTCGAGATGAATGCGCCCGAGCGCGGCGATGTCATGGTGTTTTTCCCACCCCATAAACCCGATACCTATTACATCAAGCGCGTGGTAGGGCTGCCCGGCGATAAAATCGTAATCTCTAACGGAGCTCTATACATCAACGGTGAAAAAGTGCCCCAAAAGTTACAGGCAAATCTACCCGCAGGCCGCCCAACCTATCAGGTAATGGAAGAGCAGCTGGGTGAAGTTTCCCATACGATTCATCGCAGCATTATGCCCGGCGGCCTGAGCCGGTCTGGCCAGTGGTCGCTGGGGGAAGGCGAGTATTTTATGATGGGCGACAACCGCGACAACAGCTCTGACAGCCGCGAATGGGGCCCCGTATCTGAAAAAGCGATCGTTGGTAAGGCCTTTGCGATTTGGATGCACTGGGAACAATTGCTGAGTGTGCCCAGTTTTTCACGGGCCGGTAGCATAGAATAATAGACAACATCTCTAAGTGGAGCAGGTTATGCGTAATCAACAATTGGGTATGAGCTCTTTAAACCTCATTTTAGTGCTGGCTGTGGCTGGGTTTTTCCTGATGTGTGCCTTTAAATTGGTGCCCGTTTATTCAGAAAACCAATACATTGTGAGCGCGCTGGAATCGCTGCGCGATAAAGATAAGCCGGTGTCGCAAATGTCACCTTCGGAAATCAAGCATCATTTGTCTAATTTTTACATGATTAATGGCGTGCGCTCAGTTGGCTCTTCCAATATAGAAATTGAGCGTGAGCGCAACCGCAATATCATCACCATTAATTACGAAGTGCGAGTACCGCTGATTTATAACATTTCAGTTGTGGTAGATTTCCAAAACTACATGGATACCAGCAAGCCCGAAGAGTGCTGCCGGCCTCCTGTTGATTACCGACCCAAGACCAAGTCGTGAATCAGCTTGATTTTACCCGCCTAGAGCGCCAGCTTGGTTATGTGTTTGAACAACCCAAGCTGCTTCAGCTTGCGCTAAGCCACCGCAGTGTGGGCCAACCCAATAACGAACGTTTGGAGTTTTTGGGCGATAGCATTCTGAACTTTGTAGTTGCAGAGCAGTTGTTTGAAGCCTTCCCGGAGGCCAGGGAAGGGCAGCTCACGCGCCTGCGGGCGAACCTTGTGAAAGGTGAAACATTGGCGAGTATCGCCAATGAATTATCCCTTGGCGAGTACGTTCGCTTGGGGGATGGCGAGCGCAAAAGTGGTGGCCATACACGTGCATCTATTCTCGCTGATTTAGTTGAGGCCATTATTGGTGCCGTTTACAAAGAGTCGGGCCTTGCATCGGCAAAAGCGCTCATTGTTCGCTTAGTGGGTGAGCGCATAAGAGCCATCACCCTGGAAGATCAGCACAAAGACAGCAAAAGTGCACTGCAAGAGTACCTGCAATCGCGCCAGCAACCCTTGCCTGACTATGTTTTGGAAGAAGTGGATGGCGAGGGCCATGCACAGCGGTTCACGGTTAAATGCGTAGTAGCAGGCCTGAAAGACGCACCCATGGCCACAGATACCAGCCGCAAAAAAGCGGAAAAAAAAGCCGCCAGCCTGGCGCTTTCAGCCCTCAACAAGCAAGCAGGAAAATAGTGTGACAGATGCAAACCTACCGCAAACAAAATGCGGTTTTATTGCCTTGGTGGGCCGCCCAAACGTGGGTAAATCCACCTTGTTAAACCACATGCTTGGCCAGAAAATCAGCATCACTTCCAGAAAACCGCAAACTACACGAAATAACGTTACCGGCATTAAAACCGAGGGGCCAAACCAGCTGGTGTTTGTTGATACCCCCGGCTTGCATTTACACCACGCAAGCGCCATGAATCGTTATATGAACAAAGCCGCCGGCACTGCAATTAAAGATGTGGATGTGGTGGTGTTTCTTGTTGATAGAACCCACTGGACAGATGAAGATGAGGCGGTGGCCCGCCGGCTGGAAAATCTTACAATTCCCTTGATTATTGCGATTAACAAATGTGATCAGCTGGAGGATAAATCTGTTCTGTTGCCACATTTGCAGCGCCTTTCAGAGCGGTTGCAGCCCAAAGAAATCGTACCTATTTCGGCACTTAAAGGCGTTGCACTTGATCGCCTGGAGGCATTGCTTGCAGATCTGTTGCCAGAGGGCGAGCACATGTACCCGGAAGATCAGATCACCGACCGCAGTTCGCGCTTTTTAGCAGCCGAAATTGTGCGCGAAAAGATCACCCGGCAACTGGGTGCCGAGTTACCCTACCAAATGGCCGTTGAAATTGAAGAATTTGAACAAGACGGCGGCATATTGCATATCAGTGCGGTCATTCTGGTTGAGCGGGACGGCCAAAAGCGTATTTTGATTGGTGACAAAGGCGATAGAATTAAAAAAATTGGCCAGCAAGCGCGCATTGATATCGAGGCCTTGTTCGATATTAAAGTCATGCTTAAGCTTTGGGTGAAAATAAAGTCTGGCTGGTCTGACGATGAGCGAGCATTAAAAAGCTTGGGTTACGACGACTTCTAGCCATGGCAACTGTGCTGAATTTTAGTGCAGGTTACGTACTTCATAGCCGCGCCTACGGCGATACCAGCCTTATTATCGATTTTTTTTCCAAAGAATACGGCCGTCAATCCTTGTATGCCCGGGGCGCAAAAGCCAATAAAAGGGGCGGGCCAAGGGCGCTACTAAATCCTTTTATCCCCCTCGTTGTGTCTGCCAAGGGCCGTGGCAATCTAAAAACACTCACTCATATAGAATCTACCGGTACCGCTTTTCAGCTGAAGGGCAGGGCGCTTTATTGTGCTTTTTATCTCAACGAACTAATTGTGCGACTGCTCCCAGAAGACGACGCACAATCTGCATTGTTTGATTATTACGGTGAGATATTGGCGGATTTGTCACAGCATCACCCAGATTGGGGCGATGCTCCATTGGAGGTGCGCTTGCGTTCGTTTGAGTGGCTGCTGCTAGAGATGGTAGGCGCAAGTTTCTCGCTGACAGAAGATATTGACGGCAAGCCCATTGAGCCAGGCGCCGCTTACGGTTTGGTTCAACAGCAGGGCATGAAGCGCCTGGAAGCAGAGCTTGCGGGAATATCAGGTGCGGCGCTGTTAGCGCTAGGGCGAGGTGATCTTGCCGATGAAGGGCACCGGGCTGAACTCAAGCGTTTTATGCGCGGCGTGCTACGTCCCTTACTCGGCAGCAAACCGCTCACCAGTCGTACTTTGTTTAATTAAAGCGATACCACACTAGCTTTTGAACTTAGCTTGAAACTTCGGTTTCGTCTGCAGCAAATAGCACGTCTACATCGTGCGACTTTCCCCATTGAAGCAGGGCATCAATTTCGATGTTCAGCCGCTCAATTTGAATTTCGAGCTTACCGGTTTCTTTGGCTTGCAAGCTTCTATCAAGGTCGTGAGCGGCCTCTCGCAACTTTGCGACCCCACAGTAGCAACAGCCACCGTGTAGCCGATGAACGGTAGACTCCAGTGTTTTGTAATCTTCCGAGGCAAAACTTTGCTGTATGGATTGCTGATCGGATTCCAGGGTGTTTAGAAGCATGCTTAGCATGTCGCGCGCTAAATGCGGCTTGTTGTTGGCAAGCGCCAGGGATTCTTGTAAATCTACAACTCTTTGCACCTTTGAGCCGGCTTCGGGCTGGGTGGTTTCAATTTTTGGTGTTTGTAACTCGTGGATTTCTTTTATCCAGCCTGCATGCATTTTGCGGGCTTTCAGCCAACGGTTTATCACGTGCGCCAGCTGCGCCTCACTCACAGGTTTGCTGAGGTAGTCGTCCATGCCGGCGAGCAGCAGCTGAGATTTTTGCTCGGCCATGGCGTGAGCGGTAAGCGCCACAATGGGTGTGCGACGTTTGCCAAGTTCGCGGCTGCGAATGATTTTGGTGGCTTCAATGCCATCCATTATCGGCATTTGCAAATCCATAAACACCATGTCGAAAATTTGTTTGTCGGCAATTTCTACGGCTTGTTTGCCATCGGAGGCCAGCGTCACGTCCATGCCAAGCCCGCTTAATAGCTCGCCGACCAATTGCAAATTTGCAGGGTTGTCGTCTACGGCCAAAATACTGGGCTTGTGATCAAAGCTTGATTGCTGGCCGATGCGGGTTTCTTCTTTTTCTGGTGTTAGGCCCGCCCGAATCATATTCAGTAGCCTTGCCTGAGTAATGGGCTTCTCCAGGAAATTGCCTGTTTGGTCTGGCAGGTTGTGCTCTACAACACGGCGCGCGCTGGGTGTGCCCAATAAAAACATATTGCACGAATAGTGATCGCGCATCTGGCAAATAAGCTCATTGAGGTCTTTAAAATCCAGCCTGCGCTCCTGCTGGGGCTCTATGTCGTAGAAAATAGCCTCCACGGGCATGTTGATCTGGGCTTGTTTTTTGACGAGCGCTACCAGTTCCTGCGTGCTTTTAGCGAGAATAATTTTACCGCTTTCGGCGCCAACAATTTCTTTAACCTGAGTGCAGAGCTGGGTGTTGTTACTCAGCATGGCAAAATGGCAGTTGGCCAGCTGGTGTTGAGGTTGTTGTTGGTAAGATTCCTGCTCGATACCAAATTGTGCAGTAAACCAAAACAGCGCGCCGCCGGTATCACTGTTTTTTACGCCTATCTCGCCATGCATGCGCTTAATAAGCCCCTTGGATACTGCAAGCCCAAGCCCTGTGCCACCGTGTTTACGGCTGTTGCTGCTATCTGCCTGGCTAAATGCCTGGAACAATTTAGACCTGTCTTGCTCGCTTACGCCCACGCCTGAATCTTCTACGGTAATGCTAACCTCTACCTGAGTCTCTTCAAGCTGTTTAAGTTCTGCGCGAATGATGACATTGCCACCGTGTGAGAACTTGATTGCGTTACTCACCAGATTGGTCAGTACCTGTTTAAGGCGTAGGGGATCACCCAGCAGGTGAGTGGGCAGGCTGCGATCAATCAGCAAGATAAGCTGGATGTGTTTTTCGTGGGCGGCGGGGGCCATGATTTGCATGGCTTCTTCAACCACCTGGCGCAGTTGCATGGGTACGTAATCGAGCTGCAGGCGGCCGGATTCTATTTTAGAGAAATCAAGCACATCATTGATGATGGTCAGCAAACCTTGCGATGAGTGCTGAATAGTGCGCATGTATTCTTTTTGCTGATCGGTTAGCGGCGTTTTCAGTAGCAGGCTGGTAAAACCGATAATGCCGTTGAGGGGGGTGCGAATTTCATGGGAGGTGTTGGCCAGAAAATCCGATTTAACGCGGCTTGCCTCAACGGCTTCTTTGCGTGCTAAATCCAGCTCGATATTCTGGATTTCGATGGTCTCCAGGGTTTCACGCAAATCTTCTATGGATTGATCCATATTGCGTTGAATTTCTTCGCGGCTCTCTTTCAGGCTTAAGGCCAGCTTGTTAAACGCGGTTAAAAGCTCGTTTAACTCCGGCAGGTTGCTGCCCTCCAAACGAGTATTGAGTGCCCCAGATTGCAACTGCTGCAGGCCCAGCTTGAGGTCATTCAGGCTTGTGGATAATTGCTGACCATAATTGAGGGCAATGGCTCCACTGGCTATTGCCGCGGCCATCCCCAAAACCAGCGCCAGTAACAGGGTTTGGTATTCAAGCAGGGTGTAATCATCGTTTGAGATTTCAACCGCGAGCCAGCCAAAGGGCGCAAAGGAGTCGTGGTCTGCGTGGATGGGCACGATAAACAGGGTGCTGTCGTCAAGGATTTGGTGGTTGGCGTCCAGGGCGAACCGCGCCGGGTCTAACTGGGCCACCAGAGAAAAGCTGTTGCCTGCATGTATCAGGGGGTTGCGATTGAGGTCGTACACGCGCACAGCCCGAATGTCGCCATCGCTTACGCTGGTTTGTACTACCGATTGCAGTAGCAGGCGGTTGTGCATGGATTGGTAGGTAAGCTGGGACAGCAGCCGGCTGAGGTGGTAGCCCCGGTCAATGGAGAGCTTGCCGAGCTGGTGCACGTACAGGCCGGTAAGAAGCAGGGCGAGTGCGAGCGTCAAGAGTGCGGTAGGGAGCAGGGCAATGCGCAGCGAACGCCGCTTGATCGACTGAGTTATATCCACTTAGAAAACCATCCAATTTGGCAGCGGTTTAACCATACCATAATCAGCGGTAGAATAGCGCCCTTTAGGCGGCCTGGCCCCAGGTTTGGTGCTGCCTCCACACATAGGGAAAGGTCTGATTTATGTCATATTCTGGCGGTGATCTGGGGCTTCCAACCATGGAAGCGCTGGTGGGTGGCACGCCATTGGTCAGGCTGCAACGTCTGCCCGGCAAAACCAGTAACCTGGTGCTGCTTAAGCTTGAGGGTAACAACCCGGCCGGCTCTGTTAAAGATAGGCCAGCGCTTTCCATGATCAAGGCGGCTGAAGGCCGGGGCGATATTACCCCCGGCGATCGCCTGATTGAGGCCACCAGTGGCAATACAGGTATAGCGCTGGCTATGGCTGCGGCCATTATGGGTTACAAAATGACCCTGATCATGCCCGATAATGCCACCGCCGAGCGCAAGGCCGCCATGACGGCCTACGGTGCCGAGCTCATATTGGTCACTAAAGAAGAGGGCATGGAGGGCGCGCGGGATCTGGCCCAGACAATGGCGGCAGAAGGCCGAGGTAAAGTACTGGATCAGTTTGCCAATGGCGATAACCCCAACGCCCACTATGTGAGTACCGGCCCGGAAATATGGCAACAAACCCAAGGTAAGGTCACCCATTTTGTAAGTTCTATGGGAACAACCGGTACCATTATGGGGGTTTCCCGTTACCTTAAAGAGCAAAACCCCGAGGTTCGGATTATTGGCCTTCAGCCCGAAGACGGTGCCAGTATTCCGGGCATTCGCCGGTGGCCCACTGAATATCTCCCTAAAATCTTCGATGCCAGCCGGGTAGACGAAATCGTGAATATGGCCCAAGTCACCGCGGAAAACACCATGCGGGCCCTTGCAAGGGAAGAGGGCATTTTTTGTGGTGTATCCTCCGGCGGCGCTGTTGCTGCTGCCCTTGAGTTAAACCGCAAGCTGGAAAATGCCGTAATAGTGGCCATTGTGTGTGATCGCGGTGATCGTTATTTATCCTCCGGCGTCTTTAACTGATGGCCGCTCGCCCAAAGCACAACAGAAGGCCTGCACGCACCAAGGCACCTGAAGTCAGGCTGCCCCGGAACGAATCCGAGGTCACTATTGAGCGCTTAGCGCACGATGGGCGTGGCATTGGCTATGTAGATGGAAAAGTAACCTTCGTAGAACAGGCGCTCGCAGGTGAATCGCACCGTGTGCGCGTGATTGGCGGGAAATCGAAGTTCTATGAGGCCGTGAGCAGTGAACTTTTATCCGCGCCTGCGCAAGAACGTGCCGTTCCTTCTTGCCCGCATTATCAAAGCTGCGGCGGCTGTCATCTACAACACATGAGTCTGGATGCGCAAATAGCATTCAAGCAAGATCTGGTGGCAGATCAATGCCGTCGCAACGGTGTAAGTTTGCCTGGATTTTCATCGCCTTTGGCGGGCGCGGGGCTTGGTTATCGCGGTCGTTGCAGGTTATCTGTACATCACAAAGGCGAAGCATTTGCAGGCTTTCGTCAAAAGGGCCAAGCGCAGCTCGTAAAAATCAAACAGTGTGATGTGCTGGTGCCCAGCCTTGCAAAACTGATTGAACCTTTGCAGGGCGCGTTATCGCAAATAACAGCACGGAGCCTGGGCCATGTAGAGTTAATAGACGACTCTGCGGGCCCGGTGATTATTGTCCGGCACGTAGCCGATCTTTCCGAACAAGAGCTGGCTGTGTTGCAACAGTTGGCAGACACTCAAAGTGTAAGGCTTTTGCTTCAGCCCAATGCCGAGCCGGCGCTTTATCTTGTTAGCGGTGAGGCGGTGTCCACGCAGTTTTCGCTTAGCGTACCTGGCCTCAATGCGCCACTTGCGTACCGTGCAGAAGACTTCACCCAGGTAAATCGCCAGATAAACCAGCAAATGGTGGCGCAGGCACTAAACTGGTTGCCTTTGTCTCGCGATCAAACCTGGATTGATTTGTATTGCGGTGTGGGAAATTTCAGTTTGCCCTTGGCCACACGGGTTGGCAGCGTGCATGGCGTAGAGGGAGTAGCCGACATGGTTGCCCAAGCCGAACTTAATGCCCGCAATCAGGGTTTGGATAATTGCAGTTTTTATGCGGCAGATCTGGAGCAGGCGGGGATCTATCGCCGCCTGCCAAAGCAGGTGGATGGCGTATTGCTGGACCCGCCTCGCGCCGGTGCAAAAACAGTGGTGGGCCATATTGCCAGCCTTAAGCCCGCGCACATTTTATACGTTTCTTGCGACCCAGCTACTTTCGCCCGTGATGCTGCCATGCTCACGGAACAGGGCTACAAAATAGACAAAATTGGCATCATCGATATGTTTCCACAAACAATGCACGTGGAAACCATGGCCGTATTTCGGCGTTAATCGAACACCCAAGACAGGACGCGCATGGTAAAAGTCAGAGAAGATCAGCCAGTCACTTCCGATGGCCGTATAGATGTTGAAGCCTGGTTGGCCCGGCTGGAAGCCAAGGTGTCTCTCAGTGGCGACGCCTATTCGCGTATCAAGCTTGCGTGCCTTGCGGCAGTAGCCGCAGAACAAGACGCTATTGCCAATGAAAATATTTGGGTTACAGGTATTAGCAGCTCCAAAACCGGCCTGGAAATGGCCGATATTTTGGCAGACCTCAACCTGGATGTTGACACCCTTGTAGCCGCGATTTTGTACCGTGCGGTGCGCGAGGGTAAGCTCAGCAACGCAGCCGTTGGCAAAGAGTTCGGCACAAAAATTGAAAAGCTCATAGACGGCGTGCTGCGCATGGCTGCAATTAGCGGGGTGCGCCTGACGGAAGAAAACTCGGCCCTTGGCAGGCAGTCCGATGAGCACGCCGAAAATGTGCGAAAAATGCTGGTGGCCATGGTTGATGATGTGCGCGTTGCACTCATCAAGCTTGCCGAGCGCACCTGTGCCATTCGCGCCTTGAAAAATGCCACACCCGAGAGGCGCCAGCGGGTTGCCCGTGAAATCGCCAACGTCTATGCGCCCCTGGCTCACCGCTTGGGTATTGGCCATATCAAGTGGGAACTTGAAGATCTTGCCTTTCGCTATCTCGAGCCTGAAGACTACAAAACCATTGCCCGCCTGTTAGATGAAAAGCGCTTGGGCCGCCAGCAGTATATTGATGAAGTGATAAAGGAGCTGCGTGCCGAGCTTGAAGGCGCATCTATTGATGGCGAGATTACCGGCCGCGCAAAACATATCTACAGTATTTGGCGAAAAATGCGCCGTAAAAATATCGGTTTTTCCCAAGTTTACGATATTCGTGCGGTGCGTATTCTGGTGCCCACGGTGCGCGATTGCTACGCGGTTTTGGGTATCGTACACAGTTTGTGGCGCAATATTCCCAATGAGTTTGATGACTACATTGCCTCACCCAAAGAGAACGGTTATCGCTCACTGCACACGGCGGTGATTGGCCCGGAGCGCAAGGTGCTAGAGGTGCAGATTCGCACCTTTGCCATGCATGAAGACGCCGAATTCGGCGTGTGTGCACACTGGCGCTACAAGGGCACAGACAAGGAAGAAGAGCAAACAGGCTACGATCAAAAAATTGCCTGGTTGCGCCAGGTGCTTGAATGGCATGAAGAACTGGGTGACAAGGGTGGTGACGACAATCCACTTGCCGATGATCTGAATCTGGGGCTCAATCAAGATCGCATTTATGTGTTTACACCCGATGGACACGTGGTTGATTTGCCAAGCGGTGCAACGCCCTTGGATTTTGCCTACCGCATTCACACAGATGTTGGCAACAAATGCTGCGGTGCAAAAGTTAACGGCCGCATAGTACCCTTAAATCACGCGCTCACTACATCTGATCAGGTAGAAATTCTTACCGGTAAGCGTGAATCTCCCAGCCGTGATTGGCTGAGCCCGGCGTTGGGTTACGTTACTACCTCCCGGGCGCGGGCGAAAATCCAGCAGTGGTTTAAATTGCAGGCGCGCGAAAAGAATCTGTCTGATGGACGCGCGTTGCTAGATAAAGAATTCAAGCGCCTGGCCGTACAAGATATCGATTTCGAACAACTGGCGAAAAGCCTTCACTGCAAAACCCTCGACGACCTTTACGCCGCGGTGGGCGCCAGTGATATCAGTGTGACCCAGGTGCTTAATGCTGCCCAGCGCTTGCTGGAAGGCGATGCCGATGACCACAAGCTACCTCAGCTGCGCACTGCACGTGCAGACGGTGAGGCCGCCGACATCTACATTGATGGTGTGGGTAATTTACTCACGCACTTAGCCAAGTGCTGCTCACCTGTGCCCGGCGATGCTATAACAGGCTACATCACTCTCGGGAAGGGCGTTTCTATTCACCGGCAGGATTGTAGCAATGTGCTGCAGCTCGAGGCCGATGAACCCGAGCGCATTATTCAGGTGAGCTGGGGTGAGGCACCACAGAAATACTATGCCGTTGAAGTGCTTATAGAGGCATTTGATCGCCACGGTTTGCTGCGTGATGTAACCGCGCTCTTAGACAGCGAAAAAATCAACGTGGTTGCCATGCAAACCTTATCGAATAAAAATTTAAACACGGTAGATATGCAAGTAACCATTGAGGTTAAAAACTTTAATGCCTTAAGCCGCGCGCTGAACAGGCTAAACCAACTGCCTAACATTGCAGCTGCCAGAAGGAAGCGATAACCATGGCCGCCGCCAATAAAAAGCCGAACCATAACTACACACTTCAAGATCTACTGCAGCTAATGGCAAGGCTCAGAGACCCTCAAACAGGCTGCCCTTGGGATATTAAACAAACCTTCGCCACTATTGTGCCCAGCACCCTTGAAGAGGCCTATGAAGTGGCTGATGCTATAGAGTCTGGCGATTACGATCACCTGAAGGAAGAGCTGGGCGACTTGCTGTTTCAGGTTGTGTTCTACGCGCAACTGGGTAAAGAGCAGGGCTTTTTTGATTTTGATGCACTGGTCTCGACGCTTGTTGAAAAGCTTATAAGCCGCCACCCGCACGTCTTCCCAGACGGCACACTTGAAAGTACGGCCACGGCAGCCAGTGATGTGGATGTTAAAGCCCAGTGGGAGGCCATTAAAAGCGAAGAGCGCGCTCGCAAGGGCAAAGTCAGCGTCATGGCCGATGTACCTATTGGGTTGCCGGCAACTACTCGTGCCCAAAAGTTGCAAAAGCGCGCCAGTAATGTGGGGTTTGATTTCTACACATTGGCTGCGGCCATGGAAAAAGTGCACGAAGAGCTGGCAGAAGTAGAGCAAGAGCTTGCACGTATGGGCGAGCAGGGTGCGCAGGAGGCGCTGGGTGAGGAGCTGGGCGATCTGTTATTTTCGGTAATTAATGTGTGCAGGCTGGGAAAATTTGACGCTGAAAGCCTGCTGCGGGCAACTAACCGAAAATTTGAATCCCGCTTTCTTGTGATGGAATCGCTGCTTGAAAGTCAGGGCCTAACGCTTGAGGCCGCCACACTAGAACAGATGGAGGCGGCCTGGGTTCAGGCTAAGCTGCAGCCTTAGACCGATTGGCATCGATTTCTTTTTGCCATTCAAACAGGTTCATTTCAATAAATACGAACGCAATTAGCCAAAGGAAGGCATCCCAAAAATCCAGGAAGTCACCATCCATTCCCCAATATATCGCACAACCCAAAAGCGCAACATAGCAGAGCACTTTAATGGCGTTGGTCAATTTTATAAGTAATCCGGCTTTGGCGTGACGGGTTTGCAAGTACACATCTATTTCCAGTATCACCACAATCAACAGCCAGGTTGCTGCGTTAACAACATCAATAAACGCAAGGTTTTTAATAATCCCGTAATCTGTTTGCGTGCCAATTATTTGCGTGCCATCCAGCTGCACGAGAGGTGCAGCGTTTAGCGCGGCACAGTCATCGAGGGTAATCGGAATATATTCGTTCAGGGTAGAGATTTGAGTAAAGCTCGTGCCCACCAGTGTACAGGCATCAGCAATGCTAAAAGGGCTGGCATTCAACACCGAAAAATAGCGAGACAGGTAGCCGTACAAAGAGTAGGAAATAAACAGGTAGCTGATGCCGCGCACCAAAAAGAGTGCAGTGGTCACCCGACGGGTGAGCCATTTGTCATTTAATACATAGGTTTCAAGTTCAAATAGCAATAACAGCAGCACCCAGGCTGCGGTGTCTATGGTATCTGAATAGGCTTCAATCAGGTTTGCCAGCGGCACGCCACCTTTAAACGTATGGGCAAGGGCGGCGGTGTTTTCCTGAAAAAACAATACCAAATTTACCAGTAACAGGCAGTAGATACAGTACTTGAAAGCCTGATAGGCCAGGTAGATGCTCGGCAGTCTGAAGGTGGCGGTCACAGTGTTCATCCAATAAATTAGCTACTTGTTATTAATAAAAACGACGTCACCATCGAAGATGGTGGTTAAAACTCGCGTGCCCGACAGCTGGTCGCTGTCATCTATATTCTCTGGGCTAAAGAGGTTGCGATCCAGAATGATAATGTCGGCTTTTTTACCAGCCTCTATTGAGCCGGTGAGGTGGGCCTGCTGCAGGGCGTTGGCGCCATTAATGGTGTAGGCATCTATGGCGTCGGCCAGGGTTATACGCTCATCAGCATTGTAAATCCGGTTTTCAGCTGCGCGGGTAACTGCTGCGGCAATATTGACAAACGGCCGTGGATCTCGGGTATCAACCGGTGCATCGCTGCCCGCCACCAGTGTGGCGCCTTTGGTTTTGGCGGTTTTTACCGGGTAGTGATATTGCATCGCATAATTAGAGGGCGCATAGATATCAGCCAGGCTATCTAATTTATCAATGAAAGGCGTAACAGTGACATCGTAAAGGTAATCCGGCACGGCCCAAGCATAGGTGAAGGCAAAATAGACGTCATTGCTGGCCAGTTTATTAAGATCCCAGGGTGCAATCTGTTGTGCGTGGGCAATGGTTTGGGGTAGCGAATGGTTAAGCTTGGCGCGGCTGGCTGCAAAAATATCCAGCGCCTTGCCCACAGCTCTGTCACCAATGGCGTGCGCATGCACAGCAAAACCTGCAGCTTCCAATGATTCAATGTAGGTGCGTATAAACACTTCATCATGCTCAAGCTTGCCCAGGCTTTGGTCGCAATCTTCAACCTGTGCAGGATGTTTGGAAGGGGGCAGTTCGCGATTTATTGGCAGTGTGCAGCGTGCATCTGCGTTTTCGCGATAGCCTGTGAGGGCCAGCGCCTCACCTTGAAGCTCAAATTGCGGCTGATGGTAGGGGTGGTAAACCGCGGCATTGGGCAGAGATGCAGGTGAGGCATAGGGGTTGCCTTCAATCACACCGTCTACAAACACTTTGGCGGCATCGGCTTTTAATAGCTCGGGGGTTTTCTGCCGCTGTTTAATCTTGGTAAATTGCCGAATAACCGCAGGAATATTAACCAGGTGGGTAGCATTTTGCTGCACAAAGCCTGCGCTTGCGTCTTTACCCGAGTGTTCTGCGCCATCTTCGATGGGCTTGCTGAAGGCGGCAAAGTCAGTAAATAAGGCCGCAGTCATACGCACGGTTTGACGGCCGCTGGATGAAAATTCTTCCCAGATTGACAATGTGTTGATGTCTGCCGCTGCGTCTTGAATGCTGGTAATGCCGCGGCTATTTAACAGGGCAACAACTTCCGGCAACTTGGCCGCCAGCTGTGCAGGCGTGCCATCGCCGGTGAGGATGTTGGCATCCAAGTCTAAAAGGTAGCGCGCAGATTCCGCCAAGTGACCGTTGGGTTCGCCCTGGGTGTCTAGGCCGATGTATTGTGTGTAGGCATCGAAATGCAGGCTTAGGGTTTGCGCGTTTAGCCCAACAACAACGCCTGCGGGCGTTTTCGCGGTGGTAAGCGCCAGGCTATTTGCCGCGCCATGGTGGCCGTCGTTGCCGGCGAGGTAGATGGGGTGATTTTGGCTTGCGGCATCTAAGGCGCTGCGTATTGTGGGCAGTGCCTCACTGGGTTTGTTGCCTTTGGTAAAGTTCCACTGCTCTACGATGAGCCATTGGCCGGGCTTCAGGTTTGTGTCGTTTATGCATTGGGCCACGGTTTCGCTCAATGCTTCTAAATCCAATGCAGCACTTTCCAGATCGCACTGGCTGCTGCTGATCAAGCCGAACGGGTGAATGTGAACATCGTGCAGGCCGGGCAGCACGCTGTTACCTTGCGCATCAATGATGGTTGTGTCTGGGCCTATTAAAGATGTTACGGCCTCAACGCTCCCTACAAATTGGATTTTGTCGTCGCGAATACTTAACGCTTCGGCAAACTGCTGTTTGTGGGCGGTATATATAGCGCCGTTAATAATGACGGTATCTGCAGCTTGCGTGGGCGCAGGTAAACTTCCGGATTTTTCAGTGCAGCCCACACTAAGGGTAAGGGCCAGGCTGCACAGTGTTGAGTAAAAAAGTGTTTTCTTATCCATCTTGCAGCTGGCCTATTTCTCGCTAGGGGAGTGTGTTTTTGGAACGCGTTTATTACACGTTTAGTAGCAGATATTCCCTCTCCCAGGAGGTGATCACCCGGTTAAACGCTTCAAACTCTTCCATTTTTACTGCAGCGTATGCCTTGATGAAATCAGCACCAAACACCTCTTCCAAATCCGGGCAAGTGGTGAGCAAGTGCAAGGCATGCAGAAGGTTGCGTGGCAATTCAATTTCACCATCTTCACTGGCATGTCCTTCACAGTGCGGGGTGGGTGAAAGCTTCTTTTTCATGCCTAGGTAGCCACAGGCAAGGGATGCAGCAAAGGCGAGGTAGGGGTTTACATCCACTCCGGGGAAGCGGTTTTCTACGCGCTTGCCGGCAGCGGAACTGTCTGGCACACGAATGCCGGCGGTGCGGTTATCGTAGCCCCACTCAAGGTTTACCGGCGCGGCGATATCTTTTGCAAACCGACGGTAGGAGTTCACGTTGGGCGCAAAGAAGGAGATGGTGTTGGGTATGTAGCGCTGTAAACCGCCGATATAGTATTTAAACAGCTGGCTTTCTTCGCCGTTTTCATCAACAAAGATATTTTTACCCGACTTATCTACCACACTTTGGTGGATGTGCATGGCGCTACCTGGTTCGTTGGTCATAGGCTTGGCCATGAAGGTGGCATAAATGCCGTGCCTGAAAGCCGTTTCCCGCATGGTGCGCTTAAAGGTAAATACCTGATCTGCCAAATCCAGTGCGTTCCCGTGCAAGAAATTGATTTCAAGCTGCGCGGCACCGGATTCATGAATAAGCGTGTCTACATCCAGCCCCTGCGCTTCGCAATAGCGGTACATGTCGTTAACAATGGGCTCATATTCATTGCAGCCGTCAATGGAATAGGATTGACGCACCATTTCACGACGGCCAGAGCGGCCAGGAGGGGAGGTTAATTCGTAATCCGGGTCGGTATTCTGGCTTACCAAATAAAACTCGACCTCCGGTGCAACCACCGGTTGCCAGCCTTCTTTTTCATAGAGCGCCAGCACTTTCTTCAATACGTTGCGCGTAGCCATTGGGTGGGGCTCGCCGGAACGGGTGTAGCAGTCGTGAATAATCTGGGCGGTGGGTTCTTCAGCCCAGGGCACGATACGCACGGCATTCGGATCTGGCTCCAGGAGCATGTCTGAATCCAGCGGTTGTACCAGATCCCAGTGGTTGTCTACATATTCCCCGGTGACGGTTTGCACCAGAATACTTTCAGGAAGCCGACTATCTTCTTTAATGAATTTGTGTGCTGGAATGAATTTGCCGCGCGCGTTGCCGGTCATGTCTGGAACCAGGCATTCAACTTCTGTGATGCCGTTTTGTTTTAACCAAGCGTCTATGGAGTCAACCATGTTGCACCTATTGGGGGCTGAGGATTAAAGAGTTCAACAGTAATTCAAGGCGATGTTACTCACAACGGCAAACAATGGCCGGCTGTTACCCCAAATGGGGCTTGCGTAGGATCGCGCTGAAATCTACTATAAAACCGAATTATTATTCAGTCTATTCTTGCAGTGGACGAAACACAAGATCCCCAATTGGGGCAGTTTGGAGGCGGCATGAACCGTATTTGGCACGAAACACGTCAGGCTCACACAGATTCCTACTATGCGGCTACCGCCAACATACAGTTTGAGGAGGGCCCCCTGACCGGCGCTGAAACCGCAGATGTGGTGGTTATCGGGGCGGGGTATACCGGGGTTTCAACGGCGCTGCATCTGGCTGAAAAGGGCTACAGCGTGGTGGTGCTGGAGGCTAATCGCATCGGCTGGGGCGCATCTGGTCGCAATGGCGGCCACGTCGGCACCGGCCAGCGTAAAGAGCAGGCTGACCTAGAGGCAAGCCTCGGTAAGGAGCGGGCTAAAATTTTATGGGATTTTGGCCTGGAGGCCGTCGCCACCGTTGAAGAGCGCATTCACAAGCACAAGATCCAGTGCGATTTAAAGCAGGGCATTCTGCATGTGGCCAATAAAGCATCCGAAGTAGAGGATTTCCGCGCCGGGGTGAACACACTGCGCAACGACTACGGCTATTCACAGGCCGAGTTTGTGGATAAGGACCAAGTGGGCGAAATGGTGGGTAATCAGCGCTATCACGCAGGCTACCTCGACCGCGGCTCGCGCCACCTGCACCCGCTTAACTACCTGCTTGGCCTGGCAAGTGCCGCTAGGGCAGCCGGCGTGCGCTTTTACCAAGATTCACCGGTAACCCATTACGACAAGGGAGAGCCGGCTGTGGTGCACACAGGCCAGGGGCAGGTGAGTGCAACCTATGTGGTATTTGCGACCAATGGCTATCTCAGCAAACTTGAGCCCCGCCTGGCCCGTAAAATCATGCCCATTAATAACTTTGTACTGGCAACCGAACCCTTGGATGATGCCACCGCCCAAAGCCTCATTCGCGACGATGTCGCCGTTCAGGATTCGCTTTTTGTCATCAACTACTGGAAGCTTTCGGGCGACAACCGGTTGATCTTTGGTGGCGGCGAAAACTACAGCAGCCGCTTCCCGTCAGACATCAAGAGCTTTGTGCGTAAATACATGTTGCGTGTCTACCCGCAACTTGCCAATACCCGCATTGACTACGGTTGGGGTGGCACCTTGGCAATTACCCTAAACCGCATGCCGTGCTTTGGCCGCCTTGAGCCCAATGTTTTCTATGGCCAGGGGTATTCGGGCCACGGCGTGCCCACCGCAACTATGGGCGGCAAGTTACTGGCCGAGGCCGTCAGCGGCACCGCCGAGCGCTTCGATGTTATGGCAACACTCCCGCAGCCAACCTTCCCCGGCGGCACGCTATTGCGTTGGCCGGGCCTGGTGGCCGGCATGCTTTATTACAGCCTGCTCGACAAGCTCTAACAAAGTGCACCCTCGCGCCAGAGTTGGGATATAATTGCGTCTAAGTGCCCGCTTTTTATACATTTTTTATATAAGCGGGCTCAATTGCTGCAGGGCTTTCAGCTGCACACTGGAATTCAGGAGACGATACCACCTTGACTAGCCGTACGGATAAGCGCACCAACTCTGTAGTTCCCAGACGTCAGCCCGTACAGGAGCGCGCAAAAGTCCGTACCCGCCAAATACTCGATGTGACGGCGCGGCTGCTAGGTGAAGTCGGCTTTGATGAGTTAACCACTATTCTCATTGCCAAAGAGCTCTCCATTTCGGTGGGCTCGCTCTACCACTATTTCCCCAATAAACAGGCCATTCTCTACGCGCTGGGCGATCGCTGGCTTGAAACCATGTCTCAGGCGCTTACCAGCATTGAGCAAATGCCCATTGAATCCTTGTCTTTGGAAGACGTGGTCGATAAAGCCGTAGACCGCATGCTAGAAGTGTACCGCGATGAACGGGCAATTTTACCACTGGCACAGGCCATGTGGGCGGTGCCAGAGTTGCGTGATCTTGATGAGCGCCACGATTGCATGATCATCGAGCGCATGATGATGATTTTTAAGCGTATGGGTTTTGTATCCAGTGATAACGAGCTCAACCGGCTGGGGCGCGCTTACCTGGAAATGACTCACGCGTTATCTTTGGTGGTGGTAAACCAGGTGGGGCGCCGTTCCGATAGAACCTTGGCGGATTTAAAGCGCCTGGTGTTCACGCTGCTCGAGCCGCACCGCGAGGCAGACGTAATTATGGCGGGCGATCAGGATATCGAGGGGCCCTAGTCGCGATGGCGCCGTCTGTCTGCCTGATGTTTTTGCTCTGCATACAGAGTCATCAACAGGCGCTGGTCTTTAATCGCCAAGGCTGCCGTCAGGCGGATTGCTGTTAGCAGTGTAAGCAACAGCAAAGGGGGCAGGTACCAAACGCTTGCTGGTGCAATGCTCACAACTTTGTATATCAGCAGCGCAATTAGGGGCAGGGCGACCCAGCGTTGCCCGAACAGGGTGGCGAGGTCATTAAGCCCATCCCGCCAGCAATAATTTTGTGATGACATATCACCCTCCAAACAAAAAGCCGAACCAACAGCCTAGCCAAACTCGCGAGTAATGGATGCAAAACCGTCGAATTCAGTTTGAAAAAAACGGCAGCCACGAAGTATTACAACTTGTGAGCTCGCCGCTACCAACGCCCACGCGCGGACAGGTGCGGGTAAGGCACCACGCCATTGGGGTTAATTTTATCGATACCTACCACCGCAGCGGGCTGTACCCGGTTCCCCTGCCATCCGGTTTAGGCCTTGAAGCGGCCGGTGTGGTAGATGCCGTAGGCGAGGGCGCAGGCGCTTGGCAAGTTGGCGACAGAGTGTGTTATTGCAGTGGCCCACTTGGCGCCTATAGCGATTATCACTGTGTTGATGCCGAGCGCCTTTTGTCGCTACCTGACCACATCTCCTACGACACAGCCGCTGCAAGCCTGCTAAAAGGCCTCACTGCCGCGTATTTGCTTTACGAGACTGCACAACTAAAGCCCGGGGATTGGGTGTTGGTACACGCGGCCGCCGGCGGCGTTGGCCAACTGCTATGTTGCTGGGCAAAAGCGCTGGGTTTGCAGGTTATTGGCACTATCGGCCGCGAAGAAAAGCGCACAGCTGCGCAGGCGCTGGGGTGTGATGCGGTGCTGTGCTACCGCGATGAGGGCTTTGTGGAAGCCGCGCAGGCCATCAGCGGCGGGGTGCACACTGTATTTGATGGCGTCGGCAAAGATACTTTTCACCATTCCTTGAAGTTGTTAAGGCGGCGCGGGCTGATGGTGAGCTTCGGAAATGCCTCCGGGCCCGCCCCGGCCTTTAGTCCACTTGAGCTTGCCGCACACGGCTCTTTGTTTATCACCCGGCCGACACTTGCCGACTACACCCAAACCAAACAAGCGCTGCAAGGGCTTTGGGAAAAGCTCACTCATGCACTTTCCCAGGGCTGGATCTCAGTCAATATTCATGAGCGCTACCCGCTAAATGATGCGTCTAAAGCCCACTCTGCACTAGCAGCGGGCACTACCCAAGGGGCATTGTTATTAATGCCAGCCCATCGCGAGGAGAGCCTGTGACCGTGAAAGACACTAAGTCTACGTTGGCGCCCAACCAGGTATTTATTCCAGATCAAAAAAAACTGGTAATTGCCATATCAAGCCGGGCCCTGTTTAACCTCAACGACAGCCATCAGGTGTTTATGGAGCAGGGGCTCGACGCCTATGCCCAATACCAAATTGAACACGAAGAGGAAATTTTGCCAAAAGGGGAGGCCTTCCCCCTGGTTGAAAAGCTACTGCGCTTAAACGACAGCCTGAAAGATCACGCAGTAGAGGTGATTTTACTGAGCCGCAACAGCGCCGATACGGGCCTGCGGGTGTTTAATTCCATTCAGCACTACAACCTGCCCATTATCCGCGCGGCGTTTTGCGGTGGTGAAGACCCATACCGCTATGTAACGGCCTTTGGATGTCACCTATTTCTTTCAACCGATCCACAGGATGTGCGTTCGGCCCTTAATGAAGGTGTGGCTGCCGCCACCTTGCTGCCAGCCAAGCAGCCCCGAGAGGCCACCAATCAGCTGCGCTTTGCCTTTGATGGCGATGCTGTGCTGTTCTCGGATGAATCAGAAAGAATATATAAAACCAAAGGCTTAGAAGCCTTCGCCCAGAATGAACGGGCAGCGGCGAAGCTGCCCTTGAGCGGCGGCCCCTTCAAGGCCTTTTTGGCCGCGTTGCACTCTATCCAGTCTGAATTCAGCCTGGAGAATTCACCCATACGCACGGCACTGGTGACGGCGCGCTCTGCGCCCTCGCACGAACGCGTGATTCGCACACTGCGCGCCTGGAATATTCGCATCGATGAATCCCTGTTTTTAGGGGGTATGTCCAAGGCGAGCTTCCTCAAGGCCTATGGCGCTGATGTGTTCTTCGATGACCAAACCATCCACTGCGACGCTGCCAGCGAGCATGTGGCCACCGGCCACGTGCCCCACGGTGTGGCAAACGAGTAGCGCGCTGGTTAACCACTGCTATGCTAAAGGCAGGTCAATCACCAGTGGTACGGTGGCGTTATGATAGAGCGGATCGTGTGCGGAACGGACCTCGGCCCGCACGCATCTTATTTGATTTACCACGCAGTCTATTTGGCACGAAAGTGCGGCGCCAAAGTTGAGGTGGTACACGCTGTGGAGCCCTTGGGCAGTTTCGCCAAGGCCGTTTTCAGTGTTTATTCTGGCCCCGATGAACAGGGAGCTTTCCTCGCCATTGATAAAATTCTGGCCACCATCAAGGCCCAAGTGGTTGATAGTCTGGCAGACGACTATATGTCGGGCCTGGAGGATTTGGGCACCATTTGCGATGTGGTGGTCGACCAGGGGCCGGCGGCAGAGGTGGTGCTTAACCACGCCAAGGTGGCAAACGCCGATTTGATTGTGATTGGCGGCCAAAGCGGGCGAGAAGACGGCATTACCCTATTGGGCTCTGTGGCCAGTAAAATTCTTCAGCGCGCGCCTGTACCCGTGTTAACCATACCCTTGGCACAACAGGTGCAACCAGGTGATCACCCGCAAAGCGAGCAACTCGGGCTTTGGTGACTATACTGGCTTGGTCTTAGTACAAAAAAACACCAAAGACTGGCAAAGCCAAAAAAACCTATCTATTCTCCATTAGAATACTTCTGCTGATTCTTATAACAGCAAAAACGTTTCAGCGGCCATTTGGAGGGCTAGTATGAAATTGCAGCAACTGCGCTATATCTGGGAAGTAGCACACCACGACCTAAACGTGTCGGCTACCGCGCAGAGTCTTTACACCTCACAGCCGGGTATCAGTAAACAAATCCGATTACTCGAAGACGAATTGGGCGTAGAGGTATTTTCACGCAGCGGCAAACACTTAACACGCATTACGCCGGCGGGCGAGGCCATCCTCAAAACTGCCGGTGAAATCTTGCGTAAAGTTGAGAGTATCAAGCAGGTTGCCCAGGAATTCAGTAACGAGAAAAAGGGCAGCCTATCGCTCGCCACTACCCATACCCAGGCCCGCTATGCGCTCCCTAAGGTGATTGAATCCTTTATCAAGGCCTATCCGGAAGTGTCGCTGCATATGCACCAGGGTACGCCCATGCAAATTTCAGAAATGGCCGCAGACGGTACCGTTGACTTCGCCATTGCCACCGAAGCCCTGGAATTGTTTTCAGACTTGGTAATGATGCCCTGTTACCGGTGGAACCGATGCGTTGTGGTGCCACGCAATCATCCTCTTTGCCAGGTGTCTAACCTTACCCTTGAAGCGGTAGCCAAGCACCCACTGGTTACCTACGTCTTTGGCTTTACTGGCCGCTCCAAGCTTGATGAGGCCTTTATTGAAAAGGGCCTTGCCCCCAAGGTGGTGTTTACCGCGGCCGATGCCGACGTAATCAAAACCTACGTGCGGCTTGGCTTGGGGATCGGCATAATTGCCAAAATGGCCTACAACGAAGAAGTAGACAAAGACCTGGTGGCGCTTGATGCAAGCCACCTGTTTGCCGCAAGCACAACAAAAATCGGCTTCAGGCGCGGCACCTTCCTGCGTGGCTTTATGTACGACTTTATTGAACAGTTTGCGCCGCACTTAACCCGTGAGGTAATAGACCAAGCCTACCAAAAGCATTCAAAGGCCGAGCTTGACGATTTGTTCGACGGCATGGAGTTGCCCACTTATTAAGGGCGTTTACCCTATCACTTGAGCGCAATAAAAAACGGGGCGAAAGCCCCGTTTTTATTGCACGATTTCGCCTACAGGAAGTCCAGATCAGGGTTGTTGCTTAATATTTCTGTGGCTTCTTCTGCGGCTTCTGTTTTCTGCTCCAGAATGTCGCGCACAAATTTCAGGTATACCGTGTAGACCAGGGGTTCCTCATCGGGCTTTTCAACCACAAAAAAAGGCGCACGATTTACTTCCAGCTTGTCGGCCAGAAGCATGCCGGGTGAATTCGGGTCGCGTTCGTCGGCCACCAAAACGTCATCAATACGCGCCATATGGCCGCCAGACTCCAGCTTTTCCAGCACATCTGCACATTTTTTACAGGGGCTGCCGTCGGCCAAAATCTTTTTTACGAGGGTAATTTTCACAAGTCTGCTTCCTGATTAAGAGCCATTAGCTTTTCACATTTCCCGCATGCAGGCCACATTCTTTCTTGGTGGCTTCTTCCCACCACCAGCGGCCTTCGCGCTCGTGCTGGTTTGGGCCTACCGGGCGCGTACAGGGCTCGCAGCCTATGGAGATGAAACCCTGATCATGCAACGCGTTGTAGGGCACATTGTGCGCGCGAATGTAATCCCACACAGCGCGTGAACTCCAGTTGGCCAAAGGATTGTATTTGGTCAGTGAGCCTCCCTTGCGAGCGAACACTTTGTCATCCTGAATGACAGGTATATTGGCGCGGGTACCCGGGCTTTGGTCTTTCCGTTGGCCGGTAACCCAGGCGTCCAGGGTTTGCAGCTTGCGCTGTAGCGGCATGATTTTTCGGATGCCACAGCATTCCTGGTGGTTATCTTCATAGAAGCTGAACAGGCCTTTTTCAGCCACCAGTTTTTGCACCGCGGCACTTTCCGGGAATAGCACTTCCAGATTGAGTTTGTAGTGCTTGCGAACGGTTTCAATATAGCGATAGGTCTCTGCATGCAACCTGCCCGTATCCAGGCAAAAAACCTGAATTTGTGGATCAATCTGTTTGGCCATGTCGATTAACACAACATCTTCAGCGCCGCTGAAAGACAAAGCCAGATCTGCGTGGTTATCAATGGCGTGCTCCAGAATCTCCATGGGGGAGGCCTTCTCAAGCGTGGTGTTGAGGTCAACGATAGAAATTGTGTCGGTCATGAATCGCCTATACAGAGTTGGGCGCGACAGAGGTGTGCGCGCCAGCGGCACTAAAAGTTGCCGAATTTTAGCAAAGGCCGTTATAAGTTATAAGCAATGTTTGATTATACGTTTATAGCGGCAGGTTATTGCGCGCACGCCGTGGAACATTGGCTGAAATTCACCCTAAAACCACCACATCTAGTGGGTGGCCTTAATAGTATACGCATATCTGGCCTTTTCCGCGGCGAAACCTTAACCATAGGGGCGGCAATTAGTACTATATGTTGAAAAAATAGTCAGCAAAGCGGTTATATAAAAACCCCTTAACTGGCAAAATCTTACTATGTTCCACGGGGAACATGCCGTGAAATCCGCCATTTATGGCGCTAAGGGGAAGGGTATATGCTGCTATTTACTCAGCCTCTGAATCAACCGGCTCACTTTGGTGATGGATTCCTGATACTCAGCGTGAGCCTCAGAGCCCACGGTAATACCTCCGCCCCCCCAGCAAGCCAGGCCTTCGGAACTTTGCAATACGCTTCTGATGGTGATGTTTGCATCCAGCTTGTTATTTGCGCTCCAGTAAAACAGGCTACCGCAATAGGCTTCCCGGCTGTGGGCCTCTAGCTCATCGATAATTTCCATAGCCCGCTTTTTGGGCGCACCCGTGATAGACCCTCCAGGAAAAACTGCCCTTAATGCTGCAAGGGGCGAGCTGTGTTCGCTTAGTTCTCCGGTGATACTGGAAACCAGATGATGCACATTCTCAAAGCTTTGCAATTCAAACAGGGCAGGCACCTTCACGCTACCCGCCTTACAAACCTTGCTCATGTCATTGCGTAGCAGATCAACAATCATGAGGTTTTCGGCCTGATCTTTCTGGCTGGCTATAAGTTGCCTGGCGAGCATAGCGTCTTCTTCGGCGTTCTGGCTTCGGGCAATGGTGCCCTTGATTGGCTGGGCAAGAACCACACCCTTGTCGCAACTCACCAGCCGCTCAGGCGAAAGGCAGTGCAGGTTGCTTGCTTCATCAAGTGCCAGGTAACCCGCCATGGGCCCGGGCAGTGAGGCACGTAGCTTACGGTAAAGGGCGATAGGGTGAAGGTGGCGGCTAGTGTTACTGAATCGCTGGGTGAAATTGATCTGGTAGCAATCGCCGGCATGCAGGTACTGCTGGATATCGCAGAAGGCCTTATGGTAAGAATCTTCACTAACATCAGCGCGCAAGCTATTGTTTTCTCGAATAATAAATTGCTCAATTGGCTGGCCGCCCGAGTCAGATAGCACGGCCTTTACCACCTGTTTGCGCAATGCAGCCGGGCAGTCTGGCTGGAAGCAAAGGGTGGCTTTTTTAGCGGCGATATCCTGCACCAGCGCCCAGCTGTAGCGCCCAACTACCAGGTCGGGTGTGGGTAATTCAGATCGGCTTGGGGCGTTTAGCTCGCACAGCCTCCCGAATTCATAGCCCAACAGGCCCACCAGGCCACCGCAAAATGGCAGGTCAGACTCGGTCACAGGCGCCTGCATGCGCTCTATGAATTGCCAAACCACCTCAGCTGCGGGGTTTACTATTTCTGTAGCAGGGCCTGCGCCCTCTGAGGTGACGTGGGTTAATCGATTTTCTTGTAACCTGAGCCACTGTTGTGGTGCACCTGTAATGATATGATAGCGCGCCTCATCGCCACCAAAATGGCAGCTGTCAAATAGCGCCAGGTGGGGCATTGCCTCAAGCCGCAATAGCCAGTCGCTGGCATCCGCCAGAAAGGGCGCATCCATGAGTTCAAGGGTTGTGGGCATAAACAAAGGTCAGGCGATGAGCGGGCGGCAATTGTAAGTGTTTGTGCTTCGCAAGCCAATTTTAAGCCAATTTGAAAGACAAGGGGGCGCTCCATGAGCGCGCGGTTAGGCGTAAAGAGTAGTAGCGGGCTGTTTCCGGCGTTGCTGAAAGAGGCAGAGCTCAAGGGCGACTATATAGAAGACGTCTACCTGCTTAAGCCAGGCAACAGCATGGATAGAACGGTGGAGTTTGCCGTTACCCATCTGAGCATCCCTGAGAAATTAAATCCTGCACTACCGCCTTTGGTGCTGGTGCATGGCCTGTATAGAAACCGCCAGCAGTGGATAGCCGGCGGTGAGGGCTTGGCTTTGGCACTGATTAATGAAGGTTACGATGTATGGTTGCCTGAATTGCGAGAGCATGGCAGCTCGCCGCTACGCGGGCGCTCGGCCGCCGAAAGTCCGCTTGAAATCGCCGAGTGCGATATCCCGGCTGCGGCCATGTTTGTGCGTGAACAAACCGGCCAGCCTGCAATTTTCCTGGGTGTAGACGTAGGCAGCCTTTCGTTGCTGTATGCCTATCAGGCAGGGCTACTATCGCCAAACTTGATCTCGGGCATGGTATCTATTGGTGGCCCTTGCGACAAAGATGCCATGACTCTGGGGCAGCGCATCGCCGATGCGGGCCTGCGAAAACAACTGGTGCAAGAGGAGGGGGGCGACGAGCCTGAGCGCAGGGCCTGGCTAAAAGTCTGGCGGAAACGTTTTGGGTTGCTTACCCGCTGGCGTGCAAAGCCCTGTGAATCATTAACCTTGTTTTTAAGTCAGCCACGCAAAGCGCTGGTAATTTTTGCCCCCGAGCAATTCTCAGCCAGGCTCGCACGCTGGCGCAATTTACCCGCCGTTGACATCCATCTACTGGCTGATAATCACGCAGGTTATAAATCCGCAAGACAATGGCTACAACAACCCAAGACCCTGCACCAGGTGTTACCGGGATTACTGCAGGTGTTAAAACAAATGGCGGGGGGCGCCTGATAAATGGCTTATCATCCGCTAGAGCAATTAATTAACTTGCACGACGGTTACTGCAGGCCTTTTCAGGTAGCAGGGCATGCGCTGTTATTAGTACAAGATGAAGGGCGCCCCTATGTGCTGGTTAACCGTTGCCCCCACATGGATGCACGCATGGATCGCGCCCAGGTAATGGATAATCACATCCGCTGCCCGGTGCACGGCATTGCTTTTAACCTGGTTACCGGTGTTGCACAGGGGCCACTTGCCCACTGTTTAAAACAGCTTGAAAAGCTGCCTCATGCGTTTGAGGGCACCACCATCGGGGTAGACCTCTAGGTTCAATGCACCACCTTCTTGGCCATACATGTGATAGTGGATTAGGCAGCAGGCCACATTCTCCCGAGTACAATTCATTTCTGCACGAGAGCCAGCGCAACTGTTTAACGAATTAGTTAGCCTATAGGCAAAAAAATCCAGGCTTCGTGCGCTGAATATGCTTCTCAAATAACGACTATTGGTGAAGTTAATGGCCTCAACCCTTGGCGAGCTGTATCACAGTGGCATACTGGCTTATTAACCGAATTCCCGCAGGCAGGAGTGAATATGATTGAGGCAGGGGCAAACAAATCAGCGGGTACTGCACATTTCAGCACGCCGGATTTATGCGACGAACATCCAGATCACGTTCAGGTGCTGGAGCTAAACCTTCAGGATTTTGGTGGCAGTCGCATCTTCTCTGGCTCCATAGTTACAGTGCAATGTTTCGAAGATAATTCCAAAGTAAAAGCGCTGGCCGCAACGCCAGGGCACGGCAAGGTTATGGTGGTAGATGGTGGCGGTTCGCTCAGGCGTGCGCTACTGGGCGACATGATTGCCGAACAAGCAGTCAACAACGGTTGGGCCGGCTTGGTAATTAACGGCTGCGTAAGAGATGTGGAAATACTCGCAACACTTTATTTAGGCGTGAAAGCGATTCAGGCCTGCCCCATGAAAACCCATAAGCGTGACCTGGGCGATGTGGATGTGGAAGTTCGATTCGGCGGCATTACTATTTTTCCAGGGCAATACCTTTTTGCAGACGCCAATGGTGTTTTAGTCGCAAAGAAAAATCTTTTAGCCTGAGGTTTGCCGAAATTTGTAGGTGTTTGTTCGGCGGGTATAAAAAAAGGGTTGCAGCTGCAACCCTTTTTTATATCACCAGAACTTAGAACTGGTTCATGGTGTTGTCTTTACCTGAGGCCTTCAGTGCGGCATCACCAGAGAAGTACTCTTTGTGATCGTCGCCCATGTCGGAACCGGCCATGTTTTGGTGCTTAACGCAGGCAATACCCTGGCGGATTTCCTGACGCTGAACGCCCTGAACGTAAGCCAGCATTCCCTCTTCACCAAAGTAGCCTTTCGCCAGGTTGTCGGTAGACAGGGCAGCCGTGTGGTAAGTAGGCAGCGTGATCAGGTGGTGGAAGATGCCCGCTTCACGTGCGCCGTCTTTCTGGAACGCCTGAATGCGCTTGTCTGCTTCCTGAGCCAGTTCGCTGCTGTCGTAATCAACGCTCATCAGCTTGTTGCGATCGTACTGGGATACATCTTTGCCTTCTTCCGTCCAGGCATCGAACACCTGCTGGCGGAAGTTCAAGGTCCAGTTGAATGATGGCGAGTTGTTGTACACAAGCTTGGCATCTGGCACTTCTTTACGGATGCGATTAACCATCGCAGCAATCTGACCTACGTGTGGTTTTTCAGTTTCGATCCACAAGAGGTCTGCACCGTTTTGCAGTGAGGTAATGCAGTCGAGTACTACGCGATCTTCACCTGTGCCTTTACGGAATTGGAACAGGCCGCTCGCCAAACGCTTCGGGCGCAATAACTTGCCGTTGCGGTTAATCACAACATCGCCGTTTTTCATGTCCGCCGGTGCAACCTCTTCGGCATCCAGGAAGCTGTTGTACAGATCGCCCAGATCACCTGGTGCTTCTGTTACGGCGATTTGTTTGGTGAGGCCGGCGCCCAGGGAGTCGGTGCGGGCAACAATAACGCCGTCTTCTACACCCAGTTCAAGGAAGGCGTAACGCACAGCGCGGATTTTCGCTAAAAAGTCAGCGTGCGGAACGGTGACCTTGCCATCCTGGTGACCACATTGCTTCTCGTCAGACACCTGGTTTTCAATCTGAATGCAGCAAGCACCGGCTTCAATCATTTTCTTGGCTAGCAGGTAGGTGGCTTCTTCGTTACCGAAACCTGCATCGATGTCTGCAATGATGGGCACTACGTGTGTTTCGTAGTTGTCAATTTTGTTTTGAATGTCGGCGGCCAGTTTCTGGTCATCTTTGGCGCGGGCATCATCCAGCTGGCGGAACAGGCCGCCCAGCTCACGGGCATCAGCCTGGCGCAAGAAGGTGTACAGCTCTTCAATCAAAGCTGCGACAGAAGTTTTTTCGTGCATTGATTGATCGGGCAGCGGGCCAAATTCGCTGCGCAGTGCGGCAACCATCCAGCCGGACAGGTAGAGGTAGCGACGCTTGGTGTTACCCAGATGCTTTTTGATGGCAATCAGCTTTTGCTGGCCAATGAAACCGTGCCAGCAGCCCAGAGACTGGGTGTACTGCGAGGAGTCTGCATCGTAGTTGGCCATGTCTTCACGCATGATTTTGGCGGTGTAACGTGCAATGTCCAAACCGGTTTTAAAGCGGTTCTGGGCGCGCATGCGAGCGGCGTATTCAGGGTTGATGGCTTCCCACTTGGCGCCCTGTGCTTCGCGCAAGGCTGCAACTGCGGCGATGTCATTGTTGTATTGAGACATGGTGTAATCCTTCCCGTGCTTGGGTTAATGATCGCGGCGCGCTACGTCTTTGCAGCAACCCGCCGGTAAGCATCTATCGCTTGAGATCAAGTCTAGGATTTATACCAAGATTTGCCTAATTTATAGTTATTATTGCGGTTATCACCATTATGAATTAAGGTGCAGTCTTTTAGAGCGTGGGATTTAGCGCGCAACGGCCTTATAGGCGGCCATAAGCAGGGGAAAGAGCGTGAATATTAACCGAATTGATCTCAATTTACTGGTTTATTTGGATGTATTGCTGCGCGAGCGCAATGTCACCAAGGCTGCCAATCAGCTGGGGTTGAGCCAGCCCGCCATGAGTAACGGTTTGCGACGCCTGCGCGACCTGTTTGAAGATCCGCTGTTGGTGCGCACCAGTGAAGGCATGACCCCAACAGAGCGCGCACTCAGCCTGCAGCCGGTGATTCGCGATGTATTGGCCAATGTGGAAAAAGCCGTGCAGCCGCAAAGCGATTTCGACCCTTCAGCCTCTGACCGTGTGTATCGAATAATGGCCAGCGATTACGCAGAGGCTGTGCTATTTCCTCGCGTGCTTACCCGGCTGCGCCAAGAGGCGCCCGGCGTTACCCTGGATATCATGACGCCGTCAGACGTAAGCTTTCTCGATGTAGAGCAGGGCAAGGTGGATATGGTGATCAACCGCTTTGACAGCATGCCCCAATCCTTCCACCAGACAACCCTATGGAAAGACAGCTTCTCTTGCATGTTTAGCGCAGAAAACCCCATAAAAGACAGATTTTCTCTTGAGGCCTACCTGCAGGCCCAGCACGTATGGGTGAGCAAAACCGGAATGGGCGTGGGCGTTGGGGTTAACCCCCGCGACGTGCAGCGCCTGGGTTGGGTGGATGAAGCGCTGGCCAAGCAGGGCAAGAAGCGCCGTATCAGTGTATTTACCCGGCACTACCAGGCTGCCATGTTATTGGCAGAGCAAAAAGACCTTATCGTGACGATTCCGTCGAAAGCCGCCCGACTGCATGAGCACAATCCGCAAGTGGTAGTGGCAGATCCACCCTTTGAGGTGCCCCAGTTCGAGCTCAAGATGGCCTGGAGCCCGCTCTTGCAAAACAATGCCGCACATCAGTGGATGCGCCGCCTGATTGTGGACGTGGCGCACAGCACCCAGTAGCATTTTCAGCATGAATGATCGGTATAGATTCTATCTGTTAGATAAATTTCGAAGCCCTCTTTAGAATCTGCGCTAGGATTCATGTCGCTTATGGCCATTAAGATCTACATAGCCATGCTACATGCCAGTAATTTTAGATAGGGGAAGGTAATAATGACTAAGCGAACAGAAGAGAGTGGCTTACAAGTAGCCGAGTGCCTGCACCAGCTGGTGGCCAATAAAATAGCACCTGGCACAGGCGTTGAACCCAAGCACTTTTGGCAGTCGCTCGCTGAAATCCTGAAAGACTTCGCCCCACGCAATCGCAGCTTGCTTGCCAAGCGCGACGAGTTACAAGCCAAGATTGACCAGTGGCACACCCAAAACCCTGGCCCCATACAAGATATGGGCGCCTATAAAGCCTTTTTACAAGAGATCGGCTACCTGCAGCCAGAACCTGCAGATTTCGCCATTAGCACCACCAATGTAGATGAAGAAATAGCCACGCAAGCCGGCCCGCAGCTGGTTGTGCCGGTGAAAAACGCGCGCTTTGCCTTGAATGCTGCAAATGCCCGCTGGGGCAGTATGTACGACGCACTTTACGGCACAGACGCCATTTCAGAAGAAGATGGCGCTGAAAAGGGCAAGGGTTACAACCCGGTTCGCGGCCAAAAAGTGATTGATTTTGCCCGTGATCATTTAGACCAGGCAGCCCCCCTAGCTGTTGGCAGTCACCGCGATGTGGTGCAGTACAAGGTGAGCTTTGGTGAGTTGCGTGCAGTGCTGCAAAATGGTACAGAGGCGGGCCTTGCGCAGGCAGAAAAGTTTGTGGGCTACCGCGGTACTGAATCAGACCCCACCGCTGTACTGCTAAAAAACAACGGCTTACACATTGAAATCCAGATTGATCGCACAGCCCCCATTGGCAAAACAGACCCAGCTGGCGTGAAAGATTTGCTGGTAGAGGCTGCCATTACCACCATTATGGATTGTGAAGATTCCGTAGCCGCCGTTGATGCAGAAGATAAAACTGAAGTTTACGAAAACTGGCTCGGCTTGATGAAGGGCGATCTGGAAGAAGCCTTTGAGAAGGGCGGCCAGCGCGTGGTGCGAAAGCTTGCAGAAGATCGCGTTTACACCTCAGCCAATGGCGGCGAGTTAGTGTTGCACGGCCGCAGCTTGTTGTTTGTCCGTAATGTGGGCCACCTGATGACCACCGATGCGGTATTGGATACAGAGGGCAACGAAATACCTGAAGGTATTTTGGATGGCATGGTGACCGTACTGGCAGCCAAGCACGATCTGCTTAACAACGGTGCAATTAACAACTCACGCACAGGCAGCGTATATATTGTGAAGCCCAAGATGCACGGGCCAGAAGAAGTTGCCTTCACCTGTGATTTGTTTGCCTGCATTGAGCGTGCGCTAGGGCTGCCAGAGTTCACGCTGAAAGTTGGCATTATGGATGAAGAGCGCCGCACCACGGTAAACCTCAAGGCGTGTATTCACGTGGCCAAAGAACGTGTGGTTTTTATCAATACAGGTTTCCTGGATCGCACCGGCGACGAAATTCACACCAGCATGTTGGCTGGCCCCTTTGTACCCAAAGGGCAAATGAAGCAACAAGCCTGGATTCAGGCGTATGAAAACGCCAACGTCGATGTAGGGCTCGCGTGTGGCTTGGCGGGCAAAGCGCAAATAGGCAAGGGCATGTGGGCCATGCCTGATGAAATGGCTGCCATGCTTGAGCAAAAAATTGGCCACCCGGAATCTGGCGCCAACACAGCCTGGGTACCGTCACCCAACGGGGCAACCTTGCACTCGGTACATTACCACCGCGTAAATGTAGCAGCACGCCAAGAAGAGATTTTAACGCGCGCGCAGGCGTCATTGGATGACATTCTTACAGTGCCCGTAATGGCAAAGCCCGAGAGCCTGACCAGTGCAGAAATCCAGAAAGAGCTGGACAACAACGCGCAAGGTATTTTGGGTTACGTGGTGCGTTGGATTGACCAAGGTATAGGTTGCTCAAAAGTACCAGACATCAATAATGTGGGCTTGATGGAAGACCGTGCGACACTGCGTATCTCCAGCCAGCACATGACTAACTGGCTGCATCACGGTGTTTGCAGTGAAGCACAGGTTAAAGAAACCTTTGCACGCATGGCTAAAGTTGTTGATGAGCAAAACGCCAACGATGCCGCCTACACGCCGATGGCAAGTAACCTGGATACAAGTATTGCCTATCAGGCTGCGCTAGATTTGGTGTTCAAAGGCAAAGAGCAGCCAAACGGCTACACTGAACCTTTGTTGCACAACTACCGTAGAAAACTCAAGCAAGCTTAAATTAAAACGCCCTCACAAGAGGGCGTATTTTTACGTTAAATTTAGCGCTATTGCTTCAGTAGCGATCAATCTTAACGTAAATATTACTGTCGTTTTGCCCCTGTGTTGAGCGGTAGCGGGTAAGCTCCCGTTCCCGTGAGCCATTGAGCGATTGCGTGCCACCCAGTGAAATCCATTCACCAAGACGGCCGCTCACTTGCGTTCTGAGCGACTGGGTTTCAATGCGATTACCTTCAACAGGTGTTTGTTGCTGCTGGGTAATATCAAGAATCACACCATCACCGGCAAGCCTGGCCACAAAACTGATGCCACTGTTTACCGCGTGATACTCAGTGGTGCTGCCACCCACAATGCCGTAACGGGTTTGGATGGGTATTTGCTGCCCCGTTTGAATAAATACAGGCTCGCCTTCTTGTGCGCGCAACTGGTAACTGCTGGTTTTGTTACCCCACCCGCTATTGCGGGTTACTGTCACATGAGTCTTGCGGTCATATTGCTCTTGCGGCTGCTTTTGTTGAGCGGGCTCACCATTTAGTAAAATGGTCCCACGCTTAATACCACCTGTCACGCCAACACCTGCTTGCTGGCTGTTATTAACTCCCTCTTGGCGCACGCTCACCAAAAGCTGTGCCGTGGGTGTATCAAGCTCATCAATGAGCAAGTTAAGCTCTTGAAAATTTTGTGACGTGGTTTTGATAATAAGCTTGTTGCCGGAGCTTGAGAGGCTGCCACCTGGGGCGAGCATGGGCTCAATGGCCGCCACAATAGATTCAGGCGTGCGGTGCTTAACGGGCAGTGTGTAAATAATCATGCGGGAATCGGCTTCGGCCACCGCGGGGGCAAGCCCAGACGCTAACAGCAAAGATGCCAGAATCAGAAACAGTCTCATGTTATATCCCTAGTCGCTGCAGTGGGCCAATGGCTTCACCATGGCCCCAAAGGTAGTCGAACTTCTTCTGGAAATCACGGTTATTGGGCCTGTCATCAAAGTTTACAAAGCCATCGAGTTGCGCGCTATCGTGCTGCAGTAATATTTTATCGTCGTCGCCTAGCAGGTATTCACGCTCAAGCTTATGAATGTTTTCCGGGTCGAAATCTCTGGGGAGCGCGCGCAGTTTAATTTTATCTGAAAGCCGTTGCTGCAGACGAACCAGCGGGTGGGGCTGTTCAATAAGCGCCTGCGGCAGGCTTACCAATATTTCAATTTTTGCCCTTGGGTTGTTTCGTGCACAGGCTGAGCAGGCAGATACAAAAGCCTCTTCGGCAAAAATGAGAGGGTTGAGCTGCTGGCTATATATACGCAGCTGCTTGCGCGATTGTGAAGCAAGCTCGGTGGCAAAGGCCCGAAAGCCTTCAAGTTCAGAGAGAATAATAAGCGAAGGGGTGGTGTCTGCAGCGCTCGCCCCTTGTATGTCGAACTCACCGAGTTCGGAGGGCTTTAGGTCTTGGCTCATAGCTGCTCCCATTGGGCTGAAAGTTAGCAGGGCGTGAGTAACCGGCGTTTGGTGCAAAGTGCAATCGCAGCCTCGGTACAATTCTTACCATACCATAGAAGATCAGCGCCTTTGTAGAAGCCAGGAAGGGTGTAACGGTAAGAAGCTTACACGTAAAAGCCAAACCGCTGCGCGCTGTGAGCCATTGGGGTTTGCAGCCACTGGCCCCTTATAGCCAGTAGCCAGTAGCCAGTAGCCAGTAGCCAGTAGCCAGTAGCCAAGCGTGCTACGGCGCCACCCTTAACAGTTGCCGCTTGTGGCCGGATTTTAAGGCGCGAACCTGGGCAAAACTGTAAATTAGAGGCTGAACTACCGAGAGGCAGGCTGCACATCCCCCCGCGCGACACGCGCACTGCGGGGGGATGGCTGGGCGAAAGCCGAAAAGGGTTAGCCCCTTATTCGTCTTCACCTTCAGGGGCAGTTGGATCTTCAAACCACAGCAGGTCTCGGGCAACCAGTTGGCTTAGCAAGGCGGCAACACCCGGCTGTGTTACCTGAGCTTGCCAGCCAGAAATGCATCGGGTATTGGCGAGCAGGGCGGCAGTTTCAGCATCGCACTCATAGCGTTCGCCATTGGCAAACAGCTGGCTTTCAAAATAGGCAAATCGCGCATCTGGCGCCTGAAACAGCGGGCCATCGTGCTCTTGCAGTTCGGCCGCGGCCTGGCTAAGTGCCTCTTGATCCGGTGCCGTTTCCGTACCTTGATCGGGCAGGTACTTGGGTTCGGTCATGTACTTGCCAAACCATTGCGCCAGCTGTTGTGGCTGATTAATCTGCTCGGTCAAAAGAGCTTGTAAGGCACTCAGGGCATCGTTACCCAGCAGGCCGGGAGTTTGGGTGGGCGCAGTCGCCGGGTCTTGATAACGCAGATGCTCGGGCAAACGGCTGCAAAGCTCGGCTACATAGTCATCCAGAATTTCCGCGTGCGAGGGTGCCCGAAAACCCACGGAATAGGTCATGCAATCGCCTTGTGCAACGCCCCAGTGCGCAAACTGCGGTGGCACATAGAGTACATCGCCTGGCTCCAGAATATATTCCGCATCGGCTTTGAAATCTGCCAGTATGTTTAACGGCGTATCTTTCACACGGGCGCTTTGGGCATTGCACTTTGGCCCAAGCTGCCAATGCCTTTTACCCAGCCCTTGAACCAGAAATACGTCGTAGAAATCAAAGTGTGGCCCAACAGATGCACCGTCTGGGGCGTAACTTACCATCAGGTCGTCCAGTCGCCAGTTGGGAATAAACCGGAATTGATCTAGCAGCGCCGTAGCCTCTGGTACCCAATGATCTACCGCCTGCACAAGCAGGCTCCAGCCGTTTTCAGGTAGCTGGTCAAAATCTTCATCAGAAAATGGGCCGGCTTTCAGCTGCCAGGGTTTGCCTTGATCCCGCTCAAGCACCAAACGCGACTCTACCTCTTCTTCCATGGCAAGGCCCGCCAATTCATCGGGCGTTAATGGGCATTGCCAATCGGGAAATACCCCGCGCAGCACCACGGGTTTTTTTTGCCAGTAATCAGATAGAAATGTATCCAGCGATAGCTCGCCGAGGCTTGGCAGGGTAGGCATAGTATTCTCGTTTAAAAAGTAAAACGGCAGCCTAAGCTGCCGTATTTTTAGAGGTCTTTGGCTTGTTCTGTTGCGTTGCCAATGTAGTTGTGTGGTGTCAGTGCGCGAATGGTTTCTTTGGCAGACTCCGGTATTTCAAGGGTTTCTACGAAGTCCATCAGCACTTTCTGATTGATGGTTTGGCCACGCGTGAGCGCCTTGAGTTTTTCATAGGGCTCTGGCACATCGTAGCGACGCATAATGGTTTGAATGGGTTCTGCCAATACTTCCCAGGCGTTATCCAAATCTTCCTGCAGGCGTGCGCGATTAATCTCAAGCTTGCTAATGCCCTTAAGTGACGAAGCAAAGGCAATGGCGCAGTAACCAAATCCGACACCCATGTTGCGCAGTACCGTTGAATCCGTTAAATCACGCTGCCAGCGTGAAATGGGGAGCTTGGCAGACAAGTGATTAAATACCGCGTTGGCAATGCCCAAGTTACCTTCTGAGTTTTCAAAATCAATTGGGTTTACTTTGTGCGGCATGGTGGATGAGCCCACTTCACCGGCAACGGTTTTTTGTTTGAAGTAGCCAAGTGAAATATAGCCCCAAACATCGCGATCGAAATCGATAACAATGGTGTTAAAGCGCGCAATGGCATCGAACAGTTCGGCAATGTAATCGTGCGGCTCAATTTGTGTGGTGTAAGGGTTGAAGGTGAGCCCCAGGCTTTCAACAAAGGTTTTCGCGTTGGCGGCCCAATCAATGTCCGGGTAGGCAGAAAGGTGCGCATTGTAGTTCCCCACAGCGCCGTTGATCTTGCCAAGCATTTCAACGCGCTCAATGCTGTTTAACTGGCGGCGCAGGCGCGCAACCACGTTTGCCATTTCTTTGCCCACGGTAGTGGGAGATGCAGTTTGCCCGTGCGTGCGGGAGAGCATTGGGTCGGCGGCGAACTCGTGGGCAAGCTTTGCAATAGCATCGATTAGCTGCTGCATTTGGGCACTCAAAATGCTGCGCCCGCGATTTAGCATCAAGCCGTGAGACAGGTTGTTGATGTCTTCCGAAGTGCACGCAAAATGCACAAACTCTTTAACCTTTGCCAGTTCTTCGTTGTCGCCAAAGCGCTCTTTAATAAAGTATTCAACGGCTTTTACGTCGTGATTGGTTGTAGCTTCAATGGCTTTTACGCGCTCGGCATCGGCCACTGAAAAATCGGCCACAATGGCGTCGAGCAGGGCGTTGGTCTCGGCGGAGAAGGCGGGCACTTCCGGGATATCTGCGTGGCGCGCCAACTGTTGCAGCCAGCGTATTTCCACCTCTACACGGCATTTAATGAGGCCGAATTCACTAAAAATTGCACGGTAATCAGTAGTTTTGCTTCCGTAGCGGCCATCAATGGGCGATACAGCCGTCAGGGCAGACAATTCCATGGGGGAGCTCCCGATAATCAAGGTCAAATTCAGGGGCGGCATCTTACCCGAATTGGCCGTTAAAGGCAGCTTGTTCAGGGCTTAATGTGTCGATTTTTTGCGCAGCTCATACAGCTGGCGCTCTGCAGACTCAAGTAATCTGCGGCGCTGTAGCACAAGTTGCCAACGTGAACCGCCCATTTGGCGCCAGAGGGTCGCGCTGCGAATGCCCGCCAGCAGCAGGCAGCGTATTTGATCGGCAATGCGCGATTGTTGCAGGTAGGTCATTTCACCCATCACCTGAATGCGAAACCGGAAGGTACTGAGTGTCTCTGTGTAAATAGAGGCCAGGTTGGCCACCAGGTTCTCGTGATCTGCACCAAAATGCTCGAGCTGATGCCGGGCCTGGCCAATTCGGGTGCCAATGGTCTCAAGCATGGCGGGGTGCTTGGTGAGCTTTTTTTGTAAATAGAGCAGCCCGTGAACGTAGCGGTCTACAAAACTGCCTTTCTGCTTACCTTTTTGAAGAAACTGGATTAACGCTTCCAGGCCGGATTCCAGTGGTGCCTGATACACATCTTCCGGTTGCTGCGGCGTTTGTACAAAAAGGCTGTTAATCAGGTTTTGAAAGCTGTCTTTATTTTTCATGCCACTGGTAGCCAGGCGCTCTACTTGGGTTGTGGCTTCAAAAATGCCCGCCAGTGCGAGCGCTTGTACATCGGTTTTGTTCATCTATTACTGCGCTTTTTCGTTAAAACTTGCATCAATTACCGCGCCGCCTAAACACACGTCGCCCAGATAAAACACCGCGTATTGGCCGGGAGTTACCGCTCGTTGAGGCTGATCAAACGCGACCTTCAAGCCACCATTGGGGCCTGCGGTAATTTCGCAAGCCTGATCCGGCTGGCGATACCGGGTTTTGGCGTAGCACCGTAAGGGCAGGGCCGGGGCTGCGTTTATCCAGTGAGGCTCGCTCGCTGTTAGGGTATCGGTATAGAGCGCGTCGTGATCTGTGCCCTGGGCTACTTTTAAGGTGTTGTTGGCAAGATCTTTAGCCACTACAAACCAGGGCTCCTCGGGAAACCCCTTTACACCACCAATGCCAAGGCCCTGGCGCTGGCCCAGCGTGTAATACATCAAGCCGTGGTGCTGGCCAATGCGCTGGCCGTCCATGGTTTCCATGGGGCCGGGCTGGGCCGGTAAATACTGTTCCAGGAAATCTTTAAACCGGCGCTCGCCAATAAAACAAATGCCGGTGGAATCTTTTTTGTTATGGGTTACGAGGTTGTGCTGCTCGGCCAGCTTGCGCACCTGGGGTTTTTCCAGCTCACCCACGGGGAACAGGCTTTTGGCGAACTCTGCCTCACCCACTGCGTGCAGGAAGTAGCTTTGGTCTTTGTTGCCATCAACGCCCTTTTTCAGCAGGGTGTGGCCATTAACGTCTGCCCGGCGCACATAGTGGCCGGTGGCAATATAGTCTGCGCCCAGTGCCTCTGCATATTCCAGAAACACTTTGAATTTGATTTCGCGGTTACAGAGGATGTCGGGGTTAGGGGTTCGCCCGGCCTTGTATTCCTGCAAAAAATGCTCGAAAACGTTATCCCAGTACTCGGCGGCAAAATTGGCTGTGTGCAGCACGATACCAAGCTTCTTACACACGGCTTCGGCATCGGCTAAATCGTCTTTGGCGGTGCAATACTCGGTGCCGTCGTCTTCATCCCAGTTTTTCATGAACAAGCCCTCAACCTGATAGCCTTGCTCCATAAGCAGCAGCGCAGACACAGACGAATCTACGCCGCCAGACATGCCGACAATCACTTTGGCTGGAGGGGTGGGTTGAATACTCATGGGGATACCTCTAGTACTGGGCCGGCGATTCTACCGCCCATGGGTAACAAGCTCCAGAGGCTGCTCGCCAAGCCTTTGGTACTGGGCGATCACATCACCTACCAAGGGGCTGCGCCAAAGGCTCTTTTGGCGATCTAGTTGTGCTTGGGTCAACCACAAGGGCTCTATGATCTCCGGGTCGAGCAGAGCACCTTCAATAGGGCCCAACGCTTTTGCGGCAAAGGTAAATCGCAGGTAGGTCTCGCCATTGGCGGCCAGCAAGCTTGTAACACTCACAAAACCTGTGATCTCAACGGCCCAACCGGTTTCCTCACGGGTTTCGCGCACTGCGGCCTCCACCAGGCTTTCACCCGGCTCCCAGTGACCGGCAGGCTGGTTAATGCGAATTCCTTGCGGCGTATGTTCTTTTACGCACAAAAACTCGGTAGCGCCATCGACCACACGGCAAACAATGGTTGCCACCGTGACATGGGGTGCAAAGGCGCTACTCATCGTGGCGCCCGCTGGCGGCTAGTGTGCGGCTTCTTAGGGCCTGCTTTGGGTCTGCGCGCGTTTTTAGGCGGGCCACCTGCGCCCGCTTGCTCATTATTTGAGCCCGTTTTGGCCCTGGGCGAACCCGAAGAGGGCAAGTGAACTTGTTCTTTGCGCGACTCCCCAGGCACCAGTGTGCCCAGTTTCCAGGGCCCGATAGCCACGCGAATGAGCCTGAGCGTTGGATGGCCAATGGCGGCGGTCATTCGGCGCACCTGCCGGTTGCGGCCTTCGGTAATGGTGATTTCAAGCCAGGTATCTTTGATGTTTTTGCGCACCCGCACGGGCGGGTTACGGGCCCAGAGCCTTGGCGGGGCAATGGTTTTGACTTTAGCGGGCCGGCAGGGGCCATCGTTTAAGGTAACTCCCCGCTGGAGCAGCTGCAGGGCCTGCGGAGCAGGCTCGCCCTCCACCAGCACCCAATAGGTTTTAGGCAGTTTGTGGGTAGGGCTTGCAATACGGTGCTGAAGCTCGCCGTCTGCGGTGAGTAGAAGCAGGCCCTCGGAGTCGTAGTCGAGCCTGCCTGCAGGGTAAACACCCTTGGTATGAACTAAATCCGCAAGCGTGGTCCGGCCCTGATCATCGGTAAACTGGCTTAAAACATTGAAGGGCTTATTTAATAAAACGAGGGTTGCCACGGTGCCTCTGGGTATAGATAAGTCTATAAAAACAGCACTAAAAGCGCGCCGTTCATTGATTTGAGTGATGATGGAACTAACTAACGAAAATCATGGTCGCAGTGGGGCATGCTATCATGCATGGCACTACCGGCGGCAAGCATCGCAGCTGGGCCAGCCTTTCGGGCGCTGCGTTCTTTGCGGCATTTGCCCACGAAAATTCATTAATGAGGGAGCAAGCAATGGGTTATCAGCACATCCAAGTACCGGGCGATGGTGAAAAAATCACCGTCAACAAGGATTTCTCACTCACCGTACCAGACCGGCCAATTATTCCATTTATAGAAGGCGACGGCATAGGCGTAGATATTACCCCCGTGATGCGCAAAGTCACCGATGCAGCCGTTAAAAAAGCCTATGGTGGCAAAAAATCCATTGCCTGGATGGAGGTTTACTGCGGTGAGAAGGCCGCAGAAAAATACTCCGGCGACTGGTTTCCCGCTGAAACCCTCGATGCCATTCGCGAATATGTTGTGGCCATTAAAGGGCCGCTCACCACGCCCGTAGGCGGTGGCTTCAGATCACTAAACGTCGCCCTGCGCCAAGAGATGGACCTCTACGTCTGCCAGCGCCCGGTACGGTGGTTCAAAGGGGTGCCATCGCCCGTAAAAGAGCCCGGCAAAGTAGACATGGTGATTTTCCGTGAAAACTCGGAAGATATTTACGCCGGCATTGAATGGAAGGCGGGAACGCCCGAAGCCCAGAAGGTGGTGGATTTCCTGCAAAAGGAAATGGGCGTGACCAAGATCCGGTTTCCGGAAAATGTGGGCATTGGTATTAAGCCCGTATCCAGTGAAGGCACCAAGCGATTGGTACGCAAGGCCATTCAATACGCCGTAGATCAGGACTTGCCCTCGGTGACCCTGGTTCACAAAGGCAATATCATGAAATTCACCGAGGGTGCCTTCTGCGACTGGGGTTACGAGCTGGCGCGCGATGAATTTGGTGCCAAACCCCTTGATGGCGGCCCATGGCACGCCTTTAGCAACCCCAAAACCGGTAAGCAAATAGTCATTAAAGACGTGATTGCCGATGCCATGTTGCAACAGATTCTGCTGCGCCCGGCGGAATACGATGTTATCGCCACCCTTAACCTCAATGGCGATTACCTCTCTGACGCCCTGGCGGCACAAGTAGGTGGCATAGGCATCGCCCCTGGCGCCAACAATTCAGATGCCGTGGCCTTGTTTGAGGCAACCCACGGCACAGCCCCAAAGTATGCCGGCCAAGATAAGGTAAACCCCGGCTCACTGATTCTTTCGGCTGAAATGATGCTACGGCATTTAGGTTGGCGAGAAGCTGCAGATCTCATTATTGAAGGTGTGGAAGGTGCCATTGCCGATAAAACAGTCACCTATGATTTTGAGCGGCTTATGGATGATGCAACGCTGTTGTCGTGCTCGGCGTTTGGGGATGCAATTATCAAGAAAATCAGCTGAATTAGAGAATATGTTGATTTAGATGCCAAAAAAGCCCCGAGTTCGGGGCTTTTTTGTTGAATTCACAAAAAAGGTAGAGGGCGTTAAGGTGCTAGTTAGCTACAGCTTTCAGGTGCGGGCGCTGTACTTCGGGCGCCGCAGGCTGCTCTGCATCACTGGCTTGAATATTGGTGGCGTGCAAGCCTTTATCGCCTTCAACAACATCAAAGGTGACCTGCTGGCCGGCTTTGAGCGTACGGTAGCCGTCCATCTGAATAGCAGAGTAGTGAGCAAATAGATCTTCACCACCGCTATCTGGCAGTATAAAGCCGTAGCCCTTAGCGTTGTTAAACCACTTAACTGTACCTGTAGGCATAGGTAAATCCTTCTATTGCCTTGATTTGAAACGTGTTTTTATAGTTTTTATAAAAGCACAACCTTCTAAAAACAACAGCCGGCCCTTGTGAGGGGCGGAATCGGTACCCATATGTGTTAAAGGTACCGACAAATGTGGTTAAAAAGTAACTGGATAAGTCATCTTTTAACCAACTGGGACGCATCTGTCAAGGGATAGGGCTAGTTACCGGGTAATCCTGGCGAACTTAGGTAAAATGGCGCTGTCAAAATTAGCAACTCACAGTGGACCAACATGGGAAATCTTAAATTTCTTCAACTAACATTAAGTAGTCATGGCGATGAAGGTGAAGACGACGTTGGTCACGACCGGGGGGTAGCCGTACAAGAGGCCAAGCCCACATTAAAGCGCCCGTCGATGTACAAGGTAGTTTTAATGAACGATGACTATACGCCAATGGATTTTGTGGTTGAGGTGCTGGAAAGCTTCTTCTCCATGAACAGGGAGAAGGCCGTTAAAGTCATGTTGCAAGTCCATACGCAGGGTAAAGGCGTATGTGGAGTGTATACCCGGGACATAGCGGAAACGAAAGCCGCGCAGGTTAACCAGTATGCACGCGAGAACCAGCACCCGCTTCTGTGTGAAATTGAAGCCGCTGGTGAAGGTGACGAAGCTTAGAGGTTTACTAAAGATGTTAAGCAAAGACTTAGAAGTTACCTTGAACCTGGCCTTCAAAGGGGCCAGGGCAAAGCGCCATGAATTCATGACGGTAGAGCACTTGTTACTTGCACTGCTGGATAATGAATCTGCCGCCACCGTACTCAGAGCCTGTGGCGCAGATATCAACAAACTTAGAAAAGAACTCATTGAGTTTGTAGACTCCACAACCCCGTTAATTCCCGAGAATGATTCTGAGCGGGAAACCCAGCCCACGCTCGGCTTCCAGCGGGTGTTGCAGCGCGCGGTGTTTCACGTTCAGTCTTCCGGTAAAAAAGAAGTCACCGGCGCCAATGTGCTTGTGGCCATTTTTAGCGAGCAGGAAAGCCAGGCGGTTTACTACCTCAAGCAGCAATCTATTGCCCGCATTGATGTGGTGAACTTCATCACCCACGGCATTTCAAAAGTTTCTGGCCACTCTGGCCATGCTGCGCCCGAGCAGAGCCCAGATGCTGTAGACGAAGAGGCAGTGGCAGAATCCGGCGCCCAGCAAAGCCCGCTAGACAGCTTTACCACTAACTTAAACGAGCTGGCTGCCACCGGTAAAATCGACCCATTGGTAGGCCGCGACGACGAAGTAGAGCGGGTGGCCCAGGTACTTGCCAGGCGGCGGAAAAACAACCCGCTACTGGTGGGCGAGTCTGGCGTGGGTAAAACCGCCATAGCAGAAGGTTTGGCGAAGAAAATTGTAGACGGTGAAGTGCCCGAAACACTGCTCGACTCGGTAGTTTATTCACTTGATCTGGGGTCGCTCTTGGCAGGTACAAAATACCGCGGCGACTTCGAGAAGCGTTTTAAGGGCTTACTGGCCGATCTTCGCAAACAAGAAAACGCCGTGCTGTTCATCGATGAAATCCACACAATTATTGGTGCAGGCGCGGCCTCCGGTGGCGTGATGGATGCCTCTAATCTGTTAAAGCCATTGCTTACCTCCGGTGAAATGCGTTGCATTGGCTCCACTACTTTCCAGGAATACCGCGGCATCTTTGAAAAAGATCGCGCGCTCTCACGCCGCTTCCAAAAGATCGACGTGAACGAGCCTTCGGTTGAAGATACCTACCTCATATTGAAGGGGCTTAAGAGCCGGTTTGAAGAGCACCACGGCCTGAAATACACCGATACCGCATTGCGCGCAGCCGCCGAGCTTGCAGGCAAATACATTAACGATCGCTTCATGCCCGACAAGGCCATTGATGTCATCGACGAGGCCGGTGCCTTCCAGCAATTGCAACCTGCCAATAAACGCAAAAAGCAAATTGGCGTGGCCGACATTGAAGCCATGGTGGCAAAAATTGCACGTATCCCAACCAAAAGTGTATCCAGCAACGACAAAGAGCAGCTGCGCACGCTGGAAGAACAGCTGCAAATGGTGGTGTTCGGCCAAGATGAAGCTGTGGCTACCATTGCCACCTCCATTAAGCTTGCCCGTGCAGGGCTTGGCTCTGGCGACAAGCCCATCGGGTCTTTCTTGTTAGCCGGGCCAACGGGTGTCGGCAAAACCGAAATTTGCCGCCAGCTTTCCAAAATTATGGGCATAGAACTGCTGCGCTTTGATATGTCTGAATACATGGAGCGGCACACGGTATCGCGCCTGATTGGTGCGCCACCCGGCTACGTGGGCTTTGATCAAGGTGGCCTGCTGACCGATGCTGTAACCAAGCACCCGCACAGCGTGGTGCTGTTGGATGAAATTGAAAAGGCGCACCCTGAGGTTTTCAACCTGTTACTGCAGGTGATGGACCACGGTACCCTCACCGACAACAACGGCCGCAAAGCCGATTTCCGCAACGTGATTTTGGTGATGACCACCAACGCCGGTGCACATGTGCTCAGCAAGCGCTCAATGGGCTTTACCGATCAAGACAACAGTACCGATGGCATGGAAGAAATTAAGAAGTCTTTCACGCCGGAGTTCAGAAACAGACTCGATGCCATAGTGCAATTTGCGCCGCTCACGCTGAATGTCATCAAAACTGTGGTGGATAAGTTCCTGGTTGAATTACAGGTGCAGCTGGATGATAAACACGTACAGCTCAATGTAACCGAGGCCGCCCGTGAGTGGCTGGCAGTAAACGGTTACGATGAAAAAATGGGCGCGCGCCCCATGGCCCGTTTGATTCAAGAGAAGATCAAGAAGCCCTTGGCAGAAATGGTCTTGTTTGGCGAGCTGGCAGAGTCGGGCGGCCTTGTGACTGTAGATGAAGAGGGCGGGCAATTGGTGGTAAACACCGAAAGTGAAAAAGAACCCGCCATGAGTTAGTGCAGATCCTACAGGCAATAAAAAAGGCAGCTGGGCTGCCTTTTTTATTGCCTGTAGGCCTAGCTTACGCGCTCTACGCAAGCGGCCTTGAAGGCGGTAAATTTATTAACGTGCGCGGTAGGTAATGCGGCCCTTGGACAAATCGTAAGGGGTAAGCTCAACCTTTACTTTGTCGCCGGTTAAGATGCGGATATAGTTTTTACGCATCTTGCCTGAAATGTGTGCAATTACCACATGACCGTTTTCTAACTTAACTTTAAAGGTGGTGTTTGGCAGTGTATCTACCACTTCACCTTCCATTTCAATATGATCTTCGCGTGCCATCCGGCAATGTCCTCTTTGATGCATACGTTGGCCGGAAAATGGGCCAATTTCGAGAAGGCGGCAATTGTGCACTAATTCACCGCGATCGCCAAGGACAGTGGCCATTAATTTGCCGATAATCGCGCCCAAAAGCCGGCTCTAAAGCATTCCAGCGGTTGATATTGGGTTTTATAGTTCATTTTTTGGCAATCCCGAATCCAATAACCCAGGTAGAGGTAGGGCAGGCCAAGCCGGTTCGCCCAATGAATTTGCTGCAAAATGAACCAGCTACCCAGGCTGCGGGCGCTTAAGGCCGGGTCGAAAAAGGTATAAACCGCAGATAACCCCTGTTCCAGTTGATCGCAAACGGCAACCCCCACAAGCTTGCCGTCGGCGCGCGCCACCAAAAAGCGCGTAATACCCCATTCAGTGGTTAAAAAGCCTTGGTATTGCGAGCGGCTGGGCGGGTACATATCGCCATCCTGATGGCGCTCGGCAATATAGCGCGCATAGAGGGCGTAACACTCATCGGTATCTATGGAATCTACCAGTTCAAGCTGCAGGTCTCTGTTGCGCTTGAGGGTTCGTTTCTGGGTACGATTGGGTTTGAAGTCCTGCAGGCGTACACGAACCGGCAAGCAAGCACTGCATTCGGCACACTGTGGCCGGTACACATGTTGGCCTGAACGCCGGAACCCCAAATCTGAAAGGCGACTGTAGAGCGCCGGGGTCATAGGGGCCTCAGGGTCTACAAATACCGTTGTGGCCTCTTGATCATCCAAATAGCTACAGGGATGAGGGTGGGTCGAAAACAGCTTGAGGTTAATAGAGCTAGACATGCATGAGTTCCGGGCGCAGGCGCCAATCGGCCTTGGTATCAAGATCGCATGCTTTTAGCATAGCTTCAAAGGCCTGGCGGTCATAGAGCTCGGCCCCCATAGAGGCCAGGTGATCGGTGTGCATTTGGCAGTCTATTGCCTGTATGCCCCAGGCCTCTGCGTGGCGTGCCAGTGCCACAAGGGCCACCTTTGAGGCGTTGGGGTGTAAAGAGAACATGGACTCACCAAAAAACTGGCCCCCGATGCACACGCCATACAGGCCGCCCACCAGCTCGCCTGCCAACCAGATCTCAACGCTGTGGGCATAACCTAAGGCGTGCAGCGTGCAGTAGGCCTGCTGCATAGAAGGCAAAATCCAGGTGCCGGAGGCTTTGCGCAAGCTCGCACAATGGCCTATCACCTCTTTGAATGCAGTATCAAAGCGCACCTCAAAGGCATCTTTACGCATGGCTTTGCGCAGGCTGCGCGATATGTGAACGCGGGCGGGCAACAACACCATGCGCGGCGCCGGCGACCACCAGAGTATGACGTCTTCTTCATCAAACCAAGGGAATATGCCATGGCGGTAGGCCAGCAAAAGCCAGGCAGGGGTAAGGGCGCCACCGGCGGCCAGGAGTCCGTTTGGGTCTTTTAATGCAGTATGGGTGGGCGGAAATCGGGGTGTATCAGGGGGCAGCCAGGGGATCAAGCGACAACTCCTTTATGTAGCGCAGGTTATCAGCTTAACCCCCGAGGGCAATTTAGGCTAAATCATCCAGGTATTTTTCTGCATCGAGCGCCGCCATACAGCCTGAGCCTGCCGAGGTAATCGCCTGGCGGTAAATGTGGTCAGACACATCGCCCGCAGCGTAAACACCCTCTACCGAGGTGTGGGTAGCGCCACCGTTCAAGCCAGATTGCACCACAATATAGCCATCTTTCATTTCCAGCTGGCCCTGGAAGATGTCGGTATTGGGCTTGTGGCCAATGGCAATAAATACGCCCTGAACATCCAGCTCCTGGGTGCTGCCGTCTTGGGTACTTTTAACGCGGATGCCCGTTACACCTGAGTCGTCGCCCAGCACTTCATCCAATGTGTGGTTCCACATGAGTGTCACATTGCCGTTTTTCGCCTTCTCAAACAGCTTGTCTTGCAGAATTTTCTCAGAGCGCAAGCTGTCGCGGCGGTGTACCAGAATTACCTCAGAGGCAATATTAGAGAGGTAAAGCGCCTCTTCAACAGCGGTGTTGCCGCCGCCTACCACCACCACTTTTTGATCGCGGTAGAAGAAGCCATCACAGGTAGCACAAGCAGATACGCCACGGCCCATAAAGGCCTCTTCAGAGGGCAGGCCAAGGTACTGGGCGCTGGCACCGGTACAAATGATGAGCGCATCACAGCTGTAAGTGCTGGAGCCTTTCAAAATGAACGGCCGCTGGTTTAAATCAACCGAATCGATATGATCAAACAAAATTTCGGTGTCGAAGCGCTCGGCATGCTGTTGCATCTGCACCATCAGATCAGGGCCTTGCAGGTCGTGTACACCACCAGGCCAATTCTCCACCTCAGTGGTTGTGGTAAGCTGGCCGCCTTGTTGCATGCCAGTAATTACCACGGGCTTCAGGTTGGCGCGTGCCGCGTAAATTGCGGCGGTGTAACCGGCCGGGCCTGAGCCCAGAATGATGAGGCGATGGTGCTTGATGTCGCTCATAGGGTCGTCCTGATTCTATAGGTTGTGTTAGGTGATGCCCCATCAATGGGGGCAAGCTGGCCCAAATTCTAGGGACAGCATCAAATTTGGCAAATTGTATCGCTTAATCTATCGGATAACAGTTAGCTATAGCGGGTATTTATCGCTTTTGTTTACTTTAAGAAAAGCGTATAACATATTGATTATTAAGTTATTAGTTGCTTTGCGTGCAAGTGCACAAACAAAGCTTGTTGAAAAAGGGTGAGCGATTGAAGTCCTTGGAACAAACCCAAACCGCGAGCGCCACCAAGGTGGTAGGCCGTGCCGTCACCGAAGGTACGCTTATCGGGCTGTTGGTAGTCTGTGCTTTTTTAACGCTGATTTTGGCCACCTACGATCCGGTAGATCCGGGCTGGTCTAGCACTGGCTTGAACCGCGTGGTGAGCAATGCCGGCGGGCCTTTTGGCGCCTGGCTTGCCGATGTGTTTATGTCGTTATTCGGCTATATGGCCTACCTGTTCCCGTGGCTATTGGGCTGGCGCGCCTGGCTGATCTTTCGGGATCGCAAATCCAACCGCGGCTTCGATGGCCTGCTGCTCAGCCTGAGGCTCATGGGCCTGGTGTTACTGATGATTGGCGGCACAGGGCTCATCGCACTGCACCAAACGGGCGAGGCAAACCTGCCTTTCTCTGAGGGTGGGCTGCTAGGCGCATCGGTTTCTGCAGCGCTCGATGGCGCCTTCAGCTTCGTGGGCGCCTCCATGATTTTATTGGCCAGCCTGTTGTTTGGCTTAACGGTGTTTGCCGATCTCAGCTGGATCCGGCTGATGGATAACACCGGCCGCATTACCCTGGCTGTACTGGAATGGGCGCGCGCCAAATGGGCTCAGCGTCGCCAGCAGCGCCGGGAAACCGCCCAGGCACAGGCCTCACAAAAGGCCCGCCGCAAGGCGATTGCAGCGCAGGTAGAAAAGCAGGAAAAGCGCGAGCCCATTCTTATTGAGTCGCCCGTCAAGAAAAAAGCGCCCAGCCCGAGAGTTGAAAAGGAAAAACAGACATCCCTGTTTGTGGACACCACCGTAGATGGCGAGCTGCCTAAAATCAGCCTGCTGGAACCTGCCGACGACAATCGCGGTAAAGGCTACAGCAAAGAAAACCTGGAGGCGCTCTCCAAGCTATTGGAACTCAAGCTTGCGGATTTCAACATCAGCGCCGAAGTGGTTTCCGTATTGCCAGGGCCCGTGGTCACCCGCTTTGAAATACAGCCGGCACCGGGTGTAAAGGTGTCGCGCATTACCAACCTTGCCAAGGATTTGGCGCGTTCGCTGGCGGTAATCAGCGTGCGGGTAGTGGAGGTGATTCCAGGCAAATCGGTTGTGGGTATTGAGATCCCGAACGAGCACCGTGAGATGGTGCGCTTGAGCGAAGTCTTGGCATCCTCGGTTTACGATCGCGCCAAATCGCCCCTTACCATGGCTCTGGGGCACGACATCGCCGGCGAACCGGTGATTGCAGATCTCGCCAAAATGCCGCACCTGCTGGTTGCCGGTACCACAGGCTCCGGTAAGTCCGTGGGCGTGAATGTGATGCTGTTGAGCCTTTTGTACAAATCGACGCCCAAGGAAGTGCGCTTGATCTTGGTGGACCCCAAGATGCTTGAGCTTTCAATCTACGATGACATTCCGCACCTGCTCACGCCGGTAATCACAGATATGAAAGACGCCGCCAACGGCCTGCGCTGGTGTGTGGGTGAAATGGAGCGCCGCTACAAACTGATGGCAGCGCTCGGCGTGCGCAACCTGGCAGGCTTTAATCGCAAAATTGAAGATGCCATTAAGGCCGGCCAGCCCATCAAAGATCCGCTATTTGTGGCCGATGAAAACTTCACCCCCGGTGAATCAGTGGCCGAGGCGCCAGACCTGGAAACCTTGCCTGCCATTGTGGTGGTGATTGATGAATTCGCCGACATGATGATGATCGTCGGCAAAAAAGTTGAACAATTGATCGCCCGCATTGCCCAAAAAGCACGGGCTGCGGGTATTCATTTGATTCTGGCCACCCAGCGCCCCTCGGTGGACGTAATTACCGGTTTGATTAAGGCAAACGTGCCTACGCGCATTGCGTTTCAGGTGTCGTCGAAAATCGATTCACGCACCATTCTGGATCAAGGCGGTGCTGAACAGCTGCTAGGCCACGGAGACATGCTCTACTTGCCGCCCGGCACTTCTGTACCGGTGCGCGTACACGGCGCCTTTGTGGATGATCACGAAGTACACGCCGTAGTAGACGATTGGAAAAAGCGCGGCAAGCCCAATTACCTGGACGACATCATTGATGAAAGCACCAATAGCATTCCGGTACCGGGGCTTGCCACAGAAGGCGAGGAGGGCGGCGATAGCGAGTCAGACCCGCTTTACGATGAAGCGCTGGCGTTCGTTACAGAAACCCGCAAAGCCTCTATTTCATCGGTGCAGCGTAAATTGCGTATTGGCTACAACCGCGCAGCCCGCCTGATTGAAGCCATGGAAGAGGCGGGCGTGGTTTCCAGTATGGGCACTAACGGCAACCGTGAAGTACTCGCGCCGGCACCACCGAAACACTAAAATTTCAAGAGTATTCGTTATGAAAGCCACCCACGCAGTGAATTGTTTTGCCAGGCAGCTGTTAACGGCCTGCGCCTTGCTGGCAAGCGTTTGCACTCACGCCGCACCGGTTGACGACCTGACCAAAGTGTTAAACAACATGCGTAGCGCCGAGGGCAATTTTGAACAATCGCTACAAGATGCCAAAGGCAATGCCTTGCAGGCAAGTGAAGGCCAGTTTGCCGTAAAAAAGCCCGGCAAATTCAAATGGCTCACGCAAACACCTTTCCCGCAAACCCTTGTGAGCAATGGCCAGCAATTATGGCTCTATGATCCCGACCTTGAGCAGGCAAGCGTGAGCAAGATCAGTGAAAAAATGGCGCAAACGCCCGCCGTTTTACTGAGCGGCGACAGCGCCAAAATTGCAAGCCAATACGATGTCAGCAAACTTGAAAGCAACAATCAGCAATCAGCGTTCCAGCTAATTAGCCGCAGCAACACCGCAGATTTCAAGCGTATAGAGGCCCACTTTAAAGGCGAAACCCTGGTGGCCATGGTGCTGTTTGATAAGGCCGGCAACGTCACTAAATTCAGTTTTAGCCAAGTTGCGCTCAACACCGAGCTACCCGATAGCCACTTTGAATTTGCACCACCGGCCGGTACCGACATTATTCAGAATGACTAACGATCTTTTTGAGGCCAGTGCGCAAGGCTACCAACCGCTGGCTGCACGATTAAGAGCAACAGTACTGGAAGACTATGTAGGCCAACAGCATCTGCTGGGTGAAGGTAAACCCCTGCGAGAGTGCTTAAGCGGCGGGCAAATTCACTCCATGATTTTATGGGGCCCGCCCGGGGTGGGCAAAACAACCCTTGCACGCATGCTGGCAAACCAGGTTGACGCTTGTTTCTTCACGCTCTCTGCTGTTATGGCCGGCGTGAAAGACATTCGCGCCGTGGTTGAACAAGCCAAGCAGCGCCGCCAAACCCACAATCAAAAAGCCTTGCTGTTTGTCGATGAGGTGCACAGGTTCAATAAAAGCCAGCAAGATGCCTTTTTACCCTACATAGAAGATGGCACGTTTATTTTTGTTGGCGCCACCACAGAAAACCCCAGTTTCGAACTCAACAACGCGCTGCTGTCGCGCTGCCGCGTGTATGTGTTGCGCGGCCTGGATGACGCAGCACTGATGCAGCTGGTTGAGCGCGCGGTCTCTGATGCTGAAAACGGGCTCGGCAAATTAAACCTTCAGCTAACCCAAGAGGTTAAAGCCAAGCTGTGTAACGCCGCAGATGGTGACGCCAGGCGGCTGTTAAACTTGCTGGAAATTGCGGCAGATCTTGCAGAAACCCATGCGCAGGGTGCAACTATTTCAGATGCGGTTGTGGAAGAAGTCTTAAAGAGTGATGTGCGTCGCTTTGATAAAGGCGGCGATAAATTTTACGACCAGATTTCAGCCATGCATAAATCGGTGCGCGGCTCCAATCCAGATGGCGCGCTCTACTGGTTTGCCCGCATGCTTGATGGCGGTTGCGACCCTCTCTATGTGGCCCGGCGGGTGGTGCGCATGGCCAGTGAAGATATCGGCAACGCAGACCCGCGCGCACTGGATATCGCCCTCTCTGCATGGGATGTCCAATCGCGCCTGGGCAGCCCCGAAGGGGAGCTTGCCATAGCCCAGGCGCTCACCTACCTGGCGGCCGCCCCCAAAAGTAACGCCGTGTACAAAGCCTTTAACCAGGCCATGGCCGATGTAAAAGCAGACCCAAGCTTTGATGTGCCACTGCACCTGCGCAATGCGCCCACCAAACTGATGAAAAGCGAAGGTTATGGTGCGCAATATCGCTACGCACACGATGAACCAGATGCCTACGCCGCCGGTGAAAATTATCTGCCAGAGGCCATCAGCCGCCGGCGCTATTACAAGCCGGTTAGCCGAGGGCTTGAAATAAAAATCGCTGAAAAGCTTGAAAGGCTTGCCGAACTCGACAGGCAAAGCCCCCATAAGCGCTGGCCGGAGCTTGACCTGTGATCTGGCTGGCCATCGCTGCCGGTGGTGCCTTGGGTGCCGTGGCACGCTACGCGGTGAACCTATGGCTTTACCCGGTGTTTGAGCAGCGCGTGCCGCTGCCCACACTCATGGTTAATTTGGTGGGCTCGGCACTCATGGGCGTGGCCTATGTGTGGCTCATTGAACGCGGCAGCTACCACCCGGTGCTTCGGCATCTGCTCATGACGGGCTTCCTCGGCGCTTTTACCACCTTTTCGGCCTTCTCACTGGATGCGTTCAGCCTTATGCGAAACGGCGCCACCCTCATGGCCCTGGGCTATGTACTCCTGAGTGTGACCAGCTGTATCATTGCCGTTTCTCTTGCCATCAAAATCACCAGCGAATACCTGTAATACGAGACCGATTTCCCCATGCTTGACTCTAAGTACGTTAGAACCAACCCAGAAGAAGTGGCCGAAAAGCTGAAAAAGCGCGGTTTTACGCTGGATGTCGCGGCCATTAAAGCCCTGGAAGAACGCCGCCGGAGCATTCAGGCTACCACAGAGAGCCTGCAGCAAGAGCGCAACACCCGCTCAAAATCCATCGGCCAGGCCAAAGCAAAGGGTGAAGACATAGCGCCGCTGCTGGCTGAAGTTGAAAACCTGAAATCACAACTGAGCGATGCCGAGGCCAACCTCAATAGCGTGCAGGGTGAACTGGATGCCTTTTTAGCGGGCGTGCCGAACATTCCTGCCGATGATGTACCCGAGGGCGCAAACGAAGACGACAACGTCGAAATCCGGCGCTGGGGCGAGCCCAAGCGGTTTGATTTTGAGGTGAAAGATCACGTAGAGCTGGGCGCCCAGCACGGCGGCCTGGATTTCGAAGTGGCGGCCAAGATCACCGGCGCACGGTTTGCGGTAATGCGGGGCGACATCGCACGCCTTCATCGCGCACTCATTCAATTCATGCTTGATGTGCACCAAAACGAGCACGGCTATGAAGAAGTGTATGTGCCCTTTATTGTGAACAAAGATTCGCTCTACGGCACAGGGCAGCTACCCAAGTTTGAAGAAGACCTGTTCAAGCTGAACGATGAGCGCGAGTTTTACCTGATACCCACAGCCGAAGTGCCGGTAACCAATCTTTTGCGCGATGAAATTCTTGACGCCAAAACCCCGCTGCCCATGAAACTTGTGTGCCACACACCGTGTTTTCGCAGTGAGGCCGGCTCCCACGGGCGCGATACCCGCGGCATGATTCGCCAACACCAGTTTGAGAAAGTAGAACTGGTGCAATTTGTACGGCCCGATCAATCAGACGAGGCGCTCGAATCTTTATTGGGCTGTGCCGAAGCGATTTTGAAGAAGCTCGCTCTGCCGTTCCGTACGGTGGTGCTGTGTGGTGGCGACATCGGTTTCTCTGCCGCCAAAACCTACGACATTGAGGTATGGCTGCCCAGCCAGGAGAAATACCGCGAAATTTCTTCATGCTCTAACTTCCGCGACTTCCAGGCCCGGCGCATGAAGGCGCGCTACCGCAACCCTGAAACCAACAAAGTGGAGCTATTGCACACCCTCAACGGCTCAGGCCTCGCCATTGGCCGCACATTGCTGGCCGTGCTTGAAAACTATCAGCAAGCCGATGGCAGCGTGGCCATACCCGATGTGCTGCAACCCTACATGGGCGGCAAAACCCATCTCGGTTAATGGACTACTTTCCGTTTTTCTTCGATTTGCGCAAGCAACCTGTGCTGCTGGTAGGCGGCGGGCAGGTTGCGCTTAGAAAGGCGCGCCTGCTGAGTAAGGCACAGGCCCGCATTCAGCTGGTGGCACCGGATGCCGTGGCTGAGCTGCAAGCGCTGGTTATCGAAGGCGGCGGCCAGTGGCACCCACGCAAATATCAGCCATCAGATCTTGATGGCGTCTGCCTGGTAATAAGCGCTACCGATAATCACACCCTCAACACCGAAATCTCACAGGCCTGCAAAGCGCGTTTTCTACCCGTAAACGTGGTGGATGAGCGCGCCCTCTGTTCGGTAATCACGCCCGCAATCATCGACAGAAGCCCGCTGGTGGTTGCCATTTCAAGTGGCGGTGCGGCCCCTGTGTTGGCGCGGCGATTGCGCCAAACCATTGAGGCGCTGGTACCTGAAAGCCTTGGGCGCATTGCAAACTTCGCCGATGGCCTGCGCGAGCGGGTAAAAGCCAAATTGCCAGAGCCGCGCAGGCGCAGCTTCTGGGAGCGGCTGCTTGATAGCCCGGTGGCGAATTTGGCCGCCAAGGGCCAAGTTGCCGAGGCAGAAAGCCAAGCGCTGGCCATGCTCGAGCAAGATGAAGCGCCAAGGGGTGAGGTCTACCTGGTGGGCGCAGGGCCGGGCGCGCCAGATCTTTTGACGCTGCGGGCACTACAGCTCATGCAGCAGGCCGATGTGGTGCTTTATGATCGGCTGGTGTCACCGGAAATCATGGATAAAGTGCGCCGCGATGCAGATCGCATCTACGTGGGCAAGCAACGCGCAGAACACGCCGTGCCGCAGGGGCAGATTAATCAGCTATTAGTTAATCTCGCAAAAGAGGGTAAACGGGTGTTGCGCCTGAAAGGGGGTGACCCATTCATCTTCGGGCGCGGCGGTGAAGAAATTGAGCTACTGGCCGCTGAAAAAGTGCCATTTGAGGTGGTGCCAGGCATTACCGCCGCCTCAGGCTGCGCGGCCTATGCGGGTATTCCGCTTACCCATCGCGATCACGCGCAATCGGTGCGCTTTATTACCGGCCATCTGAAAGACAATCAACCCAACATTCGCTGGGCAGAATTGGTGGCTGAAGGGCAAACCTTGGTGTTTTACATGAGCCTGCACGGGCTTGAAACTATCTGCAACACACTCATCAAGCATGGCAAGAGCCCTGCAACACCGGCAGCCCTTGTAGAGCGAGGCACAACACGGGCCCAAAGGGTTCATTCCGGCACCTTGGCCACACTGCCGGCACTCGCCGAGGAAACCCGCATCCATGCGCCCACCTTATTGATCATCGGCGGGGTTGTGGCGCTTCAGAAGGCCCTGGCCTGGTACCAGCCCAACTAGCTGCCTTATAGCCGGCAAGCCCCACTGGCCTGGTTTTTGTTAAAGCTCTGTTCTAAAAAGCCGATAACCCCCGTAGATGATCGCAAGTAGCGCCAGTGGGGTTATTGGCTATGCTTATAAGGCAGTGAACTAAGGGCAAAATGCAGCTATGAAGTGGCTTAGTCATATCAGTATCAAATATAAGATCCTGCTCATCCCGGCGGTGGGGATTACGGGCTTTGCCCTGTATTTGATGTTTACCATCAATTCAGGATTCAAAAACGTCGAGCGCCTTAACCTCATTCAAGACGTGTATTTCCCGGTACTGGAGCTGGCACAGGCCAATATCGTCACCCTCGATCGCATGAACGAAACCATGAGCACCGCAGCCAGCACCGGTGAAATGGACATGCTGGAAAATGCCAAGCGCATGGGTGAAACCATTGGCGACAACATGAATCGCATGCGGGGTTTGTTGCCAAACAGGCAAACCCAGATTGGCGATATGGAATCTGAACTTGAGGCCTACCTTGAGATTTCCTACAGCCTGACAGCCAGCATGATTGACGGCACAGTAGATTTCAGCCAACTGGCCGCTATTGCCGAACGCCGGAATAAAGCGCTAAACCGGGTAGACAACGCTTTCAAAGAATTTCGTGACCAAAGCCAGGCAAGCTTTAAAGATACCGTGGCCCAGGCCACAGAAACCGAGCAGAGCAATGTAAAGGTAGGCCTGATAGTGGGCTTGGTTATGGTTGCTTTATTGTTGGCCATTTCAATCAGTATTGCGCTGATCATCACCAGTAATGTCAACGTGATTACCAAGTCACTTAAAGACATCGCCCAGGGCGAGGGTGATTTAACCCGCCGGCTGCGTAAAAACTCGCACGATGAGCTAGGCGAACTGGTGGGTTGGTTCAATACTTTTGTAGATAAACTGCATCACACCATTGGCGAGGTGATGCAGGTTATTGCACCGCTCACCGATGTGGCCGAGCGCTTAAACGGCGTATCCCATGAGTCGGAACGCTTATCAACAGAGCAATCTCAATCTTCCGAACGCGTCACCCACGCCATGGATGACATGATGCGCAGCGTTAACAACGTTGCCACTAATGCAGGCACCGCAGCGCAAGCCGCCACCGATGCCGACACCGAAGCCCAGGCCGGGCTTAAAATTGTGAACGACACAGTGCAAACCATTAACCGGCTGGCCACAGAGGTTGAGCGCGCAGCCGTGGTGATTGTAAAACTGGAAGCAGACACAGAGAGCGTTGCCGGCATTTTGGATGTGATCAAAGGCATTGCCGAGCAAACCAATTTACTGGCACTCAACGCCGCCATTGAAGCCGCTCGTGCCGGTGAGCAGGGCAGGGGCTTTGCCGTGGTGGCCGATGAGGTAAGAACGCTGGCCTCACGCACACAGGAATCCACCCACGAAATCCAAACCGTCATCGAACAGCTGCAATCGGCCGCCCGTGAAGCGGTACAGGTTATGGAAACCGGCAAAGCAGGGGCCAAACGCAGTGTGGATCAAGCCAGCGACACAGGCCACTCCCTGGATGCCATCACCAGCAAGGTGACATCTATTACCGATATGAACCAGCAAATAGCCGCAGCCACCGAAGAGCAGCAAACCTTTGCCAAAAGCATTCAGGGCAATGTCATTAAAATGCGCGATGCCTCGAAGGTTGCGCAAGAAAACACCGAGCAAGTTGCCGCGCTTAGTACATCTTTGCAAGGTTTGGCTGATCAGTTGAAAACGGTGGCGGCGCAATTTAGGGTATAAGCTCAGCAGGAGCCCAACCTATGTCCGACATTAGAATTACCAGCAAGCCCGTGGAAACCACAAGGGTCACACCCGTCAGCGAAACCCTGCCGAAAGAGGTGCCTGTTGAACGCCCCGTGCAGCTACCGGAAAACCTTCCTACCCGTGAGCGGCGCCGTAAGCAGCGCCGCAGAGGGCGCGCCTACCGGCGACCCTTAATTGAGTTGCGCACCGGTCACGACCGTCGCCGGGGCGATAAAGCCATCGATGTAGAGGCCTAAACCCACACTTGCTTGGCTACTGTTTGCGGCGTTGCTGCATTTTTTCTTTAAAGGCTTCGCGCTGTTCGGGAGTCATATTCCTTAAACGCTCGCGCATATTTTGCCGCTGCTCCGGGCTCATGCGCTGCCAACGCCGCTTTAAACGCTCACGCTGCTGGGGCGACAACTGTTTAAAGCGTTGGTGGGCGCGCCTTAACCGCTGGCGTTCTTCCGGTGGCAAATCCCTGAATTTTTGAAACCGCTCCTTGAGCCTCAGCTTTTCGGCTTCAGGTAACTGCTGCCAACGCTTAAGCCGCGCTTTCGCTTGTGCCTGTTCATCTGGCGACATAGCCTGGTAACGCTCTACACCACGCAGAAGCTGGCGTTGCTTTTCTTCCGGCAAATCCGCCCAGCCCGCCTCATAGGCGCCAAGCAGCTGCTGCTGATCGGCACTCAAACTTTGCCAGTTAACCTCTGCCGCGCCCAGGGGTGTGCACCAGCTGCAGATAAACCAGGCAATAAGCGTGACGGGCCATTTGAATGGGTTTCGTTTATTCATCACTCAAGCCTCTCACTGTCGGTTTGCTGCTCACTGTCCTGCGGGTCTTCAATTTCACCGGGGTTATCATCGAAAGCGGTAGCATCTAAAATTTCCAGCCATTCAAGCGGGGTATAGGCTTCTTCTTCACTGGCCTCCCAGCCCCCCAAAAAGCTAAATAGCTCCGGGTCTATGGGCTCTTTTGCCGCAACGCCACTGTGCCACAAAGCACAAGCCGCAAGCCCAAATATCCGGCGGGCAAAACTAGCCTTCCAGCTCACTGAGCCACTCATAAAATTCCAGGTCATCAATTAATTCCATATCAACATCCGGGTTTTCAAGCTCAGTAACCAGCGCCAGTTCGGGCTCGAACGCCGGAGCTGTATTGCTGCCCTGAAAGGCTACCCAGCTCAACATCACAAGCACAGATGCTGCAGCAGCCCAAGGCAATAGGGCAGGCCGCTTATTGCCTGTAGCCTTTGCCAGAGCGTCAGCCCGCATAGCCGCCAGGCGCGCGCGAAGAGCGTCGTCTACCTCAACGGCCTCGGGCAAGCTTTGGGTAAACGCCTGAAATGCCCGCTGTTGGCGCTGGCCTTCAATATCTATTGGTAGTTTGTCGTCTGTCATGGCCATAAACCTGATAACGCCTGGCGCATAGAGGTGAGCGCCCTCGAGTAGTGGGTTTTTACGCTGCCTTCGGTGCAGCCCATATGCGCTGCCGTTTGAGCGGTGCTTTGGCCCTCCCAGCTGCGCCACAAAAAAGCTTCCTGTTGCCTAGCTGGCAACTGGGCTAGCGCCTCAGATACCGCCGCTAACTGCCTTTCGCTCAGTAACGCACGCAGGCCTTCAGCGGCACTGCCGTCTTGTGCATCGGGCTCCGGGCGGGCAGGGTCTGCCTCCTGCAGCCATTGGCTGCGGGATTTGACCTGGCGGAAGTGATCCATAATGCGGTTATTGAGCATCCGGAAAAACAATGGCGCCAGCTCGGATTCAGGCTTGGCTGAATAATTTTTGCACAAACTAAGCATGGTATCTTGCACTATATCCAGGGCGTCATCGTGACTACCCACCGCTGCGCGAGCAATCTTGAACGCCTGAACCTCATGCGCCTGCAAAAACCGGTTAAGTATGCTGTGCTTCAACGCCGCCCAAACGCCCCAGATTAGCTATTATTCATTCCATTAAACGCGCCAGGCCACAATTGGTTGACACAGATATAAAATATTTCACAGCGCCCAATCGCCGTCCTACAATGCCTGGCCACCACTTACAGGCCAACAATCCTAAGGGAGCCCTATGCTGCAACTTTTCATTCCGGCTAACAAGGTTCAGAAAGACCGGAAAATCATGCGGGAAACTGACGCCCGCATGGCGAAATACAGCCGCCGAGGCCTGATTCTAAATCTATTCGCGTTTTTGCTGTGCCTGGCATTAGGTGATTTTTACAAGCAAGTGCCCAATTATGCCACGGGTTTGGCCGTTGGCCTGCTCTTGATCACGCTCTGGCGCGGCTACTTTCTGTTTCGCTTTGAAAGCCTTTACCCAAGGGCACCTGCGCGTTGGCGCACCCACTACTTTTGGGCCTCATTCGTCGGTGCTGGCTGGTGGAGCGTGATTATCGTCTCTATCACCTGGGTGGTAGGCATGCAAAACGACACACTGCTCATATGGCTGTACTCAGTGGTGTTTTATTCAAGTGTGGCAAATGTGTTTGCGCCGTATCGCCGTTTTCTGGGTTTATACCTGTTTATTGGCCAAATTCCTGCCGCCGGCGTGGCGATCTTGCTAGGCACCTGGGAGGGCTATATCTATGGCATTACCATGCTCGTGTTCTACCTGCTGCTGGATCATCAGGGGGAGGTTACCTCGCGCACTTACTGGGACAGGCTTGAAGCCCAGTTTAATCTGGATCAGCACGCCAAAAGCCTGGAGCTTGAAAAACGTGATTCAGAGGCGGCGGCAGAGTTAAAAAACACCTTCCTCACACGCTTTGGCGGCGAACTCAGAACTTCACTTAACGATATTTTAGGTGCACTGAGCCTGCTCGATGACAGCGAGTTGACGCCCTCACAACGGGAACTGCTTGCACTTGCCAATAAGGCTGGCGAACGTCAGCTAAACCTGGTTCACAGCGCCATCGATTTTTCCAACGCCTCCAACGAAAACCTTGTGCTGGATCACTCCATATTCAACCTTTGGAAGCTGATAGAGCATGTGGTAGAAGATGTTTCGCACGACGCCTACCAACAGGAAGTTGAATTGAATCATGTGCTCGACAGCGAAACCCCTGTGCGCGTAAAAGGCGACGCACAGCGATTACAGCAAGTGCTAATCAACCTGTTAAGCCACGCCATTAAATACTCCAGCAGTGGCGATGTGTTCTTTAAATCCGAATTCGTATTGAAAAGTAACGAGCAAGGCGAACTTCAGATTACCGTGGTAGATCAGCATGCCGAGATTTCAAACACTGAGAAAGACATAGATGGTGCTGAGGGCACCAATAAGCAAGGCGACGACATCCCACTTGGCATTACCCTGTGTAAAGGTTTGGCTGAGTGCATGAATGGCTCGCTACAAGTTTTTGAAGAACCGGGGCTTGGCACCCAGTACTATTTCAACATTACCCTTGAGACCACAAGCAAGTCGCCAAAAAGCCTGGCGGTTAACCCTCAATTACGCAACAAGAAAATGTTGCTTGTGGGAATTCCAAAATCCATTGAAGACTCTTTCCTGATAGAAATGGAAACCTGGGGCATGCAACTGGATACAGCGCAAGATGCAGATGCCGCAATTAATTTACTGGAAGACGCCAATACCCAAGAGGCGCCATTTGACGGCGTGCTGATCTATACCTTGGTGAAGTCACTTGAGCTGGTAGAACTTGCCAAGCGGCTACTGGCAACTGAAGCATTTGCCAAGCTGCCTCAAGTGCTGGTAACCACCTTACAGCAGCGCGCCAAATCCGATGTGGCCGCGTTATTTAACCAGCCACACTTAATCAATTTGCTTAAGCCTGTGTTGCGTGGCAACCTGCATCAGGCTGTAGTAGAGGCCCTGATCAAAACCGAGGAACAACCCCAAATTGGCCATCAGCACGATCACAAACAGGGCGTGGGTAAGCGTATTCTGCTGGTAGATGATCACCGGGTTAACCAGATGGTAAGCAAAGGTATGCTACAAAAACTTGGTTATAAAGTAACACTGGCCAACAACGGCAAGGAAGCACTGGCAGCCCTTGAAGAGCAAATGTATAACCTGGTGTTGATGGATTGCCAAATGCCAGAAATGGATGGCTACACAGCCACAGCAGCCATCCGAAAACAAGAAGCTGAGCAGGGCACAGAGAACCCGCTACCCATTATTGCCATGACTGCCCACGCAGGTAAAAGCGATCAATCAAAATGCTTCGCCGCGGGCATGAGCGATTACCTTGCAAAGCCCGTAAGTTACGAACAGCTTGAGCTCAGCTTAAAGCGCTGGCTAGGGAAAAGTGACTAGCAGCAACGGCGAGGGCGGGGCCGTTAAACCTGTTAATCTAGCTGCCCGCCCGGCCTTACCAGGCCAAAAAGATAGGCGCATGGTCAGAGGGTTTTTCCATTGCGCGTATGTCGTAATCTACGTCGGCTTTAACGCTGTTTTCTAGCATGCTTTCAGTACATAAGATGGCATCTATACGCAGGCCACGTTTTGGTGTGTCTTCAAAACCACGGCTGCGGTAGTCAAACCAACTGAAACGATTATTAGTCTCTGGATGATGGTGCCGAAAACTATCAATCAGGCCCCAATCCAGCAATTTGCCCAACCACTCACGCTCTTCAGGCAAAAAACTGCATTTACCATCCCTTAACCAACGCTTGCGATTCGGCTCGCCAATACCTATGTCCAAATCTGTTGGCGAAATGTTGATATCGCCCATCACGATTATCTGGTCGCAGGGCTTATGGTTGCGCTCTAAATGCGCGAGCAAGTCTTGGTAAAATTTGCGTTTGGCTGGGTATTTTGTTTCGTGCTTTTGGTTCTCGCCTTGGGGAAAGTAGCCGTTGTAAACCCACAAGGGCTTGCCGTTGCGTACAAATTCTGCGCCCACAAAGCGCCGCTGGGCGTCTTCTGTATCGCCTTCAAAGCCTTTCAGCGTGCTGATGGGCGCATCGCGAGACAAAAGGGCAACGCCATAGTGCGTTTTTTGGCCATGGAACACGGCGTGATAACCCAGCGCCTCAATGGCTGCCAGCGGGAAATCCTTGTCTTGTACCTTGGTTTCCTGCAGGCCAATAATGTCTGGCTGGTGTTTGGCGATAATAGCCTCTAATTGGGGCATACGCGCACGCAAACTATTGATGTTAAACGACACTATATTCTTCATAGGGAAATTAGCCGGGCAAAAAAAAGAGCCCTATTTTAGGGCTCTTTTTCCGTCAGGTCATCCTTCAGCGAAAATCAGCAAGCTTGCTGGCAGATTCCTCACGTTGGCTTGCAATGAAATCGGCCAATACAAAGCCTGCTTCACGTAACATGGCATCTTTTTCAGTATCTATTTGTACAGTGCCACTTAGCGCTTCTGTGTTTTCTGCCTCGCTCGCATCCTTCAGCTCCTTAATGCTGGCGTAGGGTTTCTCGCCTTTGGCCACGCGGCGGGCGTTTTCACTTTCCAAGTTGCGCTTATCAAGGGCGTCTTTCTCGGCCAGCCGTTTCTTCTCGTTTAAAGACAAACGTTTCTTCTCTTTAAGCTCGGCCACCAAAGAGAGCTGATCGCGCAGGAAGTTGAAATCCGGGCTCATGGCCACACGCGATTCATGCTGGGGGTTTATATCCTTCATGAGCTGCGTGATGTTGTAGTACTTTTCATGGGGCACTGGGTGAATTTTGTCCCAGGGGAGGGCATTTTCATAAGCACTTTCGCCCACTTCAGCATCATCAATAAGGTTGGGCAGGGTAATATCCGGGATTACACCCCGGTGCTGCGTGCTCTCGCCCGACACCCGGTAAAACTTGGATTCGGTAATCTTGAGCTGGCCTTCCTGCAAGCCGGTTAAAGATTGCACCGTACCTTTGCCAAAAGATTGTGAACCCACAATAATGCCGCGGCCGTAATCTTGTATGGCACCTGCAAAAATTTCAGATGCCGAAGCACTTAGGCGGTTAATGAGTACCAATAACGGCCCACGGTAGAGCGCTCGTGAACGGGACCGGTGAAAACGCGAAATAGTTTCATTCGACTGACGGATTTGCACAACCGGGCCCGGATCAATAAACAGATCGGTAAGGGTTGTGGCCTCCTGCAAAGAGCCGCCGCCATTATTTCGCAAATCCAAAATAATGCCATCTACCTGCTCTTGCTCCAGCTCGCGCAATAACTTCATTACATCGCGGGTTGTGCTTTTGTAGTTGGGGTCGCGTTTACGGTAGGCCTCAAAATCCAGGTAGAACGCCGGAATATCAATAACGCCTAATTTATAGGTGTTATCGCCATCTTTTAGTTCAAACACGGCCTTTTTGGCCGCCTGCTCTTCGAGTTTCACACGCTCACGGTTGATGGTTACCACTTTAATTGCGGTGGCATCTTCATTGGCGGGCTGAACCTGCAAGCGCACAATGGTGTTGGGTTCGCCGCGAATGAGCTGTACCACTTCGTCTAAACGCCAACCCACGATGTCTACCAGCTCGCCATCCTTACCTTGGCCTACAGCCAAAATTTTGTCTGCAGGTTTCAGCTGGCCGGATTTATCGGCGGGGCCTGCGGCAACTAAGCGTACAATTTTTGTAAACTCATCTTCAGATTGCAGCACCGCGCCAATGCCCTCTAAAGACAAAGACATATTGATATTAAAATTCTCCAGTGTGCGCGGAGAAAGATAGTTGGTATGAGGATCGTACAGCAGTGTCAGCGCGTTAATCAGCGTTTCAAACACGTCTTCGTGATCTTGCTGTTGCAGGCGGGTGAGCTGATTTTTGTAGCGGCGCACCAGTGTGGTTTTAGCTTCGTCTACGGTTTTGCCCGAAAGCTTCAATGAAAGCACTGCAGCCTTAACACGCTTGCGCCACAACTCATCAGATGCAGCCTTATCTTTTGGCCAAGGGGCGGCCTCTCTATCGCTTTCAAGGTACTCATCTTGGGTGAAGTCAAACTGCGTATCCGGGTCTTCCAGCTCGGCAATCATGGCTTGCAGGCGCGACCCCACACGGTCGCGGTAGAGGTTATAGATCTCAAAACCGGGCGCCAAATCACCCTTGGCAAAGAAGTCATCAAATTCCGACCTCAAGCGCTCGAATTTCTTAACATCTGCCGCATAAAAATACGCTTTCCCTGGGTCTAGGGTTTCTAACAACTTATCAAGGTATTCACTGGAAAGGTCATCATTTAACGACAGCTTCCGATAGTGACGGTTCGAAAGCTTGTCAATAATCTCAACGGCAGTTTTCGCCTGGGATTCAGTGAAAGCTAGGGTAGGGGTGTTATCCACTGCGGCCAGGCTGGAAACCGACCACAACAGCGCTGTGATTAACAGAAGTTTACTTCTCATGAGCTACCTGTATGTAAGTTGTTCTATTCACCGCCCTTGCACGCAGGCTTAGGCCTTAGGGCCAATAGCTGCAAGCAGAGTACGCCTGTGACTGACAGAACCTGTTTATGTATCTTACTTTTTACGCTTGTGCATGTGTATAGGTGCATTTATCGATCAGGTTTTGCCCGAAACCCGCTGCCCTGCAGGTTTACTAGGGGCGCTACCCTGAAACGTCTCTCTAGCTTAGCAAATACGGGCCGTGCAAGCAGGGCTATCACGCAGCCTTGCGCTACGGCCACGGTTTTACGCGACAAACGGCCAAACACACCTAAGACAGCCGCCTATTAATAAGAGTTCCACCCCGTAGTTTGGCTTAACGGTACCCATTCCGTAGGCGCCAGGGCCAATCTGGGTGTAGCAAGGCTACCCTAAAATAGCGTTAAAACAGGGGTTTTACAGTGTTTTGATGGCTTTTCGCTGCCAGTACGCCTCAACTTGGTGCAGGCTGTAGTATTTTTACAACCTATAATTTCCACGCAAGTTTCTGTATGATCCGCACGCAGATTTTAAAGGGGCGTGACCAGCAAGTCTTGCCAGGTCAGCCGGACGCATAAATGGGGATAAAATGACAGATCAAAAATCCAAGATTATCTACACCAAAACAGACGAAGCACCAGCGCTGGCAACCTATTCGTTGCTGCCTATCGTGAACACCTTTGCCGCTGCTGCCGATATCGAAGTAGAAACCAGCGACATTTCACTGGCTGCACGTATTTTGGCCGGTTTCCCCGAGTACTTAACTGAACAACAACGCGTTCCCGATGCGCTGAAAGAGCTGGGCGAGCTGACCCAGGAGCCAGATACCAACATCATCAAGCTGCCAAACATCAGCGCCTCAATCCCACAGCTGAACGCCGCCATTGCAGAGCTGCAGGCCAAAGGTTACAAGCTCCCCAACTACCCGGATGCGCCTAAAAACGCGGAAGAAGAAGACATAAAGGCCCGCTACGCCAAAGTATTGGGCAGCGCGGTGAACCCCGTATTGCGTGAAGGTAACTCAGATCGCCGCGCGCCTGCGGCGGTAAAAGCCTATGCCCGCAGCAACCCCCATTCAATGGGTAAATGGAGCCAGGCTTCGCGCACCCACGTGGCGCACATGCGCGAGGGTGACTTCTACTCCAGCGATATCTCCACCACCTCTACCAAGGCCCAAAAAGTACGCATAGAGCTGGTAGAAGAGGGCGGCAAGATCACCCAGCTGAAAGAAGTAAACATTCAGGCCGATGAAGTGATCAGCGCCCAGTTCATGAGCACTAAAGCCCTGCGCAAGTTCCTCGACGAGGAGATGGAAGGTGCCCGCAACGCAGGCCTTCTGTTCTCACTGCACATGAAGGCCACCATGATGAAGGTTTCAGACCCCATCGTATTTGGCCATGCGGTAACCGTGTACTTTAAAGATGCATGGGAAAAACACGCCAAAACCCTTAAAGAGCTGGGCGTAAACCCCAACGACGGCATTGGCTCTGTATTGCAAAAAGTGGATAGCCTTGGCTACTCCAAGCGCTCTGAAATCGAATACGATTTCCGCAAATGCTACGAGCGCCGCCCAATGCTGGCCATGGTTGATTCCGATAAAGGCATTACCAACCTGCACGTACCCAGCGACATCATTGTTGATGCTTCTATGCCAGCCATGATTCGCGCGGGCGGAAAAATGTGGAGCGCCGACGGCAAGCTGCAAGACACCAAGGCCGTTATTCCGGATTCCTGCTACGCCACCATTTACCAGGAAGTAATCAACTTCTGTAAACACCATGATGCCTTCGACCCACGCACCATGGGCACAGTGCCCAATGTGGGCCTGATGGCACAAAAGGCTGAGGAATACGGCTCACACGATAAAACCTTCACATTGCCGGCCAGCGGCGCCGTACGCGTTATTTCCGAAGATGGCACAGTGTTACTGCAACACGACAAGGTAGAAGCCGGCGATGTTTGGCGCATGTTCCAAGCCAAAGATGCGCCTATCCAGGATTGGGTGAAATTGGCGGTTAACCGCGCTCGCGCCAGCGGCATGCCCGCAGTGTTCTGGCTCGACCCGAACCGTGGCCACGATCGTGAAATGATCAAAAAGGTTGAAAAGTACCTGCAAGATCACGATACCAGCGGCCTGAACATCCAGATTCTTCCGCCAGACAGCGCCATTCGCTACACCCTTGAGCGTATGCGCCGCGGCGAAGACACCATTTCCGTTACCGGTAACGTGCTGCGCGACTACCTCACCGATTTGTTCCCCATTCTTGAACTGGGCACCAGTGCGAAGATGCTGTCTATCGTACCGCTCATGCAAGGTGGCGGCCTGTTTGAAACCGGCGCTGGCGGCTCGGCCCCCAAGCACGTGCAGCAATTTGCAGAAGAAGACCACCTACGTTGGGATTCATTAGGTGAATTCTTGGCCCTGGCCGTGTCTTTTGAAGATGTTGCCGCTAAAAAAGGCAACAACAAAGCACAGATTCTGGCCAAAACCCTGGATAAAGCCACCGAGCAACTGCTGGTAAACGGTAAATCGCCATCGCGCAAAGTAGGGGAGCTGGATAACCGTGGCAGCCATTTCTACCTTGCGCTCTACTGGGCACAGGCATTGGCCGCACAGACTGAAGACACATCTCTGCAATCAGCCTTCGCAGATCTGGCCAAGTCTTTGGCTGAAAACGAAGCCAAGATTGTAGAAGAGCTCACCAACTGCCAAGGTGAACCTGTAGATCTGGGCGGCTACTTCATGCCAGAACCCGCCAAGGTTGAGCAAGCCATGCGCCCAAGCCAAACCTTGAACAAACTGCTGGCGGCTGCGCACAAGTAGCCAAAAACGCTAACTTGCTAGACCAAAGCCACCGGTTACGGTGGCTTTTTTGTTTGCCCTAAAGTGCAGCATTGGCCAGCAAAGCCCAGCACAGTGTGAGCCAGCAACAAAGATGTACGTGTTGCAGCTGCCGTGAAGTAAGTTTCTGTAGTCAAGGATTAGCCGTGTGGCATCACCGAACCGCAAGTATAGGGGCGCTCATTAACGGGCTCAGATAAGGGCTCAGAAAAGGGCTAATGGCCATATAGCCCTGGCAAAGGTGATTCAGCAGGTGGCCGTCCAGCGGATTCACCGACCACGAATACGCACAAGAATAACATGCGATTTAACATAATATAGATTATGCGTAATTAGGTTACATACACGGCGAAGTCAACTAAGATCCAATATAACCCATCAAGTCGCCAAGCCTAACGCTAGCGCCGGGTTTAAGCTAGCTAACCAAAGCAGATACAGCATTCAGGGAGCGAACCTTTGGCGGCAGATAACTATTTAAAATCCGAGCTCTATGAACTCATCCAGAGCGATGAACGCCTGATTGACTTCATTGAGCAAGGCTCATTGGATGGCCTATGGTTTTGGGATTTGGAGTCACCAGAAAACGAGTGGATGAGCCCCAGATTCTGGGCAACCCTCGGCATAGATCCAGAAACCAAAAAACATCAAAGCTCGGAATGGCAGCACCTTATTCACCCGGAAGACCTCGCCACAGCGCTCACGAACTTCGAGCGACACTGCAAAGACCCAAACCACAAGTACGATCAGTATGTACGCTATCGCCACAGCAATGGCAAATGGGTTTGGGTTCGCTGCCGCGGGCTCGCAATCAGAGATACATCGGGTAAACCCATTCGTATGCTAGGCGCGCATACGGATGTTACAGAAATCATGGAGGCGCGGGAAACCGAGCAATGGGCCAAGAAACTTGAGGCAATGAACGAAGACTTGGTATCTATGTCTTACGCCTTATCCCACGATTTGCGCGCGCCACTCAAAAGCCTTGAGGGCTTGTTTGCAATTTTAAAAGAAGAAACACCCGAAAATTCGCCTGAAGTCATTGCAACCACAATGGCATTGATAGATAAAAAGTTAACCCATGTGCACTCACTACTGGATTCCGTGCGCAGCCTGGCGGATCTGGATGGCCGATCTGGCAGCGTGACAGAAGGTGCAAGCCTGGCACACACAGTTAACAGTGTTATTAGCGAGCTGAATCTTGAAAGCGAGACATTGGCCACGCCTTGCGCAAAGCAACTTGCAAGCTATCAACTACTTGGTTGCCACCCGGTACATCTTTACAGAATACTGCTGAACATTTTTCACAATAGTGTGAAATTCGCCCACCCAGACCGCCCCCTGAGAATAGAGGTAAGTCAAGCGGATAAGGGTGAATTTGCAGAAATCTCAGTAAAAGATAACGGTATAGGGCTTGAAAGCCGGCAGGCAAACAAAATCTTCGCGAATTTTAGCCGCTTCCATAAAAGCGGCGCTCTTTCAGGCAGCGGGCTTGGGCTTGCAATTGCCAGAAAAATTGTCGCGGCTTATGGCGGCGAAATCTGCGCTGAATCTGAAAAAGATAGCGGGTTAAAGATTTCCTTTACCCTCCCCCTTTTTCACAAAGATTAAATAAAGCTACACCTATTAAGCCAGAGTGTTCAGTTTATGCCCACAGAAAACCTATTGCGTGTAGTGCTAATTGATGACGATGAGGCAGATAACTATATTCATAAACGCGTCATAGAGAAATCTGGCAAGGCACGCGTTACACAAATTTTTAACATGGCAGATGACGCGCTCCAATGGTTTAGCAACCCCCAGCATCAAGCCGATTGTATTTTCTTGGATATCAACATGCCGGCAATAAACGGGTTTGAATTTCTTGAAAATTACCTTCAACTGGCCAACGTAAAAAAACCGTGCAGCCATACCGTGATGCTCACCTCTTCAATTGGCGAGCCAGATAAGCAAAAGGCCAAGGCCTTTGGCGTATTGCTTGAGCATAAACCGCTAACCACAGATAGGTTTATCAGCATCACACATAAATTGATTTGTGATACCTAGCTAGACACAACAGCCGCATTTCGCTAATTAACACAAAAGCCCAAAAAATGCGCGCTTCATATGGGCTCAGCAACCTCATAGCCAACTCACGGCGCCCTTTGTTGTACGCGACACCCATGCACACGCCCTCTTGCGGTTAACCTGTGACTCGCTCTGAACATCAGGCCCTGGATTTTGTAACCTGCAACTTGCTTGCATGGCGCGATAGTCACAATTTGAGCAAAACAGCACTTTAGCATTACCCCAGTATGATGCTGCCCGTCCAAACTGCTAACTCACTGATTTCCCGAAACTTTCATGTACACCCACAAGCTGGCGCGGCGATTGTCACCCGGCCATTCAACCTCACTCCGTCACAAAACCGGCAGACAACGTTGTCTTACAGGTAAAACCTATGGTACAACGTTGTCATCCAGGTGGCTGCGGGCCTGAGAGCCATGCAGTAGCGGCGCACCGTTCGGATAGCGAGTGAAGTACCTGAAGTGAAGTACCTAAATAAAACAATAAACCAAGAGGTGTAACACAATGTTTAATCAGTCCAAGCTTGGGCTGGGCGTTGCGCTTGCGTGTGCGGTGATCTCCGCTCCCAGCTTTGCAGCAGCTCCAGCTACGCCAAATATCGCCTGGCTACCAGCCACCCATGAAAGCGGGAGCAACATACTCGTGCACTGGGATATGTGGTGGGGCACCAATGGCACTCACTGGGCCCTATACAACAATGGCGCGATTCAGTGCGAAGGCCAACTCACGCCCAACGGCCAAAATGAACAAAGCGCCGAGTGCACCAGCAACTACCCGGCCGGTAGCAACCAGCTACAGGTGGCCCTGTGTAACGCCGACGGCTGCACAAACAGCAATACCGTTACCATTCAAGTTAATGAGGGCGCCACTGAAAATGCAGCCCCCCAGGTGAGTGTTAGCGCGCCTGCAAATGCCGAGGCTGGTGAAACCGTCACGCTTACCGCCAACGCCACAGATTCAGATGGCACTATTAGCAATGTAAAATTTTACGTTGATGGCAGTTTAATCAGCACAGACTCCAGCGCACCCTACAGCGCGCAATGGGCTGCAGTTGCCGGCAGCCACACAGTCAGCGCAACCGCTGAAGATAACCTTGGCGCTGTAACACAGTCTACCCAGGCCACAATTACAGTAACCACCACAGCGAATGAAAACCCAAGCATAAGCCTGCAGCCAGTAGCTGCAGATTTAATGGCAGGCCAAAACGTTACCTTCAATGCCACCGCAACAGACAGCGATGGGCACATTAGCAAGGTGAGTTTTTATTTAAACAATGCACTGCTGGCAAACGATACCACAGCGCCCTTTTCTACCAGCTGGCAAGCGGTGGCCGGTAACCACAGCCTTTATGCAGTAGCTTTCGATAACAACAATGCCAGCACCCAGTCGCTGGCGCAAACATTCACCGTGGCTGCTGATGAAAACCAGGCACCCTCGGTTAGCCTTGGGCAACTCCCCTCGCCCATCATTTCCGGCGAGCTGGTAACGCTTAGCGCAAGTGCGAGTGATTCAGACGGCAGCATTGCCGAAGTTCAGTTCTTAGTAGACAACCAATTACTTGCCACAGTTTCCACCGCCCCCTATCAAACACAGTGGCAGGCAACTACTGGCAACCACACAATTATTGCAAGAGCCGTTGATAACCAAAGTAAAACAGCCGATGCACAACAAAGTGTAAACGTTCAGCCAGATGGCGCAGTGGTTCACGAGCAGTGCCGGCCAGATGGCCTGTATAAAACACCCGGCATTGATGTGCCCTATTGCGATATTTACGACACCGATGGGCGCGAATTAATGGGCAGTGCTACGCGCCGCGTGATCGGATATTTCACAAGCTGGCGCACGGGCAACAATGGGCCTGCATACCTGGCACACCAGATTCCATGGGAAAGCTTAACGCACATCAACTATGCCTTCGCCCACGTGAACTCGGCCAATGAAGTATCTGTGGGTGCAGATTCAGCCACAAATGCCGCAACAGGCATGGAGTGGCCAGGCGTTGCCGGTGCCGAGATGGACCCGTCGTTCAATTACAAGGGCCACTTCAACCAGCTCAATAAATTCAAGAAGCAGTACCCGCACGTTAAAACGCTGGTATCTATTGGTGGCTGGGCCGAAACCGGCGGCTATTTTGAAGGTGACGGACGCGTAGACTCAGGTGGCTTTTACACCATGACAACCCATGCAGACGGCTCTATCAATTACGCCGGCATCAACACCTTTGCAGACTCTGTTGTGGCGTTTTTACGTAAATATGGCTTTGATGGTGCCGACATAGACTACGAATACCCCACCTCAATGAACGATGCGGGCAACCCGCTGGATTTTCATATTTCCAACGCAATGCGTGGCGGCCTGAACGCGTCTTACAATGTTTTAATGAAAACCCTGCGCGAAAAACTTGATGCAGCCAGCGCTGAAGATGGCAAGTACTACATGCTTACCATTGCGTCACCGTCTTCGGGTTATTTGCTGCGCGGTATGGAAGCCTTTAAATCTGTGCAATACCTGGACTATGTAAACATCATGTCATACGACTTGCACGGCTCCTGGAACCAATTTGTTGGCCCCAACGCGCCGCTGTTCGACAACGGTGAAGATTCCGAGTTACTGAAATGGAATGCCTATGGCGGCCAATACAAGAATGTGGGCTACCTCAATACCGATTGGGCGTACCACTACTTCAGAGGCTCGCTACCTGCCGGGCGCATTAACATTGGCGTGCCCTACTACACCCGCGGTTGGCAAGGGGTTGAAGGCGGCACAAACGGCCTATGGGGCGAAGCGTCGCTGCCTAATCAGGGCGAATGCCCGGCCGGCACAGGTGAAGGCGAAACCAACAAGTGCGGCTATGGCGCTATTGGTATTGATAACCTCTGGCACGATAAAAATGAAATGGGCGATGAACTGGGCGCAGGCTCAAACCCCATGTGGCATGCAAAAAATCTGGAGAACGGCATTTTAGGCAGCTATTTACAGAGCTACGGGTTAGACCCAATCAACAACCCCTACCATCAAATGCAGGGCAGTTATATTCGCCACTATAACGATGTGTTGGTAGCGCCGTGGCTTTGGAATGCCGAGAAAAAGGTTTTCCTTTCTACGGAAGATGAGCAATCGATCACCCGCAAGGCCGATTACGTTATTGACCAGGGTATAGGTGGCATCATGTTCTGGGAGCTGGCAGGCGACTACCGCTACAACGCAAACCGTGGCGAGTACGAAATGGGCCACACGCTCACCAATACCATTGCCAGCAAGTTTAGCGGCGCACCCAAATACGGCAACAAGCGCGCGGAAGTTGCCTTGCCGGGTGAGCAGCTAGACATCCGCTTTGATCTCACAAACTTTGCACTGGGCGATTCAAACTACCCCATTACGCCAGACCTGATAATTACCAATAACAGCGGTAAAGATTTACCGGGCGGAACGGAGTTTTACTTTGATATTGCCACATCAACGCCAGACAATGTGGCAGACCAAAGCGCTGCAGGTTTAGCGGTGGTTACCAATGGTTCCAATGCCGCTGGCAATAACATTGGCGGCCTGGAAAACAATTTCCACCGTGTGAAAATTGCCACGCCAAGCTACCTCACGGTAAAACACGGTGAGAGCTGGAAGGTGGTTTTAAAATACTACCTGCCGGTGTCACTGCCTTCAAACTGGGAGGTAAAAATAGGTAGCCAACGCTTCGCCTTGGCCCAGGAGTACCCCAACCTGCCTGCAGGTACCATTGAGGCAGGCACAGGCGGCAACGATGGTGACGGCAGCGGAGGCGACGGAAATACAGGTGGCAATTGCAGCAGCCAGAATGTAGATCCGGCCTCATACCCGGCCTACCCCAACTTCCCGCAAAAAGATTGGGCAGGTAACCCGTCTCATGCAAACGGTGGGGATCGCATGACACATAACCAAGCGGTTTACCAAGCCAAATGGTGGACAGCAAGCGAGCCTGGCACGGCAGATTGGGATTTGGTGTGTAGCTTTTAGGGCACACCTTTAATCCAACAATAAAAAAACGGGGCAAAAGTTGCCCCGTTTTTTTATTTAAATCTATTGGTGTTTATTTGCCTAAAGGCTAGCTGCCGCCACCAATGGCTTGTGCCAACAAGCCCTTGATAATAAAGCCCAGCAAGCAAAAACCGAGCACAATAAATAAAATAATGGTGCCGAAACGCCCGGCCTTGGACTGCTTGGCCAAATCCCAAATAATGAACCCCATAAAGCCGATCAACAGCGTAATGCCGATGTAAAGCGAATAGGTTTCGAAGGTTTCGATATCCATGGGTACCTCTATCACATCACTGGAGACGCGGGCATAAAAAAGCCCGGGCAGGCCCAGGCTTTTGGTGCAGAAGCAATGGGGGCTTCTGCGTTTTGTTTGGTCGGAACGGCGGGATTTGAACCCACGACCCCTACACCCCCAGTATAGTGCGCTACCAGACTGCGCTACGCTCCGAGATCAGCTAAACCGTTGATTTGAAAAAGATATTCCTCAACTGCCCAACCTAGAGGCGGCATAATACCGCGTTTTGAAGAGAATGCAAGCCCTTTTCAGGGCTTAAGTACCAGCAGTAATTCTTCAAGCTCACTGATCATCTGTTTGATCACATTGGCAAACTTATCGTCACCGCTCTCTACCACGGGAGCAGCCGGCGTTTCACCAGACATCTGCTGCCGGGCGCCACCAATGGTGAAGCCTTGATCATAAAGCAGAGAGCGGATTTGCCGAATGGTAAGCACATCGTCGCGCTGGTAGTAACGCCGGTTGCCCCGGCGTTTAACAGGATTCAATTGAGGAAATTCCTGCTCCCAGTAGCGCAAAACGTGCGGTTTTACGGCACAAAGCTCACTGACTTCGCCAATGGTAAAGTAACGCTTACCCGGTATAACCGGTAATTCATCGTTATTACTTGGTTCGAGCATGTTCCTCTACTCTTGCCTTAAGCTTTTGGCCGGGGCGGAAGGTCACCACGCGGCGGGCTGTAATGGGGATCTCCTCCCCAGTTTTAGGGTTTCGGCCGGGGCGCTGGCTTTTATCGCGGAGGTCGAAATTTCCGAAACCGGAAAGTTTCACTTGCTCGTTGGTTTCAAGCGCATGGCGGATTTCTTCAAAGAAGGCCTCCACCAGTTCTTTTGCTTCGCGCTTGTTTAAGCCCAGCTGTTCGTACAGTTTTTCGGCCAGATCAGCTTTAGTTAAAGCCCCGTCTGACATAGTCACCCCTTTTGCAGTGCCCTCTTACCTCAAGGTCGCTTTGAACATGGACTCCAGCTGCGCCACAACGGCCGCAACTGATGCATTGATTTCTTCGTCGTTAAGAGTGCGGGAAGGATGCTGATACGTCAAGCCCAGCCCTACACTTTTTCTATGTGGATCAATGCCTTTGCCGCTATATACGTCAAATACCTTTAAGTTTGTAAGGGCCTCACCGGCGGCGGATTTCACGGCCTCCAGCAGTGATGTAGCGCATACCTCCTGGCCTACGACTACCGCCAGGTCCCGACGCACCTCCGGGAACTTAGACAACGGCCTGAAGGCTGGCATACGCCCTTCCAGCAGCGCCTTCTGCGCAATTTCGAACACAAAGCAAGGCTCATCCAAGTCTAGCGCTTTTTGGGTACTTGGGTGCAAGCAGCCCATATAGCCCACCTTTTGATCACCCTTGTAGATGCTCGCCGTCTGCCCCGGGTGCAGCGCCGGGTGCGGCTCGGCAACAAAGCGGAAGTCGCTTAAGTCGCCATTGATACCCATTAAGCGCTCAAGATCACCCTTGAGGTCAAAGAAGTCGCACTTCTCTTTACCGTGGCCCCAGGCCTCTGGCAGTCGGTCGCCGTAGATGAGTGCTGCAAACATCGGCTCTTGGGTAAGGCCTGCAGGCCCCTTGCCGCCGGGTACGAAGGTGAGGCCCGTTTCAAACAGCCGAACCCTTGGCTGCTGGCGATTCACGTTGTGCTGTAAGGCCTGCGCCAAGCCCGGCAGCAGGCTTGTGCGCATTACGCTCATATCGGCACTGATGGGGTTAAGCAGCGATACAGCCTGAGCCTCAGGGTCAAATAACTGCTGTAGCTTTGGCTCAACAAAACTATAGGTAATAGCCTCTTGATAGCCCAGGGATATCAAAGAATCCCGCAGGCGGCCCACCGGTGTTTTTTGCTCGCTGATGGGCAGTATTGGCAAATCTGCCCTGAGGCTTGTTACCGGCAAGTTGTTATAGCCGTAGATACGGGCCAGCTCTTCCAGTAAATCTGCCTCAATGGCGATGTCGAACCGGTGGCTTGGCACCTCAAAGCGCCAGCCCTCGGCGGTTTCTTCAACGAGCCTGAGCCCCAAGCGGGTAAGAATTTCCAGCACGCGGGCATCTTCTATGGCAAAGCCCAGGCCTTCAGCAATGCGCGCACGGCAGAGGCTCACACTCCCGATGGCAGGCAGGCTTGGTGCGTGGGTAGCTTCGGTTACAGGGCCGGGCTTGCCACCTACGATTTCAAGCAATAAGGCACTCGCGCGCTCTATGGCCTGGCGTTGCAGGTTGAAATCTACACCGCGCTCGAAGCGGTGCGAAGAATCTGTGTGCAAGCCGTAGCTGCGGGCCTTGCCTGCGATCACTTCCGGTGCGAAAAATGCGCTTTCCAGCAGGATGTCTTTGGTGGCACCGGTAACAGAGCTTGGCTTGCCGCCCATAATGCCGGCAATGGCCAAGGCTTGCTTGCTGTCTGCAATTACCAGGGTATCTTCACGCAGGGTGACTTCCTGGCCATCCAACAATGTGAGCGGTTCATCTTTATGGGCCATGCGCACATTAATATCACCTGTAAGAGTATTTAAATCGAACGCATGCATGGGCTGGCCCAACTCCAGCAGCACATAGTTGGTGACATCTACCACGGCATCAATGCTGCGCACACCGCTGCGGCGCAAGCGCTCTTGCAGCCACAAAGGCGATGGCTTGGTAACATCAACATCGCGAATGATACGCGCACAATAACGACCACAGCCCGCGCTTAAGGTTGCCGCTTGCGTGTCGTCTATAACTGCAGCCACTTCAGCAATTTGGGGGGCGTGTACTTCAACACTATTGAGCACACCCACTTCACGGGCAATACCTGCTACACCCAGGCAATCTGCTCGATTTGGCGTTAAATCCACTTCAATAATTTGATCGTTCAGCGATAAAAACTCACGCAGGCATTGGCCAGCTTTGGCCTCTGCGGGCAGCTCCCAAATGCCGCTGTCGTCATCGCCTGCTTGCAACTCAGTTTGCGAGCAGAGCATGCCGAAGGATTCAACGCCACGAAGCTTGGCCTTTTTGATTTTAAAATTCCCCGGCAGTACGGCACCCACCGTGGCAAAGGGGATTTTAATTCCCGTGCGGGCATTGGGCGCGCCGCACACAACCTGCGTGAGCTCTTCACCGTGGCCGGCCACCTTACATACGCGCAGCTTATCGGCATCCGGGTGTTGTGTGATCTCAATAATTTCACCCACAACCACGCCGCTGAACTCACCGGCAACGGGTTCTACACCGTCTACCTCCAGGCCCGCCATGGTTAGCTGCTCGCAAAGCTCGGCCGTTGTAACTTGCGGGTTAACCCATTCCCGCAACCAGGATTCACTAATTTTCATGTTTTGCGTTATCCAATTCTGTTGGTCGCCTGTGCGACGAAATGCTGTTGCGCGCCTTTAAAACTGGCGGAGAAACTTAAGATCATTCTCGAAAAACAAGCGCAAATCGTTTACGCCATAGCGCAGCATTGCCAGGCGCTCTACGCCCATACCAAATGCAAAGCCTGAATAGGTATTTGGGTCTACCTTGCTTGCGGTAAACACATTGGGGTGCACCATGCCGCAGCCCATTACCTCAAGCCAGCCAGTGTTCTTGCACACCCTGCAGCCTTTGCCACCGCACTGGGTGCACTGAATGTCTACCTCGGCTGAAGGCTCGGTGAACGGAAAATACGAAGGCCTAAAACGCACGGGCACATCGGCTTCGAAAAATGCCTTTAAAAATTGATCTACCGTGCCTTTTAAATCGGCGAAGCTTATGCGTTTATCTACCACCAGGCCTTCTACCTGGTGAAACATAGGCGTGTGAGTGATGTCTGAATCACAACGGTACACCCGCCCCGGGCAAATCACGCGGATGGGCGGCTCTTGGTTTTCCATGGTGCGCACTTGCACAGGTGAAGTGTGCGTGCGCAGCACGTGGGTTTCATCCACGTAGAAGGTATCGTGCATGGCGCGAGCCGGGTGGTGCGAAGGAATGTTGAGTGCCTCGAAGTTGTGGTAGTCGTCTTCTACTTCTGGCCCCTCTTCCACCTGATAACCGGCTTGCTTAAAAATTTGGCTAATACGCTCGAGCGTTCGTGTAACCGGGTGCATTCCACCGGCCTGCTGGCCGCGGCCACTTAAGGTGACATCTATGGTTTCGCTGGCAAGGCGCGCATTAATGGCGGCTGCCTCCAGCGCATCTTTACGAGCCGATAACTTTTCCTGCACGCGGGCCTTGGCTTTGTTGATTTCAGCACCGGCGGCTGGGCGCTCTTCTGCGCTTAATTTACCCAGGCTTTTCAACAGCGCGGTAATTTTGCCTTTTTTGCCCAGGTACTCTACCCGCACGTAATCTAACGCTGCGAGGTCATCGGCTTTGGCAACCAGTTCCAGCGCTTCTTCTGTGAGCGCGACCAGGTTTTCCATTTAAACTCTCCGGAGATCAGCTAACTTGATCAAGTGTATTGCGGCGCAATACCGTGTTGTGTGCCCGCAGGCATTTTTTAAACAAAAAAGGGAAGAGGCACTGGCCCCTTCCCTTTTGAACACAATGAGGTAAAAACCTCACTACCGTGCGGCTTAAGCCAGAGCTGCTTTAGCCTTTTCCACGATAGTTGCAAAGGTCGCTTTGTCGTGTACGGCAATGTCTGCCAACACGCGACGATCCAATGCGATGTTTGCTTTCTTAAGGCCGGCGATCAGCTTGCTGTAGCTCAAACCTTCAGCGCGCGATTGCGCGTTGATACGAGTGATCCACAGTGCGCGGAAGTTACGCTTCTTGACCTTGCGATCGCGATACGCGTACTGACCAGCTTTAATAACGGCCTGCTTGGCAACACGGAATACACGTGAACGTGCACCGTAGTAACCTTTTGCGGCTTTCAGAACTTTTTTGTGGCTACGACGAGCCACTACACCACGCTTAACACGCGCCATAATCTAATCCTCTTTCTAAGGTTACTGCCAATTACTTGGCGCGGAACATACGATCTACCAATGCAACGTTATCCTTATCCAGGATATCGGTGCCGCGCAGGTGACGCTTGCGCTTGGTGGTCATCTTAGTGAGGATGTGGCTCTTGTTAGCATGCTTGTGCTTGTAGCCAGCGCCGGTTTTCTTGAAACGCTTGGCAGCACCACTGTGTACTTTAGCTTTTGCCATAATAAAACACTCCGCATTTGCGAGTTAAATAATAAAAGTAACAAGGCAGCTAAAAAGCCCGGCTACTTCTTCTTTTTCGGGGCAAGAACCATCATCAGCTGCCGACCTTCCATCTTCGGATGCTGCTCAACGACGGCATACTCTTCAAGATCGATCTCAATGCGCTTAAGCATCTCCATACCGAGCTCTTGGTGTGCCATTTCCCGGCCGCGGAATCGCAATGAAACCTTGGCTTTATCCCCGTCTTCAAGGAAACGTATCAGGTTGCGTAGTTTTACCTGATAGTCACCTACGTCCGTCCCTGGGCGAATTTTGATTTCTTTAATTTGCTGTTGTTTCTGCTTTTTCTTGGCAGCAGCCTTGGCCTTCTTGGCCTCAAACAGTTCCTTGCCGTAGTCGAGAATCTTACACACTACCGGCTCGGCATCGGGCGCGATTTCAACAAGATCGAGTGACGCAGCCTGCGCTGCAGCGAGTGCCTCGGCGATGGACACAATGCCAACCTGCTCACCGTCGGCGCCAATTAAGCGAACTTCACTCGCTTCGATTTGTTCATTAATACGGGCTTTCTTTGATTTACCGCTCTTCGCGCTATCTCGTTTGATGGCTATCGCCTCCTTTCTAATTACCCACTATGGGGCTACAACAGCAAAAGACCACTCAAATCGTGGCAGCCAACACAATGGCTGCCTACGGCCCAAGTAGCCTTATAAAGCGCTTTTTTTCGCTATCTCAGCATGTAAGCGCTCTGCCAGTTCTTCCACCGTCATGGCGCCAAGATCTTCCCCGTCACGGTTACGCACCGTTATTTTGCCGGTTTCCATCTCTTTATCGCCTACAACCAGCAGGTAGGGAACCCGCTGTATGGTGTGCTCGCGGATTTTAAAGCCGATCTTCTCGTTTCTCAAGTCCGAAAACGCCCTGAAGCCCTTGTTTTTCAAGGATTCTTCAACTTTACGCACATATTCGGCCTGATTATCAGTGATATTCAGCACCGCCACCTGTTCAGGTGCCAACCACAAGGGGAATGCGCCCTCGTAGTTTTCGATCAAAATACCGATAAACCGCTCAAAAGAGCCGAGTATGGCCCGGTGCAGCATGACCGGCACCTGGCGGGAGCCATCTTCGGCGACAAATTGCGCATTCAGGCGCCCGGGCATAGAGAAATCCACCTGAATGGTGCCACACTGCCACACCCGGCCCAGGCAATCTTTCAGTGAAAACTCGATTTTCGGGCCGTAGAAGGCACCCTCGCCAGGCAACAGGCTGTAATCCAGGCCCTTGGCCTCCAGCGCATCTGCCAGGGCTTTTTCGGCTTTATCCCACACTTCATCGCTGCCTACGCGCTGCTCCGGGCGGGTAGAAAGGCGAATGATCACATCGTTAAAGCCGAAATCTGCATATACCTTGTACAGCAGGTCTGTAAAGATGCTCACTTCATCCTGAATCTGCTCTTCAGAGCAGAAGATGTGAGCATCATCCTGCGTAAAGCCCCGCACGCGCATCAAGCCCTGCAGGGTGCCCGAGGCCTCGTTGCGGTGGCAGCTGCCGAACTCAGCCAAACGGATTGGCAGTTCTTTGTAGCTTTTTAAACCCTGGTTAAACACCTGAATGTGGCAGGGGCAATTCATGGGCTTAACCGCGTAATCACGGGCCTCAGACTCCACAGTAAACATGTTATCGCGGAACTTATCCCAGTGGCCGGAACGCTCCCACAGGCTGCGATCAACAATTTGCGGCGTCTTGATTTCCTGGTACCCATTTTCGCGCTGGATCTTGCGCATATACTCTTCAACAGCCGTATAAATAGCCCAGCCGCGGGGGTGCCAAAACACCATGCCCGGGGCCTCTTCCTGAATGTGGAAGAAATCGTACTTCTTACCCAGCTTGCGGTGATCGCGCTTTACCGCCTCTTCCAAAAACTTAAGGTGCGCCTTAAGGGCCTTTTTATCAGCAAAGGCGGTGCCGTAAATGCGCTGAAGCATTTTGTTATCGGAATCGCCACGCCAATAGGCGCCAGATACCCGCATTAGCTTGAAGTACTGACAAAAACGCATATTCGGCACGTGGGGGCCGCGGCACATATCCACGTATTCTTCGTGATGGTAAAGGCCGGGGGTTGCATCTTTGGGGATGTCGCGCTCTAAAATCTCAAGCTTGTAGGGCTCTTCACGCTCGGTGAAAGCAGCCACCGCTTCCTGCCAGCTCACGCGCTTTTTCACTACGTCGTATTCGGTTTTGGCAAGCTCCAGCATGCGCGCTTCAAGCTTGGCTACATCGTCGTCGTTAAGCGGGTGATCCAGGTCTATATCGTAGTAAAAGCCGTTTTCAATGGTGGGGCCAATGGCCATTTTGGCATTGGGCCACAGCTGCTTGATGGCATGCCCCAACAGGTGGGCGCAAGAGTGGCGGATGATTTCAAGGCCATCTTCATCGCGGCCGGTAATGATTTCGAGCTTGGCATCTTGCTCGATCATTTCGCAGGCATCTACCCGCTCACCGTTTATACGGCCGGCAATGGTGGCTTTAGCCAGGCCCGGGCCAATATCCAGGGCTACGTCCATTACAGACACGGGGTTATCAAAACGGCGCAGAGAGCCATCGGGAAGCGTAATAACAGGCATGAATATATTCCTGACTACAGTGGTGACCCCTACCAAAGGCCACGTGATAAGAAGGCAGCGTACTGCCGGCGAGAGGCGGTATTATAGGGCGTTAGGGGTAAAGGGCAAGGCGCAATACCAGGCCCACAAGGCCGGGCCACCCACAACAAAATATAAACCTAAGCTATTGATAGCCTTACACCTTGTTGGTAGAGTACGCGCCTTCTCAGGACTATAGCTCAGTTGGTTAGAGCGCTACCTTGACATGGTAGAGGTCCCCGGTTCGAATCCGGGTAGTCCTACCACGCTTTTTATCAAAAAGGCCAGCCTCATCGGCTGGCCTTTTTGATTAGTGTACAGTTCACAGCTTACAGGAAAAGCAAAAGCAAGAGCGGCACGGCAATAAGCCAACGCTTTGCCCTTCGCCTTTGCTTTTCGCCCTTCCTGTAAGCTGTAAACTGTCAACTCAACACTTAGCGCAAAGCGCTGCCCTTCCTGTTAACTGTAAACTGTTAGCTCAATACTTAGCGCGAAGCGCGCAAAGCGCTACCCCATCACACGCAGCCTCCGCCAAACACCCAAGCCCTGCCCTCAGCTCTCCTGCAAACGCGCGCTGCACGTAGGGTTCGCCATGCACTACGCGCACATAGGCAGGTTGCGCGGCTTTGCAGAAGGCCAATAAGTCACTGCGATCTGCGTGGGCGGAATAGCCGCCCAAGGTATGCACGGCTGCACGAATATTGAAGCGCTCGTGATCCAGCTCTACCCAGCCGCCTTTGGGGCCGTAAATTTGAATGGCACGCCCTGCAGTACCGGCGGCCTGGTAGCCTACAAAAATAATATCCGTAGAGGGCTCCCCAATAAGCGCCTTTAAATAATTGAGCATCCGGCCGCCGGTACACATGCCGCTGGCAGCAATCACAATGGCAGATTCCTTATGCTGCGCCAGCCGGTTTAGCAGTGCCTCGTGCTGGGCGTGGCTATCAATAATTACCAGGTTGTGAAAATCCAGCGGGTTCCTGCCACTGGCTAACCGGCCCTTGGCCTCTTCATCCCACAGGCGCTTAAGCTGCTCGTAGCCCTTGGTGAATTTGGCAGCCATGGGGGAATCTACAATTACCGGCAAACGGCTAAGCGTACTTTCGCGCCCTTCGGCAAGGCGGGCAAACATGGCCTCTAGCTCGTATAACAGCTCTTGCGTGCGCCCAATACTGAACGCCGGTATTAGCGTGGTGCCGCCATTTGCCAGGGTTTTGCGTACCAGGGCCTCTAGCCGCAGCTGGCGGGTTGCACGCTGCTCGTGTTCACGGTCGCCGTAGGTGCTTTCTACAACCAGAACGTCTGCTCTGGGCGGTGGGGTTGGGTCTGGCAGTAGCGGGGTGTGAGGCGCGCCGAGGTCGCCACTGAACACAACAGTTGCGCGCGGTTTTTCGCCTGCATGTGGCGCCACCACCTCGGCCGGTACATCAAGCACCGCGTAGGCCGAGCCCATAATATGGCCCGCGCATTCAAAGCGCAGGGTTACCGCTTGGGCTTCAAATTCGGGCAGAAAAATGGTTTGGCCGTAGGCCAAGGGCACCAACCGAGATTGAATGACGGCCAAAAAACGCTCAATTACTGCCTCATCACGCGTAACGCCAAGCTTTAAGGCATCCTCCAGCACCTCGGGCAACAGCAGCGCTGTGGCCTGAGTGCAGTAAATGTTGCCTGCAAAGCCCGCAGCCAATAGCGCCGGTATACGCCCCACGTGATCAATATGGCAATGGGTAACCACAAGGCAGCGGGCTTTCGTGCAATCAAAGCCAAGGGTGAGGTTAGAAGAACGCCCCTCCGCTTCCCCCTGAAATAGGCCACAATCAACCAACAGCGAAGCAGCCGGCATGATAAAAAGCTCATGGCAAGAGCCAGTAACCCCCGCACGGGCACCATGGTGAATTAACTTCATATATTCCTCCCTGAATAATTGCATACCTTCTGCCAGCCACTCCACCAGGCACAGCAGCTACCCACCTTATACGCACCCAAAAACTGCAGTACAATAGGCAACTTGTTGATTTGTGGCCGTTTTTTATGAAAGTTGCTGTAACTGGAGCTAACGGCTTTGTAGGCCGGCATTTAATGCAAACGCTAGGCACTGCAAATGTTAGCGCTCTTGGCTTGGTTCGCGCCACAATTGCACCAGAAGGCTCCCCAGCCCTTAAGCCGGTTAATTACCAAGACACCAATACCTTGGTACAGCGGCTAGCAGGCTGTCACTCGCTCATTCACCTAGTGGGCAAAGCTCATAACCGGGGCGGAAACCATCTAGGCGACTATTGCGCCGTGAACGTAGATATCACGCTTCGCGTTGCCGCGGCCGCCCAACAGGCAGGCATAAAACGGTTCATTTTTGTAAGCTCTGTAAAGGCCATAGGCGATGCCACTAAACCGGGCGAGCCTTTTACCAACATCACTAAAGCAAAGCCTGCTGATTACTATGGCAAATCCAAATTAATGGCAGAACAGCGGCTTCAAGAGTTTTTTAAAGGCACCAACACAGAGCTTCTTATCGTGCGCCCCCCCTTGGTTTGGGGCGAAGCCCCCAAGGGTAATCTGGCGGCCATTTTAAAATGGGCCAAAACCGGCATTCCTTTACCGCTTGCAGGCATCAATAATCGGCGCCATTGGGTCTCTATCGAGCGAGTTTGCGACTTCCTGGCACACCTTGCCACACGTGAGGAGCCCTTTAATTGCCCTACCCCTTTACTAATAAGCGATGATCAGGCGCTGAGTACACCCGCAGCAATTGAGCAAATGCTTCGTGCCCAGGGGCTTACCTGCAGGCTTTTACCGCTACCCGGCACGCTTTGGAAGCTACTACTAAAATTGCCTGGGTTAGGTAAACCGGTAGCCAAACTAACAGGCTCACTTGAGCTTGATGCCAGCCACACCTGGGCGAGCACCGGCTTTAAGCCAAACCGTAAAAAGGCAGCGCCGCGCCCATGATTACTGATTCTTTTACCCTATTTGCCGCCGCCCTTGCGTTCGCTGTGAGCTTGGCCTGCACATATTACGTTAAACGCCGCGCTCGCATGGATATCCCCAACCACCGCAGCTCACATCATAGGCCCACGCCCACCGGCGGAGGCCTAGGCATTAGCCTATGCATTTCACTGTGCCTTTTGGTGTTAACTGCTACTAATGGCGCACCCTATTTAGGCTGCGGACTAGGCGTAGCACTGCTTGCCTTTACAAGCTGGCGCGACGACACCCACCCTCTCAGCCCACAATTGCGCCTGCTGGTTCAGCTTATATCGGCAAGCCTAGCGTGCTTACCCCTATTATTTTCGATCAATGTCAACCCTCTGTGGGGTGCCGCCGTTGTTCTAGGCATCATGTGGCTCATTAACTTATACAATTTTATGGATGGCACAGACGCACTAGCCGGCGCACAGGGGCTGATTTTCACCCTAGGGGTTTTGATGCTATTTCCCGAATATGGCTCAGCAGAAGCGCTGCTGCTAATTGTGACATCCAGTGCGATAACTGCCTTCTTAATCTTTAACTGGCCACCCGCAAAGATATTTATGGGTGATGTTGGCAGCACAGTACTTGGGCTAATATTTGGCTTTATCACCTTGCAGATTGCAGAAACCTTTAACCAGCTAGCCGCCTGCCTAATATTGCTGGCAGGTTTCATTACCGACGCCAGCTGGACGCTTGCTGCACGCTTTCTAAACAGGCAGCGCGTATGGGAGGCACACCGTCTACACTACTACCAGAAAATGGCGCGTAAATTTGCATCTCACAAGGCGCCCCTTGCTACTTACTTATTGTTAGGGGCGCTAGTACAATGGCCGCTCGCCCTTGGTGCGCTACATGCGACCAGCTGGTACTGGACGCTTTATCTATTAGCGGCTATAACCATTCACGCCCTACTATGCTGGCAGTATAGGGCTGGGCTGACCGACCCGAAAGATTGCCTAGCCAGCCCTGAAACCTTCACCAGTAATTAAGGAAGACACTGTTGATACAACCATTCCTCAACTCGCCTAGATGGTTCAAGCGCTTGATATCTGTCATATATGATTTGGCGGCTATATACGTGTCGTTCATGGCCGCATGGGCATTGCGAATAGGGGAAATGGAATATGATTACACACGGTTTGACCTTATTGCACTAACCGTTTCTGCAACAGCATCAGTGTTTGTTTTTGTGCGGTTAGGATTATACCGCGCAGTCTTGCGATATATGACACACCAAGCATACATTACAATCGGATTAGGTGTCGCACTTTCAGCTACTGTGCTAGCCGCCACGAGCTTCATGTTCGCCGGGATGATGCCCAGAAGCGTCCCTATAATTTATGCCAGCATTGCGTTCATTACACTTGGCGCTCCTAGAATAATATTCCGTAGCGTAATTCAATGGCTTAACCCTGGCTCAAAAGAATCGGTAATAATCTATGGAGCAGGAAACACTGGCGGCCATCTTGCGGCAGCACTTCAAATGGGTGAAGAGTTTAACCCAATAGCATTTGTCGATGATGACAAAGCTGTGCAAAAGACAAACATCCGCGGCCTTCAAGTTCATCCACCAAAGGATATCCCTAAGCTAATTGAGCGATACCAGCCTACAATGGTTCTGCTTGCACTCGGCAACCCTGATAAAAACAGAATCGCCACCATATTAAAATTACTAGCTCCTCACAATCTGAGAATTGCTACGGTGCCACGCATTGGTGAAATCATTGCGGGTGCTAGCGCAATCACAGAGCTGAGAGATATAAAAATTTCCGATGTACTCGGTCGCGATCCCGTCGATCCGATACCAGGGCTCCTGTCACGCAGTGTTTCGGGAAAAGTAGTAATGGTAACCGGCGCCGGCGGATCAATAGGTTCAGAACTTTCAAGACAGATTTTAGCACTCAACCCAATAAGATTAGTACTTTTTGATAACAGCGAATTTAATCTCTATCGCCTCGACTCTGAAATCGCCAAGCATCCAAATTACCCCAAAGTAGAGGTAGTGTTAGGAGATATACGAAACGAAAAAAGTATCGGCGACGTCATACAGCGATACCAGCCTGACACGCTGTATCATGCTGCTGCCTACAAGCATGTTCCCATGGTTGAAGGCAATGTGTGGGAAGGTATACGCAATAACGCCTACGGAACCCTGCTTACGGCCAGAGCAGCAATGAACAACGGGGTTCGCAATTTCGTTCTGATCTCTACAGACAAAGCTGTTCGCCCCACAAATGTTATGGGGGCAACGAAACGGTTTGCCGAGCTAATCATTCAGGATCTCCAGAGATCTCCCAAGAACAAAATCACCATCTTCTCCGCAGTCCGCTTTGGCAACGTGCTGGATAGCTCAGGTTCAGTGATCCCCAAATTCCGCGAACAAATAGCCAATGGCGGCCCTGTGACTATCACACACCCAGACATTACGCGCTACTTTATGACTCAGCAGGAAGCTGCGCAATTGGTGATTCAGGCTGGTGCAATGGCGAAAGGCGGTGAGATTTTTGTACTGGATATGGGCGAGCCGGTAAAAATTGTCGACTTGGCAAGAGAAATGATTGCCCTTTACGGACACCGAAGCACAGCAAGATTAAACACCATTGAAATAAAATTTACGGGCTTAAGACCAGGAGAGAAGCTTTACGAAGAGCTGTTATTAAACAAACAATGCAGTGGTACCGAGCATCCTAGAATTTGGTTTGACGATTCAGCCACCTCAAACGCGCCTGAAAATCTTGCGCAACAACTCGAAGCAGCAATCAAGGCAAAAAACATACCGAAGCTAGAAGAACTAATTTTGAGCGATCATACAAACTATATTAATCCAAACGTCACTCGCGAAAACCAAGCACTGCACGATCGCATCGCAGTTGCGCACAGTGGCTAACCATAAAAGTATTTAGCTTCGTTTTCGAATGTACCTGTAGGTCAGCACCCTAAGCCACGAGAAAAGCCTGACTGGAAGTCGAATTAGAAACTGCCAAAGCGCCATAGGCAGGTTCAAAAAACCTATTCTGTAGAATTTCACGTACAACTTGGCTTCCATCGTTAGATATCGGAGCCCCCCTCTGCGCCTAGCTACACTCTCACCGCCTCTGACCCACACCAGAACCTGAGTGAGATTAGCTAACCGGTAACCAGCATTTATCAATTTCGCCCATAAAAAATAGTCTTCGATACCTCTAAAGCCCTGATATCCACCTACCGCCAACACCGCTTTTTTGCGGTATATCACAGTCATGTGATTCAATGGACAGCGGCGCTTAGCAAATTCATGCAACTCGATAGTATCCCCCGGTGGACATCTGTAGCCTGAGACAACGCTTGGATTTTCTTCAAACTCGGATACCCAAGTGCCCAACACGTCTACTTCTGGATGGTTGGACAAAAACGCGAGCTGGCGCTCAAAACGCTCGGGCAGCGCTATGTCATCTGAATCCATTCTAGCAACCCAGTCATATTGGCAGGCCTGCAAGCCAGATTGTAACGCTACTGCAAGACCGCCATTGACTGGAAGCTGTACTTGCTTGATGGGTAGTAGGCCACAAAAACGTGTAATAACCTCGTCTAAATGAGTCGGTATGGGTCCATCACGAACTAAGATGACCTCTGTCGGTTTCTGCGTCTGTTCGCAAATACTGGACAAGGACGCAGCAAGCCAGCTTGCATTATCAGCATGGTAGACGGCCATTAGCAGTGAGAATGGTACCGACAAAGATTTTTCGGTGCTAATTGGGCGTGCGTTACGAATCTTTTCCGACATTTGTTAGCTCTGATTTGGTCCTAGCCGCCCATTTAGAGCATCGACAAAACCTCGGATAATGGCCTTAAGGTTTTCGATTCTTGGTGGAACCAGCACAATGTAGACCAACACTTTTACCACCATCCGAGGAAAATCTTTTAGCTTCCATGAAATTGGCACATAGGGTCGACCGTATAAGGTCAACCTATTCCTCATAATAAAGTACTGTCGAAAAGGAGAGTGCCACCTCAGTGGAAATATTTTTAATCGCACAGGGTATATGACAGCGCCTCTTTGATGATCCAGTATTGCTTCATTAACAACGAGCAATTTAAACCCTAGAGATCTTGCCCGAAAACACCACTCGAAATCGACACTATCAATAAACAGCGCCTCTTCCATTAACCCGATTACGTTAATAGCCTCCACCTTTAGTAGCGTGCCGGACGTAATCAAAAAATCAACGAATTGATCATCAGACTTAGCGGCGCCGTCGTCTGCATGGGAGGCTTGCTGCCTTTTATCGAGCGCCGAAAATACTGATCTTGATTCACATCCATGATCAATAATCCTCGGGCCTGCGGCGGCAACATTGGATGCTGCGCGTACAAGACCAGCCCGAAGCCTATGGACGAGATTAGGTGCAGGAATGCTGTCTTGGTCCAGTAGCAAACTATAATGAACGCCAATGAGCTTACACTCCTCAATACCCCGGTTAATGGCAGCAGCAATACCGAGATTGTTTCCGAGTGTAACTATCTTTATGGGTGTACTGTAGCGGTATCTATCCAGATCAAAACCTAATTGGTCATATCCACCGTTAACGACTAGCAGTATGAGATCCACCTGGGACTGAATGGCTTCCAGCTGTCTTTCTAATCGCTCTGCATCTGGCTCATAGACAACGGTTACGGACGCGGTTGAGATCATAGCTATTTTTGCACAATGCCATTGAAAACCGGATAAAGAAGACGAGCCCAGACGTAATACAGAAAAGGTAGAGCTGGGCGACAGAACAGCACCACACTCACCAAATAGAACCGTTGAATAATGCTGAGCTCCTGAGAATATCGTTTTCTAAAGCCATCTGCCTGCATAGCCACCGCGGTAATATCAGGGTTTTTCTTCAATGAAAATAACTTTCTGAACTTTTGTTTAAAACCAAGCGACTGTAAAGGTTTCGCACCGATGACATTGCCGCCATGTTGTCGATATAAAACCGTACTCTCTTTCAAGCTGACTATACGACCAAACATGGCTGCGACTAGCGCAAGCCACCAATCATGCATTATGGCTTGACCAGACATTGGGACCGCCCTCCTTAACAGCGGGAGATTGATAGCCGCCGCACAACCAGTAACAGTATTGCCAACCACAAGCTGAAAAAATGAGTTCTTTTCTACATTGATACCCTGACTCGAAAAAAAAGAAGCGTGCAGCACTTCCAATTTGCTGTCTACCACCATTAGATCAGAGTGTATCAGCAGTTCTCGCTCGTGCTTCGCCGCGCACATCCCTTGATAAGCAGCCTTAAACATAGTGAGCTTACCGGGTTTCCAGACATCATCCTGGTCACATAGGAATATCAGCGGATCCGGAACCTGATGCAGTTCCGGATGATCGTTTACATACTGTAGCAACCACCCAAATGATGCTATAGGCCCGACATTGCGTCGATCGTTGTCCAGCAATCTGATCTGCGGAATCTTATCGCGATAGCTTCGAAGCAAGCTCATCGTCCTATCGGAAGAGCCATCATCTCTGATCAAAAAAATGTCATCATCTTCCAGCTGCGCAGCCACACTATCCAACAGCTCCGCAAGGTAGGGCTCGCCATTGTAGGTTGAAAGGATAACTATTGCTCTGCACATTAAACAATAACGCCAGATCTCAATCTAGTTTTCGACACTTGCGAAATAGATGCTTCATCAATCATGCTCAGCACTTGAAGCCTAAGCTGCTCGATGGAGTACTCGCTCATTACTTTTTCCTGAGCATTCCGTACTACTTGATACCGATACTCCCGATCGTTATAAAAGCGATTAAATGCCTCACTCCACTCTTCTTGCGTATTGGCGAGTAATCCACAATCATCCCTACAGCACTCATCGTAAACCAAACCCGAGGAAGCAATGACTGCTGCACCCACGGCCGTATAGTCCAACCACTTGGTGTTAGCTTTGACCTTATTGAACTGCGTTGGCTTTAATGGGCATATTCCGATATCCCATCGCCTCTCTGCAAGCGCGCGAAGAAATAGCTCATACCCTTGTACGCCGGGCAGAAGGGAAACCCTGTCACCAAACTCCTCTAATTCTTTGGGCATTGCAATTGACCCAAAAAGCTCAAACCGGACATCATCATGCTCTCGCATAAAACGCGTTAGTGCCGGCAACATCATCATAAGATCTTCGAATTTTTCCGAATGCCCCATGTAACCGACAACGCAAGAGTTTGATTTTCTAGCCTGGGAAACTATCTTACCAGAACAATAAATCTTACCAGCTAGGATCTTTGCTCGTGCTCCAAGGTGCTCGAGCCTTTCTTTTAGCAATACCGTTGAGCTATAGACCAAATTGGCATTGTCCAACAAGTGCCTTACAGTTGATAATCGACTTGGGTCATTGTGGAAATTATACTTGGTTTCACCAAAATCTTTGGGGATGCTCAACAGGTCATCGTCAATATGAAACATGACAGGTACATTTCTCTGCTTAGCAAAAGCAGTATAGTCAGTGACAAAGGGTCCACTATAGCGACAGAAAACAATATGAGTAGGCTGGTATTGAAACAGCTTCTCCATCGCCCAGTCTCTGGCCTCCAGACTGGCAAAATCTTTGCCATAACGTTTTCGTATTTCAGACTCTGTTAAACAGGCATACTCCAGAGAGCCAGCTGCCACATCTGATTTTAGGGGCTCGAAAAAACTGATTTCAATTGTGGGTATTATGCCATTGGCTATGAACAGTATTCGCTTTTTTTGTCTTTCTACAAATGGCTCGACGGACCTGGCCGAAAAAGACTCAAACAGAACCCTATACCTACTATATACTTCCGATGGCTGGGTGGGCATTTCCAGCTTATTCAAAAACTTTTCTTGGCGCTCAATGTACGTTTGTCTATTAACCATTGCGTCACCAGCAAAGTCGAACCATTCCTTCGCATTACTAACTTCAGTCAAGCCAGCATAGTTTCCAGCGTCCATCTTGCCATGCTCATCGCGCCATACTGCAACCGGAATTTTCGCCAGCAACATGTCAATCAACACCGAGGAAGGAGCAGATATGCCATACGCGTATCGGGAAAAATCCACCTTGTAGCTTGGGTGATTATTAATGATCACATTCTCAGGAATTGGGACATCATTCTTTAAAATATACTGTCCGCCTGGATGAGGTCTTAGAACTACCTTTCCCTTATTTTCAGCCACCATTGAACTGAATTCGCCGAACGCATCAACAAAATGATTTTTGAAATCACCGGCTGTCTTCATTCTTGGTGAATGTAGATTCTCACAGACAATACCATACGGTAACGTTTCTTTACTGGCGGGTTGAGAATGTAGAACGCTTGTAGGTCCTGTTACGAAAAGCTTTGAGCGCTGAGAGGGGGCAATCGAATACAGCCTCTCGCTACTGCACCAGCCGCAAATGACATCAGCCGCAAACGTAACCTCCGTACCATGGGCCAAGTTTTGATCTCGGCTCTGCATAAAGCCTACGCATTCAAAACCGTGCTGCAGTGTCACTTTCAACCAGTTTTCGGGTAAAGCCAGGAACAAATCATGCACTGGTTTGTGTGCATTTAGATTGGACTCACTTCCCGAAAATATCATGCCAGAACGATTGGACAGTAAGCTTATACCACTGTGAGTTGCACCGAAGATCTCAAACCGACTACCAGTCTGTGCTGACATGGATTTCAGTTCCTGCATCCATGCCCCGGACTGATCCCTCTTACAGAAGGCTTCTGTTATCAGAAGTGTTGTATAACTCCCAATCTCGGATGATGCCAAGTAAACCAATGGGCGAAGAATGTTAACATCTTGAAGAAGATTGAAAACAAATACTGAGTGATTTTTAGATTTCATAAACGTGAATCAACTTTTTATGACAGCAACCATGGCAGCTTGGAATTTTCCGAAAGGATGACGTCGAGGTTTGGGTAAAGCGTCGAAAGTGAGCGGCTAATAAGCCCCAATACATTTGAACACGACAGGCAATAGCCAACTTTGCCGCCATTCCTGGATAGCGCGATAGACTGCTTTTCAACAGCAGTCGGAACAACATCAGATATTGCTCTAAAATAATTGGTGTCCACAAACTTTGTTTTTGATGTAGAGTCTATATTGACGTAACCGAGCAGCGATGCAGTCTTCTCTGAAACGAGTATTTCAATGTTGTGGGAATCTTCGCTCCACCGGACCAAAACGTCATAATTCAAATTCAATCGACAATAGGGGGAAGAAACTGACAGCGCCTGATTCTTTCTAGCAAACTTATGTGCGTCACCGGAGCTCTCCCTGCCATGAACGACTGCGCATCTGATTTTATTTTCGTTCTGATCAATCACTCGTGGCGATAAGGTATTCAAGAACTGAAATAATCCTCGGGATTCTGCTTCAGGGTTTGCGAGCATTTCCAGAGTCACCTTCAAGTCGGATACCGTGCTGGCATTCACTTTAAAACTGCAAACGTCTAAATCTGACACCAGCTGATCGACATCGCTATAGATAAAGCGACCTAAGTCCTTATAGAGCGGATAGCCATTGGACAGGACTTGTATGCCACTGCACAAGGCCGTGACACATCTATTGAGGGATTTTACGCGACTAAAAGGCTGCGCGTTTACGGGAAGATATGCAAGAAAACTGTCTTCCAGCAATTTTGCTTCTTTCTCTTCACTCCAAAGGTCTATCGAATAGTCAACATCCAGAGAAGCCAAAAGCGAAAGGTTGTCCGATGTCAACGCTCGTTCATTAGTTAGTATTTTGAGTTGAACTGAATAACCTGCGTCTCTAAGTACAGAAAAGTCACCTGAAAATCCTACGAGATCGACCAATCCAACGGAAAAGTTTGGATTGTCTCCTATGCCAAACCAAGCGACCTGAATGTTCTTCGTTGCCGAAATAAGCATCGCTTTTTTCGAGACCCTTTCTTCCACTAGCGTAGGATTGAGCTGATCAAAAGGATCATTCATTACATGATGAGGTAGCTTGGGCAATATGCTTTCAGAAACAGACCTGATTGCCCCGGTCGAGCACAATACAAAGGTACAATATTCTTGAATTTTAGCCAACCAGTAGCGAAGCCGGGAAAACCTCGGATCATCGGTCTGACTGAAATAGTCATCAAACATATCAATTCCAACCTGTAGTCCAAGTTGGCTTGCAACCTTTGCCGCGAGCAACCCCCTTACTGTGTAGCATTTACTAATAAGAACGCTATCGTACTGACTGAGAATTTTCTGGGCGTCATCTAAGCCCGTTATAGCCATAAGCGTAAGAGACCCATCCTCGGCCTTAAGGCTTTCTGCTATCCGTTGGTACCTGATCCTCACGCCTGCTTGACGAAAAGCATCCTCAGATGAAACTAGCACTAACAATCTCATACCGTGTACCTTACGATTTTAGTACCAACTTCAGCATCGAAAAAGTTCATCGATTCGGATAATGAGGGATCGATGGTTGCAGTGAGGCTGGTGTCAATAAGATGAACAAAATTAGGAGTGGCTTGTTCAGCGATAATATCTTCCGTCAAAACTAACTTTTTCCACTGACTGAAGCAAGAAACTCTAACAGCATGCTTATTTGATTCTATTGGCAACAAAGCCGATGGCAATAAACTAGCGATTCCCAACTCCAATTTGTAAGGCTGCTCATAACCGTCTGCACAAATATTGCTTTTTACGGCTTGCATGCCCAACGCACTATCTTCGTATACGAATCCACACGTGACTGATGCGACGTTTTCAGCACCCGCAGATTTTGCAAGTTGTGAAAATGTTCGCGGGTCGTGCAAAACCTTAGCATTGACGCTGGCGACAAAGCCTGGCTTCTCGTTGAGAATCAAATCAATCAGCTGGCTGTCTTCATCATAATATTTTAATGATATATCATTAGGGATTAGGTCAACCAAAGAATCTCGATGCTTCTTTGAATCGGACTTAAGATATATCGAGCTTATGTTCACATGTTGCTGTAGGCAAATCGATGCCACCAAGCTCTCAATATCTTTTAATGAATCGCTTAAAATGACACTTATGCTAGGCCAGTATGATGCGTCTCGATTCGCTGCTACTTGTCCTGGCTTAGCTGGTGGGCAGGTTGAGTAAATCAGTGTTGATTCCGCAGAGCGACCTACTTCGCAAAACTTAATGGATAACGCCTGCGGGGTATAAATACAGCTTGTGACTTGCCCCATCTCTCGCACATTCTGCGCTCGGAAAAACAGGGGAAGCCCGACTGAAGAGCCAATGAGATCAACTGAAATCTCAGCTGTCGTCCTGGGTATTACCTCATAAATTGATCTATTTGCCACGCGGTCAACAATCAGTTGCCCCCCTACAATTGCAGAGGATTTCCCAATGGCTGCTGCTGTGAGACCGTATACAGCACCCAGTGTGGGTATGGAATCGCCAGCAATCATCAAGGCTGAACTAGCTTCATCGCTACCGACACTTTGACATTTAAATTTGGATAGCTTGTCTTCCAGGTATAAGAGGTGTGGGGAGGGATTGTTGAAAAAGCTCAGTTGGATATTACTATTTGCTGAAAACCAGTTTAATACGTCAGATGAAAATATTCTCTCTCGACCAGTAAGGCTTTCTCCCGTGATTATGAGTTTGAACTGTGTTTCGCCTTCATTAGCCTGAATAAACGCTGATTCAGCAAGTCTGGTGGAGTACTCTGTAACAGCCGCCGTATAGCTTTCAATACCCGTATTTCTTTGGAATGACAGTAGCTCGGCGTAATGAGCACCACCCCGCGCCAGCGAAGGAAATAAAAGCTGAGCACTCTCAATCACATCGCCGTCACTATTGGCTGCCAAAAGTAGTACCGGTAGGAACGGATTAATAAGTCTCATCTCAACCTGATGGAGAGAATTTTCCAGGTTGGATTTTTCAACGATAGAACGACATTCTTTCGTTCCGGTTGAGTCATCACTTACCTGAATAAGGTAAAAAGTAACCTGCTGCGACGCGAAATTTCCACCAGTTGCAACGCGTACTTTTAGCTTTCGTTGACTGCTAATAAATAAATCTTGTATTTTCAGCACACCATCGCTTTCGCGCTGAGCCACTAACCCACTATTAGTCGGTTTAACGCTAGTTGTAGAGGTGACGCCAAAAACTTGTGCATCTCTGAGCGTCTTTTCGACATTCGATCCCGAAACGCCAGAGAGCCGAGCAAAAACGTGGACCAATTGCTGTATGTAGTCAGTTGATAACGAGGATCGCTCCATTGCTTTGGCGCGGGAATTATCGCAGATCATTTTCTTTGCCAACGCTTTATCCACCACAGACGACATCGCTTCAGCGGAAAAAGTAGCAAAGTCGGGTACAACAGGGGGCAAAGGCTGTTCGCTGTTAAACTTACGAACCGGCTGTGACGTTTTAGATACCGTGTGTGCCAAATCCGCTATAGCCAATGCATCTCGATTACGTGCGCCCGAAGGCAATAACGGACGCCCCTCTGACTGCCCATACATTATGTAGTGGTATAGAGGGTTAATATTGGCCTTTGCAACATCTGGATTGGCTAATAAGTAAAGATGGCTATCAAAATTCTGAGAGGGATTTCTGCCCTCTGAGGCGCCAAATCTTACATAATGTGAAACAGGGTCTACGCCTGCATGTTCAACATCAGGGTAACAATTCAGATACCAGCCACTGTCAAATACTCCGGAATCCTTAATGACTTTGACAATCTTACCATTCCGAATTTTATTTCGGGCACGGCTAATAACATTCACTTTTAACAGGCTATGGTATAGTGCTTGTCGGATTGTGCCAGTGGGTTCTACTTCAACTATACTGCGCTTAGATTTGACATCTTCTTTTAACCGAATGATGCTCTGCTTGCTACGGGAAAACCTTTCACACACTTCTTTGTGTCTTTTAACAAGATCAGCGTATTTCGTTTTTTGCGATTTTAGCTCTCGTTTCAAACGCTTTATTTCTTCGACTTGCAACTGGTCTTGCAAATCTTCTTTTATGATGGATTGCTTTTTTTCAGACTGAATATTTGCAAAGGAATTTTCCAGCTCTTCAATTCGTTTCAAGAAAACTGAGTCACGAGCATCAAGCTGGACAATATTTCTAATCTCTTCCCGCAAACGCTTTATTTCTTCGCCCTGTAAATGGGCTTGCGAATCTGATTTTACAAAAGACTGTTCTATCTTAGGCAGAATCTTAGAAAAAGAATTTTCTAGCTCTTCAATTCGCTTCGTGATAACTGAGTCACGAGCTTCAAGCTGAGCACACCTCTTGATCTCTTCTCGCAACTCTCTTTGTAATTCGCCATTTTCTTTTAAGGCGTCACTGTATCGTGCTGACTCCACTGCAGCCTGATTGTTTAGTAGCACGATCTGATCTTCAAGGGTTTTTGCCTGACTTTGAAGTAGGTTGATAGTTTGTCTTTGATTGTCAGATGTATTTTCAAGTGCAAATACCTTATTCCGATATTGCTCGACCTCCATTTGATGCTCGGTGACCAACCTGGAACTTGAGTTCTTGATATCCCTTAGCTCAACCTCAAAAGCCTCTAACTTTTGAGCAGCCTCATCTTTCTGTTTTGTAAACACTGAAATATCTTTCTTCATGGATTTCGTTTCTAGCCGCATTCGGTCCTGATCTTTTATAAAACCGAAACCAATATGCTTGGTTGCAGCGTTAAAGCTTTCTTTCAATTCATCTAAATAAGCATATGACTCTTTGTCCTCTCCAAACTTGCTCCACCTGACAAACAGCTCATGCAGCTCTTGCGCCTGTTTATAAACGCTATATATCTCATTCCCATATCCGGATTTCGTAGAAAAATGTCGAAGATCTCCTTCGAGGTAGGCTTCAACGTCTTCTATCACAGTCTCAACGGAATTTGGCCAATCAAAGTCGAGAGTATTGCAGATTCTTGAAGCCTGCTCCTTCCAGTCATCGAGGAGTAGGTCAAAATGCACAAAAACTCTGGGCTGATCTCGCGTGTAGTACTCAACATCAAGCCAGTAGCGTATTGTCAACATTAAGCTATGGAAGTAGCCCATGCCATTCCGCTTTACGAGTGAGCTGGCTATTTCATCGGGGTTTCTTACCGTAAAAACATACTTGGGTTTGTACCCAGCCATATCCAAAGCGCTATGCCATATAGGCTGCACGAGCGAAATTCTGGGATCTTTTATCAATGGCAGCGTACGGCCATCAAATTCCTGTTCTATTATTTTTTCTGCCTGACCTACATAAGCCGACAGCTTTGTTGAATCCAAACGCTTTAATTCGATTGGGTAGATATCTCTCCAACTCTGACCAAGATCAGCCAGCACGCTATCGTTAAATCGATTGATCTCGAAAGATTCCCAATACCCTTTTTTATTGGCTTCATTGGCAGGTATCAAATGGGCTGGTGGCAGCGCACCCAATATGGCCAGAATTCCACTTAAGCAGGAAGTGCCTGAACGATGCATTCCGACAATGACCAATGCTGTTTTTTCAGACATCAAAGTGCACCTTAGATCTGTTTCTAACTTTCATAGATAAGCAAATACAACTAGAGTTTATATTGGGAAAAATGTATCTGAACATTCAAAATGTACGTTTCTCAAGGCAAACACGACACATAAACCATCATCTTTAAGCTCAGCCAAATTCTCGCCACTCCAACTCTGGAATAAGCTTTATCTATTCTTGAGAACTAGACAAGTAAACGGGTAGTTTAACCAACCCCAATCGACAGACCATCAAAAAGGCTACTTAGACCCTTTAGGGTTTATCCAAAGCGCTTTCGTCGCATTCGACTTGTACAATTTCCTGAGCAAGCTTCGATGAGGCGTTCTCTACTGTATTTCTTTCCGCAGGCTTATTAAGTTGGGCTAAGCTCGCTGAGTCGATTGATGAATTCGAAGCGTGATTCATAAAAACTTTCATTACATGAGAAACGCCTTCTTCTCTGACGCTCCTTAAATCCTCGGCAAAATACTCTCCCCTATTAAATGCTCCGGTAATAATTTCGTATGAAGGAAAGTAGTGAATCTTTTCATGGCTTTTCGCTAATTCATTGGCCGCGACTCTCAAAACAGACTTGGAGTAACTAGTAGCCGATAGCACATGTTCGTCAGGCTCTGCAGTAGCCATCAATGGCACAGGGGATACGGTAAGAATGATCTTTGCCTTACTGTTAATTTCAAACAAACTTTCCACAAACGCAGTCATATCGCTAACTACATCGGAGATAGATTGATTATAGAATTCATATTTTCCTTCGCAGAACTCGCCTCCTTCTACTCCGGGGCAAAGCGGAAAAACAGCTCCGTCCTCCTTAGAGCGCCAACATTCGGTGAGGCCTAGAGTAAATACAAAGACATCCAATTCTTCGAACATCTTACGCGTCAAAAGCAGGTGTTGCTTTCTGTCGAACTCGAGCTCTAGCTCGCTCGCATACCCACCTGGCTGAGTTGTGGGGCGAAAAGGGTCGACATATGCACCATCAGCATCCTTCCAAGCACCCTCTAAAGGAGTAAACTTGCCAAAAGCACGACTAAATAATTGCAATAATTGGCGAGCTGTATAGATGTTGCCATAGCGCGCAGAATAAAGACCATAATTGTTGGCGTTCTTCACTGATTCTGAGAGCAGCGGATGACCAGTCTCAGCTACAAAATAATTATAGCCAGATTTACGTAAATGCCTTGCAATATGCTGCGCAAAACAACTTCCAGCTGTAGCAATCTTCTCGGAGACATCAAGTTTTAACTTGAAGCTACCTCCAACTGGGTCAACTTCGCTTACGGGTACACCAGATACTGAGCGCCGCCAAAAAGATGTGTCAGGAAACTTCTTGTATGGATGACTAGACATATAATACCTATTGGGGCATTTTGTTTGACATTGCACGCAGCTGCTCTAGTACAAGCTTAGCGTAAACTACATTTGCGTGTGTTGCATCGTCGGCATAACAATCAACTGAAAGGAACCCATTAGCATCAAGACCATTTGCCGGCGCCGGTAGAAATTTTATCTTCCAGCTCTTACACGCCTTCTGTAGCGCTATCATCTCGAGCTCCCAAAGCTGCAATCTTAGCTTAGCGGAATTCAATCCGACTTCTGACACCAGCTGATCGCGGTACTTTGAGATTTTTCTCATTATAAAGTCGTTATCGCCTTTCGGTGGAGGGGTTGAGAGATGAAATACATTGCAATTCGCGCGATCAACGAACTGAGATACAGTCTTATTCTTTAACGTTTTTTCGAGAAAAAAATCAATTAATACGGCTTGTGGGATAACTTCTGTATGAGATGCCAGCCCTCCCGAAAAATCATCGTTGTGGACGACCTCAAAGGCCGTCTCGTGCTTAAGAAGCCCGTAGATATTATGCTGTGTACCGGCAAAAGATAGAAAAAGAAAATCGTCGTTTGACAGTGAATCTATTACATCATTGGCTTCATCAAGCGAAGTGTCACCCTGACTCTGCGCACTATTTTCCTTTCTTAACCATCTTACTTCAATATTACTATCGTTACCTTCTATCGCTTTACGCAATGCTCTTGTATGGCTGTCGCCTAAAACTACTATTTTCGGAGTGGAGCTAGTCATTTTTGGTCAACCCATTAGTTTTCTATCACGCAATTCTTTATTGGCGGCATCTAATAGATCATTGGGGGTTGGTTGAGTTAGAACCCACTGGGAGAATCTAGCCAGACCTTCTTCAAGTGATATTAGCTTTTTTAGATGCAAGCACTCTCCCAGTCTTTGAATATCAGCAAAATTATGCCGAATATCCCCTAGTCTAAATTGTTTAGTCACTTTAAGCGGTGACTGGCCTTTAAAGGCTTGGTTTAATCCTTGTGCAACCTCTAAAACACTGGTTTTTACTCCGGAGCCTACGTTAATAACATCGTTTCCGTCTAGCTCGACTGCCGCTGAAAATGCCTTAGCGACGTCATCCACGTGCACAAAATCTCTCGACTCCAATCCATCCTCAAAAATCGGTAACTCTAGACCGAGCCGAATTTTTGTTGAAAAAATAGAAAGAATGCCGGTATAGGGATTTTTAAGCGACTGCCCTTCCCCATATACATTCTGCAAGCGCAGAATCGTGTAGCCTATGCCCAATGATGTACAGGCAATACGAATCAATTCTTCTTGAGTAAATTTTGAAGACGCATAAATAGATGCTGGTTTTGACGGGTCACTTTCTTTGGTGGCAATCGCCTGCAATTCAGCACCACAAGAATCGCAGCTGTACTCCCATTGATGCTGCTGAAGTTGCTCAAGCGCTCTAGACTCAGGGTACACTCTTTTATCGGGACTGCAGCTTTGGCACGCAAAAGCACCTTCGCCGTAGATGGACCGGCTTGAAGCCAGCACTATTTTTTTTACCGCATGATTTTTCGTATTGGCCAGCACATCCATAAGCACCGCGGTGCCCTGCACATTGACTTGAGTGTAATTAGCAATATCGTACATGGACTGGCCCGTTCCAGTCTCAGCGGCAAGATGAATGATCGCCTGTACTTCTTCTAAAGCTTTCTCTACCAAAGTGCGATCAGTTACGCTCCCACGAATAAATTCGACCTTGCCAGAATCAAGCCAGGCTAAACCGCTAGGCACATGGCCATGAATTTGAGGGGAGAGCGAATCCAATACCCTAACCTTATAACCTAAGCCTAACAACATGGGCACAAGATGAGATCCGATAAAACCAGCACCACCGGTTACTAGGATTGTTTTCATAAATTACTCCATTAAAGCAATGCAAACAAAATCAAACCTTTTAATCGGCATTGATACTCTTCTTATCAAACACCACATTGTCGATAATATCATCCAAAGTGAAATCCCTACCCGCATAATGCGCGTACTCATTTCGCCACAATTCGTGATAGTCCACTTCTTGGTAATTTCGAAAATACGGGCCGCCATCGGTGAAGTGTAAAAATTTCGGCTTTCCATCCTGTGGCTCTTTGTACCAATCTACTAACCAATTCCAGCTGAGGGGGATTTCACCAATTTCGCTATCTTCTAGCCACATAAAGCGATGCAAAAAACGCGGTGAAACCTCATTGACCAATTCTGGTGTTATGAGTTTGTTTTTTGGATGATTACAGTTCCACAAAACCACTGAAGACCAGTTTTTTCTGGGATAGATAGTTTGTATCTGCCCATCCAGCTTATATTTATCAGTAGGAACGTGATTGTGCTTTACGCACATCACAGCATATTTATCGTCAGCCAAGTCGAACAGCTCGTTTACATCTGTCAGTGCCAACACATCGTTATCACAAAACAAAACCCAACCGCGATAACCGGCAAGATAGGGAGTGAGAAACCTTGTAATAGAAAACTCTGTGGCCCCCATTTTGTCTGCAGCTCTTGTGTATACCCCTAGATCTCTGAGAGATTGTTGAATAATGGGATAGCAAACAACATCCTTGGATTGGCGTTCTATTGAATGTTTCGCAACTTGGTAGACCACATCCTGATAGGAAGTGTAACCCACAAAAACTTTTCTCATTATCACCTCATTTAAAAATAGTATTGCTTAACTGCTACTTCTCTGATTCCATTCGTCGATAGTACAAATAGGCAAAGCATGCCCCCTCTTCAGCTCCAGAATCTTGTTGCAAGTCCTCCGTATCAGATTTCCATTATGACTTGCCAAAACAATTATCCCTGCACGCGCGGTTATCTCCTCCATTCTTTTGGCTGCCTTTTCCTGAAAAGATGGATCGCCCGCCCCTAACCATTCGTCCATTAAAAGTATTTCTGGATCTAAAGCAGTGGCAACGGAAAATGCAAGTCTCGCCGCCATGCCTTGACTATAAGTATTGAATGGCAGATCAATAAATTCATCAAGCTCACTAAAAGCGATAATCTCATCCATTCGGCGTTCAATATCAGCTTTTGACCAACCGTTAATCAAGCCGCGAAGCAATATATTGCGCCGCCCGGTGGAACAGGGGCGGAAGCCTAAATTAATGTTAAATAGCGCATCGACAGATCCCCGTACAGAAACACGGCCAGCAGAAGGTGTCAGCACGCCATAAATTAGTTTAAGTAAAGTTGTTTTACCTGCACCGTTGCCACCAACAAGACCTAAGCGATCACCCTCTTTTAGGGTGAACGTTACACCATCTAAAGCTCGAACTTCTCCTGAGCTCCCTGTCATTATGAGTCTAGGATCCGCTGAAGTTTTGTTCGTTCTGCTCAGGATGCTCGTTCCTTTAGCTTGAACTTTATATGCAATAGATGCATTTTCACAGACTATCTGAACCATTAGATTACAAACGCAACTCGTTTTTTAAGAGTACCCAAAAGTAAAAACGCAACAAGCCAAAACACTACTGACATCCCAATACACTTTGTCAACACAAGCCAGTCTGGGCTTGCCGACATTAAGGGAGCCCTTACAAGCTCAATATAATACGTGAATGGATTCCAACTATATAGCAAATATCTTATACCACCTGCATTATCATAGACCCAGAAAACAGGTGTCAGAAACATCCCAATCCGCATAATATTTGAAACCAAAAACTGTACATCAGGGAAGAAGGCGCCCACAAAAGCAAAAAAATACACTACCGCTGGTGTGGAGACTATGATCAAAATTAAACCCAAAATGGATATGTACCAGGTTTCTGTAAATGCAAAACCACCAACAAATAACAACGCAATACAACCAACAAAAGCATACACTGCACGAATAACTGATTGCGTCGTCAAGCGAAGAACGTAAACAGTAAGAGGCAATCGAGTTCCTTTAATAAAGCTTTGCTCTTTACCGAACAATACTACACCTTGCGAGATAACTTCAGACATATACAACCAAATCAACAGACCGACTGCAACATGCACTGTATAACCTTCAATATCACCTCCCATCTTAAACACGTAAATAAATGTGCATGCAAATAGGAGGTAGTTGACCAAAAGCCAGAGTGGTCCTAACAACGTTTTTTTGTGTTGATCACCAATATCTTCTTTAGCCAACTCAACCCAGACATCTTTGCGACGAAGCCCATCACCGATATCGTTTAGCGCAATTCTAAATATTTCAATCAACCGAAGACTCCTTTTAAGGCCTGACTTGTCAGCCAAAACAATCCGCCTTCAAAAAAGGGCTTGCGAATTGATCTTTAGATGACAGCACTGGATCAACTTCTAATCCCCATTCGATACCTAAATTACTATCGTTCCAGAGAATATTTCTGTCTGATTCTGGCGCATAGTAGCTGGTTGTTTTGTATAGAAATTCAACATCATCAGTCAACGTAAGAAAACCATGGGCAAATCCTTCCGGAATCCAAAATTGCTTCTTGTTTTCAGCAGAAAGAACTACGCCCTGCCACTTTCCAAAGAAAGGAGAAGAACGCCTGATATCAACTGCCACATCGAAAACCGCACCTTTGACAACCCTTACCAGCTTTCCTTGTGCGTGAGGCGGCAATTGATAGTGCAATCCACGCAGCACCCCCTTTGCGGACTTCGAGTGATTATCCTGAACAAATTCCACAGGGCGGCCCACCGCAGCGTCAAATTTTTCTTTATTGAAACTTTCGTAAAAAAAACCTCGTTCATCACCAAAAACCTCAGGCTCAACCAGCAAAAGGTCGGGGTTTTCAAATCCAGAAATTTTCATTAGTAAACCTTTTCAATCAAAAGTCTTTGCAAATATTTGCCATAGCTATTTTTCAATAGTGGCGCAGCTAGCTTTTCCAGCTGTTCATTTGATATCCAACCCATTCTAAATGCAATTTCTTCGGGGCATGCAACTTTTAAACCCTGCCTGTGCTCCAGGGTTGCTATAAAATGACTGGCTTCAAGAAGCGATTCGTGAGTACCTGTATCCAACCATGCGTAACCTCTTCCCATTATCTCTACGGAAAGCTCCCCCTGTTCAAGGTATGCCCTGTTAATATCCGTAATTTCTAGCTCGCCCCGAGGGGAGGGCTGAACACTTTTTGCAATATCAACAACCTGATTATCATAAAAATACAATCCGGTTACGGCATAACTTGACTTTGGTGTTTCTGGTTTCTCTTCCAAAGTGATGGCTTTACCATTTGCGTCGAACTCTACCACCCCATATCTCTCTGGATCATGTACGTGATAAGCGAACACACTAGCCCCTCTTTTCTTTTGAGACGCATTAGCCAAAAGACTGTCGAAATGGTGTCCGTGATATATGTTGTCCCCCAACACCAATACAGAGGAGCTATTTCCGAGGAAGCTTTCACCGATTATAAATGCTTGAGCTAAACCATCAGGAGAGGCTTGTACTGCATATGAAAGATTAATCCCCCACTTCTCCCCTGTACCAAGAAGCTGTTCGAAACGTGGCGTGTCATGAGGCGTAGAAATAATTAATATATCTCTAATACCAGCAAGCATTAACGTACTTAATGGATAGTAGATCATAGGCTTATCGAACACCGGCAGCAATTGCTTCGAAATAGCTAGTGTTGCGGGATGCAGCCGAGTGCCCGACCCTCCCGCTAGGATAATTCCTTTTCGTTCCATTTGAATAACCTTTTACTTGTAGTGAGATAGGTGTTCTGACAAAAAACGCTGCATGTGGTGCTGCCAGTCTGGCATATCTAAACGAAAAGCCTCAGATAATTTTTGGGTGCTCAGCTTCGAATTAGCTGGCCTCTTGGCAGGAACTGGATAATCCGCAGTTGCAATAGCCTGGACCTCGGCAGAATTCACTTTAAGCGCGACAGTGCACTCTTCGGCCTTTTCTAATACAAACTGCGCATACTGATACCAGCTTACCTCACCTTTCGCAGCAAGATGATATACGCCAGAAAGCGACGTGGCTGCATTTTGATCTTGAAAAATTTTTACTATACACAAAGCAGTAACATCAGCGATCAGCTCGGCAGACGTAGGCGCACCAACCTGATCCGAAACAACCTTTAATGAATCTCGCTCTGACGCCAGCTTTAACATAGTTTTAGCAAAATTTCCCCCACGGCGTGCGTACACCCAACTAGTACGAAAAATTAGATGTTTACACCCACTAGATTGAATAGCCACCTCTCCAGCACGCTTTGTTTTCCCATAAATGCTTTGGGGCGAAGTTATATCACTTTCTTCATAAGCGGATTTTTTTTGACCATCAAACACATAATCTGTTGAATAATGTATCAACCAAATCCCAAGCTCCAGCGCTCTATCGGCGAGCAACCTTACAGCATCTGAGTTGACCAAACGCGCCAGCTCTATATCGGTCTCCGCTTGGTCTACTGCAGTGTAGGCTGCAGCATTGACGATTAAATCAGGAGTCAAACTAGCTAGCTTTTCATTGACTGATGTAAGATCGGAGAAATTTAGCTCTTCTCTGCCCCAGGCAATGATTTCGCCAAGCGGTGCTAATGATCGCTGCAACTCCCAGCCCACCTGCCCATTACATCCGAGTAGTAATATTTTCATGCTTCGTACTGCCTTTCGATCCACTCGCGGTATGAACCATCAATAACGTTCTGCGCCCACATTTGATTCTCTAGATACCATAAAACAGTTTTGCGAATACCAGTTTCAAAGGTCTCTTCAGGCAACCATTCTAACTCACTCTCGATTTTAGATGCATCAATCGCGTAACGAATATCATGACCGGGCCGATCCTTAACAAATGTCACAAGCTCACTATAAGATTTAATATCAGACTTGCGATCCAGAGGTCTGACCTCATCCAAAATCCGACAAATTTCATGCACAACCTGTATATTCTGCCGTTCGTTATGACCGCCGATATTGTAGGTCTCGCCGACAAGCCCTTGTTTTAGCACCTTATACAAAGCTCTGGCGTGGTCCTCTACATACAGCCAATCACGCACTTGATCACCTTTACCGTATACCGGCAATGGTTTTTGGGCGAGCGCATTCATTATAACGAGCGGGATAAGCTTCTCTGGAAAATGGTACGGCCCATAGTTATTGGAGCAATTAGTAACAATGGTAGGCAAGCCATAAGTCCTACGCCATGCTCTAACCAAATGATCAGATGCAGCCTTAGATGCTGAATAAGGTGAGCTCGGATCATACGGTGTATCCTCCCTGAAAAAATCTTCAGGCCCGCCAAGATCGCCGTAAACCTCATCAGTAGATACATGGTGGAATCTAAAATAGCTTTGCTTTTGTTCCGACAATGACCGCCAGTATTTTTTTGCAACATTCAACATATTGAATGTGCCAACGATATTCGTCTGTATAAATTCTGCAGGGCCATCTATAGAGCGATCAACATGACTTTCTGCAGCTAAGTGCATTACCGCATCAGGCTTATGATCAGTAAACACTCTATATAACTCTTCCGCGTCACAAATATCCACTCGTTCAAAAAAGTAACGCTCGCTGTCGGATACAGATAGCAACGACTCCAAATTCCCGGCATAGGTCAGTTTATCTACATTTACAACACTATCTCCGGTATTGTTTATAATGTGGCGAACCACAGCCGAACCTATAAAGCCAGCCCCACCCGTAACGAGTATTTTCATTTTGCAATCCTAAAAGTATTTTTCAGTCTATTCGTTTAGCGCCCCAATGGGGGAAATGCTTTCTTACCAGTGCATTGAGTTCTTTTTCAAACTCGCTGTATTTGCCTGCCTTCCCTACCCCTTTGTGCTCTGTAGCGCTTTCTACCATGCCGGCACCCACTGTTACATTGGTTAGCCTATCTATAACAATGAAGGCACCGGTGGCGCGGTTTTGGCTGTATGGGTCTACCACTACATGCTGGCTTAATTCCAGATTTACCTTGGCGATGTCGTTAAGGGCCAGGTTTTCTACCGTTTCTTTGTTTTGGGTGTTTACATCTATGCGATGCTCAATAGCGTTAACATGGCCGGATACGGTTTTGCCGGCAAATTTGAAGAGGTATTCTTTTGTGGTATCTAGCGGGGCTTCGGCCATCCACACCAAGTGGGCGTTCATGGCATTTGCGGCCACTACTTGATCTACCGCTTTTACCAACATGTCGCCACGGCTAATGTCTATTTCATCTGTAAGGGTAAGGGTTACCGATTGATCTACAAAGGCTTCATCCAGCTCGCCATCTGCGGTAACTATGGCTTTTACCTTGCTGGTTTTACCGCTTGGCAATACTTTAATTTCATCGCCTTTTGCCACCACGCCAGATACAACCGTGCCGCAGAAGCCTCTGAAGTCGAGATTGGGGCGGTTTACATACTGCACAGGGAAGCGGAAATCTGAAAGGTTGCGATCTTCTGCGATGGGTGCGCTTTCCAGTATTTCCATGAGCGTTTGGCCCTGGTACCAATTGGCGCGGGTGCTTCTATCTACAACGTTGTCGCCATCTAGCGCTGAAATGGGCACAAAATACACATCTTGCATGCCCAGCTTTTCTGCAAGCTTTAGGTAATCTGCTTTGATGGACTCAAACTTTTCTTCAGAGAAACCAAGCAAATCCATTTTGTTAATGGCCACAACAATGTGTTTGATACCCAGCAGTGAAGCAATGTAGCTGTGGCGGCGGGTTTGGGTTTGCACGCCGTAGCGGGCATCAATCAAGATGATGGCCAAATCTGCCGTTGACGCACCGGTTACCATGTTGCGGGTGTACTGCTCGTGGCCGGGGGTATCTGCAATAATGAATTTGCGTTTTTCAGTTGAGAAGTAGCGGTAGGCTACATCAATGGTAATGCCCTGCTCCCGCTCTGCCTGCAGGCCATCTACCAATAATGCGAGGTCTATTTTTTCGCCGGTGGTGCCATGCTTGGTGGAATCTTTCTCGATTGCAGCCAGCTGGTCTTCAAAAATCATTTTTGAATCGTGCAGCAGGCGGCCAATGAGTGTTGATTTACCATCGTCTACACTGCCACAGGTAATAAAGCGCAACATTTCTTTGTTTTCATGTTGCTCTAGGTAGGCGTTGATGTCTTCTGCGATTAGGTTTGACTGGTGGGACATAAAATTAGTTAACAGCTTACAGTTTACAGCTTACAGGAAAGGCAAAAACAACCACTTACCCATTTGCGTTTATGTACTGCTGCTCCTCCGTAATTTAATGGTCTAATTTCATTGAGAGAGACGCGATCATTGCAGCTATTTCCTTAGCTTCTTGCTGCCAATGCTTACCTGCATCACCCGGAATGTATTTGATTTTGCGCCCAATATAGGTTTGGGAAATAAATTCAGCCGCTGAACCTTTTGCTATATTGAGGAACCTGCACTTCTCTTTACTGCTATCGCGCTCCCAGCCTTCTGCAATATTGCTGGATATAGACAAGCAGGAACGGGTTATCTGATCTTTAAACCCGTAATCTTTCAGTTGCGCTAGCTCAACATAAACTTGCGAGGCCAGATTTGCGCTTCTCTTCCATACCTCTAAGGTTTCAAACTTCATAAAACTTCCTTGTTATTAAAGTTTACAGCGTACAGTTGACAGCTAAAAGGAAGCGCATTCGCTTGTCCTGTTAGCTGTAAACTCCTTTTCCTGTAAGCTTATTAACGCTTCGCGTTAAAAATATCCTTCCTGTTTTTTCTTTTCCATGCTGCCGGAGCTGTCGCTGTCGATTACCCGGCCCTGGCGTTCGCTGGTTTTGGTTAGCAGCATTTCCTGAATGATTTCGGGCAAGGTGGTGGCTTGTGACTCTACGGCGCCGGTGAGCGGGTAGCAGCCTAAAGTACGGAAGCGCACCATCTTTTCTTCTACTTTATCTTCCGGGCCGATGGGCATGCGCTCGTCATCTACCATGATCATCACGCCATCTTTTTCAACCACTGGGCGCTTGGCGGCAAAGTACAGGGGCACAATGGGAATACCTTCCAGGTGGATGTATTGCCAGATGTCCAGCTCTGTCCAGTTTGATAATGGGAATACGCGGATGCTCTCGCCCTTATCTACCCGGCCGTTGTAGATGTTCCACAATTCGGGGCGCTGGTTCTTTGGGTCCCACCGGTGGTATTTATCGCGGAAGGAATACACGCGCTCTTTTGCGCGGGATTTTTCTTCATCGCGCCTTGCGCCGCCAAAGGCTGCATCAAACCCGTGCTTGGTAAGCGCTTGCTTGAGCGCTTGGGTTTTCATGATGTCTGTGTGTTTGGCACTGCCGTGGGTAAATGGGCCCACGCCCTGCTTCACACCTTCTTCGTTAATGTGAACGATAAGATCCCAACCCAGCTCTTTTTTAACCAGGTTATCCCGGAACTCAATCATCTCTTTGAATTTCCAGGTGGTATCAACATGCATGAGCGGAAACGGTGGTTTACCGGGGTAGAAGGCCTTCATGGTGAGGTGCATCATGACGGCGGAATCTTTACCTACCGAATAGAGCATCACCGGGTTATCAAACTCGGCGGCTACTTCACGAATAATGTGGATGCTTTCAGCTTCAAGCTGCTGCAGGTGAGTGAGTTGATATTTGGAAGTCATAGAGGTCGTAATACCGCTGTCCTTGCTGGTGCGCGCATTTTGCACGCTAGTGCCAGCATATGTCAAAAATGTGGCGGAATTATACGTAAAATCAGCAGGTTAGTCTCTAGGGCTAACCTGCGAATTAGGAATATGACTATGCTTGTTGGTTTAGTTCTGAAAGATTGCTAAGCAATAGATTGTAAAATGCCTGCAAGTGCAGCCGATGGATCTTGCGCCTGGGTAATCGGGCGACCTATTACCATGTAGTTAACCCCCGCGCTCACTGCCTCTGGCGGCGTCATAATGCGCACCTGATCATTTTTTGCACTACCTGCCGGGCGAATACCCGGGGTGACCAAATTAAAACCAGCCCCGGTATTTTGGCGCAAAAGCACTGCCTCTTTTGCAGAACAAACCACGCCATCCAAACCCGCCGATTCCGCTAAACAGGCCAAGCGTACCACCTGTTCATCCAGCGTGCCTTGCACGCCTATCTCCCCCAGCGAATCTGGCTCTGTTGAGGTAAGCACAGTTACTGCAATTAACAAAGGCGCGTCTGCCCCAAACGGCGCTAATGCGGCTTTGGCTTGCGCCATCATGTTAGCGCCGCCCGATGCGTGTACATTTACCATCCACACACCCAAGTCTGCGGCAACCGCCACGGCTTTGGCTACGGTGTTGGGAATGTCATGAAATTTCAGATCCAGAAACACATCAAACCCGCGGGCAACCAATTGCCTAACAAGCGCCGGCCCCTCTGCGGTAAAGAGCTCTTTGCCCACCTTGGCCCGGCAAAGGGATGGGTCTAGTTTGTCTGCCATGGCAAGCGCCTCAGAGGCGTTGGGGTAATCCAGGGCAACAATAATGGGGGATTGGGTGTTGGCGTTTTGCATGAGTTCTGCAAATCTCTGCGGCAGGTTTAATGGCTGCGGGCCCGGCGGCCTGCAAATTCAGGCGCGCATTATACGCCATTTAGCGCGCCTATACGCCCTCTAGGCCTTTGATTGGGGCAAGCGAACTCCAGGTTTTACAGCTGGGGCAAAGCCAGTGCATTTGTTTGCCCATAAAACCGCACTGCCCGCACCGAAAATGCGAGAGGCGCTCTAGCCTGTTGGCCATGGCCTCGAGCGGCAGCAAAATGGGCTGAAACTCTACCTTTTGGGTTGCCAGCAGGTTGAGGTAGGCATCTAACAAGCGCAGATTGGGGTGCTCTTGCAGGGCCACTTTAAGAATTTGCCCCTGCTCTTCAAAGCTGCGGCCTTCAACCAGGGTTAGCTCTGTGAGCACGAAGGCTGCAATGTGGGTTTTGCGCCAGGCTTGCTGTAGCAGCTGAATTACGGGGGGCTTTAGCTTTTCGTACTTTGCCAACCCCTTGAGCAGCGCAAGGCCTGCATACAGTGCATCGGCATCTACCAGCATAAGCGATTCCAGCGAGCTTAACGCCCGCGGGTATTCACCTGCCAGAATGTCTACCTCTGCAGCCAGCAAGTAGCTGCGGGCAAGATTTTTTTGCTGGCTGCGGGCCTGCTTTAACAAGCGGCGGGCAGATACCAAATCCCCCTGGGCCACCGCGAGCGATGCCTGCTCGCAGTAAAAATGTGCCCGCAGGGTTTGCCAGTGGTCTGAGAGTTTCACAAACCAGCCCTTACCCAGGCGATCTACCACCTCGAGTGCTCGCGCCCACTCGCGCTCATCCTGGTAGATATCTACCAATAGTTGGGCAATTTTGTCTTGCTCGCTCTCTTCATCCAGTAACTCCAGCAACAGTCGCTCTGCCCTATCAAGCAGGCCTGCCTGGGCGAAATCTTGTGCCAGCTCTACTTGCGCCTGGCGCTGCTGCTGTTTGGAAAGGCTGGGCCGTGAAATAAGGTTTTGGTGTACGCGAATGGCCCGGCTAACCTCGCCCTTTCTGCGCAACAGGCTGCCTACGGCCAGGTGGGTATCGAGGGTGGCGGGCGTTACATCCAGGCGATGAATAAATTGGTCGAGCCCGGTATCTGGCTCTTCGCGCAAAATGTGGCCAAGATTTTTTAGCAGGTCTTGCTTATTGCCGGCCTGCTGCTCTTCTTCTTCGTCTTCATCGGTGCGACGCTGATAAATCCCCATGATGTAACCACAGAGGATTGCCAGCAAAAGCAGAAGAAATATCAGGGCGTTGGACAAATCTAGTCACCCGTTACAGGAAAGGAGGTCGCTCGCTTTAGCTGCTTTTTTAATTGCCTGTTTTTAATGCGCAGCCGGTACAGGCTGAACTGGGCCACCCCAAGCCCTAGCACCACACCCATGGCGAGCGCCATCAGAATGGCCACACCCGCGCTTACCGAGGGCAGATCATAACCAAACACATGGAGCATAAGGGGGGTTTGGTTATCCCACCCAAACCAGGCACCAAAGATGAGCGCGATGAGAAGTAAAAACAGAGATACAAGCCGGTTAATGGCATTCATAGTTAGGGGTACTGCTGAAGACTTTGATTAACGCGATCGCGCATCTCTTTACCGGGCTTAAAATGGGGCACGTACTTGCCGGGCAGCTCTACTGCCTCGCCGGTTTTGGGGTTGCGCCCTACTCTGGGCTCGCGGTAGTGCAAGGAAAAGCTGCCAAAGCCCCGGATCTCTATGCGGTCACCTGCGGCCAACACATCAGACATGTAATCAAGCAGCAGCTTTACCGTCAACTCTACATCCTTGGCAGACAGTTGATCCTGGCGCTGCGCAATCCGCTCGATTAACTCCGATTTGGTCATTTGAAGCTCCTGCAATGGCGATTTTTGGCGTTTATTATTCTATGCGCGCGAAATAAAACACCAGAATTCAAGCACATAGCGTTATTTTTACACCAGGATTCTACAAATCGCAACTAAATTGCAAGATAACCCACTGTTTTTATTAAAAAAATAGGCGCGCACTGCGCTTTTGGCGCCAGCCGTGTGCTACAAACCCCACAACAGCTAACGGCCAGAATTTATGGTCAGGCACAAAAAAGGGCCGCTAAGCGGCCCTTTTTAACTCATGCATTACAAGACTTATTTGTCTTGGCTCTGCATTTGCGCCTTGATCAAATCGCCAATAGTCGAAGGGCCAGAAGCGGTAGCTTCAGTCTGCTTGCTGCTGTGCTCTTTGATTGCGGCCTTCTCTTCATCAACGTCTTTAGACTTGATAGAGAGGTTGATTACGCGGTTCTTACGGTCAACGTTGATGATTTTGGCTTCTACAGACTCGCCTTCTTTCAACACATTGCGCGCATCTTCAACTTTGTCGCGGCTGATTTCAGACGCTTTCAAGGTTGCTTCTACGTCGTCTGCCAGCACTACAACAGCGCCTTTGGCATCCACTTCTTTAATGGTACCGGTAACAATGGTGCCCTTATCGTTAGTGGCAACGTATTCGCTGAAGGGATCTTGATCCAACTGCTTGATACCAAGAGAAATACGCTCACGCTCTGGGTCGATGGCCAGAATTACAGTTTCCAGCTCGTCGCCTTTCTTGTACTTGCGCACAGCTTCTTCGCCGGCTTCGTTCCAAGAGATATCTGACAGGTGAACCAGGCCGTCGATACCGCCGTCCAGGCCGATAAAGATACCGAAATCGGTAATAGACTTGATTTTGCCAGAGATCTTGTCGCCTTTAGCGAACTGACGGCCAAATGCATCCCATGGGTTTTCCTGACATTGCTTGATACCCAAGGAGATACGACGACGCTCTTCGTCGATATCCAGCACCATCACTTCCACTTCATCACCCACGTTTACAACCTTGGATGGGTGGATGTTTTTGTTGGTCCAATCCATTTCAGACACGTGCACCAGGCCTTCTACGCCCTCTTCCAGCTCGGCAAAGCAGCCGTAGTCTGTGAGGTTGGTAACCACGGCCTTAACCTTGGCACCTTCTGGGTAGCGGTTGGTGATAGCGGCCCATGGATCTTCGCCCAATTGCTTGAGGCCCAGCGATACACGGTTGCGCTCGCGGTCGAACTTCAGCACTTTAACGTCGATTTCGTCACCAACGGCCACGATTTCGCTTGGGTGCTTGATGCGCTTCCACGCCATATCGGTAATGTGCAACAGGCCGTCTACACCGCCCAGATCTACGAAAGCACCGTAGTCGGTCAGGTTCTTAACGATACCCTTAACAGCCATGCCTTCTTGCAGGCTTGCCAGCAGCTCTTCGCGCTCGGCAGAGTTGGCTTGCTCCAGTACCGCACGACGGGAAACAACCACATTGTTGCGCTTCTGATCCAGCTTGATCACTTTGAACTCAAGCTCTTTGCCTTCCAGGTGCGCGGTTTCGCGTACCGGACGCACATCTACCAGTGAACCTGGCAGGAACGCGCGGATGCTGGCAACGTCTACGGTGAAACCACCTTTAACCTTGCCATTGATAACACCGGTAACCACTTCATCAGCAGCGTGTGCAGCTTCCAGCACTTTCCACGCTTCGGCACGCTTGGCCTTCTCGCGGGAAAGACGGGTTTCACCGAAACCGTCTTCTACGGTTTCCAGGGCAACCTGAACCTCATCACCAATAGACAGGGTCAGCTCACCGTTTTCATTCTTGAATTGCTCGGCGGGAATCACGCCTTCAGATTTCAGACCAGCGTGAACAGTCACCCAGTCTTTATCGATATCGATCACAACGCCGGTCACGATAGTGCCGGGGATCATATCAACGGATTTCAAACTTTCTTCAAAGAGTTCTGCAAAGCTTTCGCTCATGAGGCTACCTTTATATACGACACGGAGACCGAGGATGCCCTTGGGGCTGAAATGGGGTCTACCGCTGTACCGCAAAGCCAGTTCTGCGGGCCGGTTAATAAAAACGCCTGGTTGCTTTCTCTCTGGCAAAGCAGCCGGGCGTATCCACCAAAAAACACCTGTAGTGCGGTCAATCGGGCGAGCGGTTGTCGACTACCGCCAAAATCGCATCCTGCACTTCATCAATACCCATTTGCGAGCTATCAATTACGATAGCGTCATCTGCAGGCTTGAGGGGTGAGACCTGTCGATTCATATCCCGCGCATCGCGCGCCTGGATGTCCTCCAGCAAGCGCGGGAGACTAACAGATTCCCCCCGTTGCTTCAACTGATTAAAGCGCCTATTTGCCCGCTCTTCGGCACTGGCGGTAAGGAAGATTTTCACCTGGGCACCGGGAAACACCACCGTACCCATATCGCGGCCGTCGGCCACCAGGCCCGGGGGCTCTGCGAAATCGCGCTGGCGCTGCAACAGGGCCTTACGCACCTCTGGAATTGCTGCCACTTGCGAGGCCACAAGCCCCACTTCTTCAGCCCGTATGGCAAGCCCTACAGATTCGCCTTCAAGGAAGGCCTCAACCCCCTCGCCTGTGGGCTTAAATTGCACGGGCAAACTGCGGGCGATTGCCGCTAAGGCTGCCACATCGGCAAGATCCACCCCTTGGCGAATGCTGCACAAGGCCACCAAACGGTAGAGTGCGCCACTGTCTAGCAGTGCCAAGCCCAGCGCCTGTGCCACCCGCTGGCTGATGGTGCCTTTGCCGGAACCACTGGGGCCATCAATAGTGATAATTAACGCATCACTCACTAGTACTTCCTCAAAAAGCGGGAATTATATCAGTAATGATTTGGTGAGATGGGGTTAAACAGAAGGGAAAAGGAGTTTACAGCAAAATGGGCTAGTTGCGTGCTGTAAACTCAAAAGCGACCCTACGGGACAGATGCCGAAGCTGTAGCCTGCGCGTCATGCCCTGGCTATGGCTCCCTGCCCACAGCAATGGCACCTGACCGGTAGAGTCGCGGGTAACGCTTACTTCAAGGTAATGCGGGTGCGGTTTTTCTCTATGGTGGCCGCGCCTATGCCTTTAACCTCTGCAAGCTGCTCAACCTTTACAAACTTACCCACCTTATTGCGGTATTCAATAATGGCCTGCGCTTTCTTTAAGCCCACACCTTTAAGTGCAGCAGCCAATTGCTCGGCAGTGGCAGTATTGATGTTAACGGTTTGAACTTGTGCGGTTGCTACAGGTTTTTCTGCGGCTGTTGCGACTGCCGGCAAATAAACCGCTACTGATGATGAAACAAGGGCGAGAAACAAGAATGTTGCATTGCGAAATTTACGCATGGGTACACCTCCGTGTGTGTGCTGTTATCCCTAACTTTATTTAAGTGGCTACACCTTTATGCCAGTTGCCGGCTTAACTCCTCACCAGCAATTTCAGAATACGCAAAGCCGCTCAAAAGATCTTGTGGCAAATAGCGTAAAAGTTTGTGGGATATGGCTTACTTCAAACGTACCAATTAGCGGTAAATGAAAGTGCGTCAAGCAAAATAAGCAAAAGTGGTACGCCAGCCTCTGAAAAGCTGGCGCCCATTGCAACAATTACTTGTTGTAGATTTTATCAAGGTGAGCTTTTGCAGCATCTTTTAAATCGTCACGCTCCAGCGCCATATCGATAGTGGCCTGAATATAGCCTTCTTTACTGCCGCAATCGTAACGCCTGCCATCGTAACGGTGCGAATACACACCCTCTTCACTTAACAGTGCAGCTATGCCATCGGTTAACTGAATTTCACCGCCGGCACCCCGTGGCTGGGTGCGGATCTTTCCAAATACACTGGGCGATAAAATGTAGCGGCCTGCAACTGCCAGCGTTGAGGGGGCTTCTTCCGGGTCTGGCTTTTCAACCATGCCGTAAATTTGCGCGGTTTGTTCTTTATTGCCTTTTACATCCAATATTCCGTAGCGAAAGGTATGCGCCTTGGGCACATCCTGCGTGGCGAGCACCGAACCACCGGTACGCTCGTGCACTTCAACCATTTGCTGCAAAATCGGCTTGGCGCCCACCATTAAGTCATCTGCCAGGAGCACTGCAAAAAACTCATCGCCCACCAAGGCTTCAGCGCAACAAATGGCATGCCCCAGCCCCAGGGCTTGCGGCTGGCGCACAAAAATACACTGCATATCGGCAGGCTTAACCGAGCGCACCATCTCCAGCATTTTATGCTTGTTGGCTTGCTCCAGCTCGTGCTCCAGCTCAAAGGCGGTATCGAAATGATCTTCAATGGCACGCTTGTGGCGCCCGGTTACGAAAATCATCTCCCGAATACCTGCAGCATAGGCCTCTTCAACGGCGTACTGGATCAAGGGGCGATCTACTATGGGCAACATTTCCTTTGGGATGGCCTTGGTTGCCGGCAAGAAACGGGTACCCATGCCTGCAACAGGGAAAACTGCCTTTCTAATGGGTTTGGTAGAAGGTGCTGACATCCGTGCCTCCAGTTTGGAAGTGTATTACGCCCTTACCAGGGCAAGAATTTCATCGGTTTTACGCTGCATAAGTGTTGCATCACCACGGGATTCAACATTTAAACGCACCACCGGCTCTGTATTAGACATACGCAAATTAAACCGCCAATCTGCAAAGGCAAGGCTGATGCCATCTGTGCGGTCCACCTCCAACGCCTGCGCCTCGTAATGGGCAAGCACGCGCGCAATGGCGGCCTCTGCATCTGCTACTTTGCTGTTGATTTCACCCGGCGAGGGGTATTTGGCGATGCGCTCTTCCAGCAAGCTTGATAGCGGCTTGTTTTTTACACACAGCAGCTCGGCTACCAGCAACCAGGGGATCATGCCGCTATCGCAATAGAAGAAATCGCGGAAGTAATGGTGCGCGCTCATTTCGCCGCCGTAAACGGCATCTTCTGCGCGCATTTTCTCTTTGATAAACGCATGGCCTGTTTTCGATTGAATCGCCAAGCCCCCGATACTTGCCGCAACATCTTGGGTATTCCACGTTAAGCGCGGGTCGTGAATCACTTTTTGGCCCGGGTATTTACGCAGAAAGGCTTCGGCCAATAAGCCTACAATGTAGTAGCCCTCTACAAAATCGCCCCGCTCATCAAACAAAAAACAACGATCAAAATCGCCATCCCAGGCGATGCCCATGTCTGCACCCTGCTCACGCACGGCATCGATGGTGGCCTGGCGGTTATCTACCTCTAACGGGTTAGGAATACCATTGGGGAAGTTTCCATCGGGTTCATGCTGGATTTTGATTAACTCGAATGGCAGGTGCGGCTCTATGGCATCTACCACGTGGCCGGCAGCGCCATTGCCTGCGTTTACCACAAGCTTGAGTGGCTTAAGTTTTTCGGCATTAACATAACCGAGCAGGTGCTTCACATACGCATCTATTACTTCAACCTTGCGCAAACTGCCTTTTGTGGCGGCAATCTCACCATAGCTGCCCTCTTCTGCCAGGCGTTTGATATCCAGCAAGCCTGTATCGTTACTGATTGGACGCGAACCTTCGCGCACCATTTTCATGCCGTTGTAGTCGATGGGGTTGTGGCTGGCAGTAACCACCACGCCGCCATCTACTTGCAGGTGGCTGGTGGCAAAATAGATTTCTTCGGTGCCGCACAGGCCAATATCAGCTACGTTCACACCGCTATCCATCAAGCCTTGCGCAAAGGAAAGCTTTAACGACTCGCTGGTAAGCCGAACATCGCCACCCACAACCACTTCTTTTGGCTTTAGGTAGTGGGCGTAGGCGCGGCCAATGCGGTAGGCGATGTCGTCATTTAACTCTGTGCCTAGCTTGCCGCGAATATCGTAGGCTTTAAAGCAGGTCAGCTTTTCCATTAATAAAAAATCCTTGTTGCGAACTTGATAGCTAATCAGCAGGTAACAGTTAAATATTGCGCCACGGGTAAAGAGTAACACCCGCGGCGCTTTGCCTTTAGGGCGATACAGCCAGATTCATGCCAACTTCTGTAGCAAGCTCTGTGAAGTTGGGAAAAGAGGTGGCCACATTCGCACAATTTTTAATGACAATTGGGGCGGTTGCGCGCAGCGATGCCACGGCAAACGCCATGGCAATGCGGTGATCGCCGTGGCTTTCAACTTCACCGCCACCAATGGTGCCGCCCTCTATCACTATGCCATCGGACGTTGGCTTGGCAACCACGCCCAAGGTGATCAGGCCGTCTGCCATAGACTGGATGCGATCGCTTTCTTTAACACGTAATTCTTCCGCGCCAGTTAATACCGTGGTGCCTTCAGCGCAGCTGGCCGCCACAAACAGCACCGGGAATTCATCAATCGCCAGCGGCACTTGATCTTCAGGGATGTTAATGCCCTTTAATGGTGCATATTTTACGCGTAAGTCTGCCACTGGTTCACCGCCTACTTCCCGGGCATTCTGCACTTCAATATTTGCACCCATTTCGCGCAAAATGTTAATCACACCCACGCGCGTGGGGTTCATGCCCACATGCAAGAGCGTTAAGTCGCTATCGGGCGTGATAGAGGCCGCAACCAGGAAAAACGCTGCAGAGGAAATATCTGCAGGTACATCAATCTTGCCACCGGCAAGCTTGCCGCCACCGCTTAATTTTGCCGTAGCACCTAGCGAGGCAACCTCGTAGCCGAAACCACGAAGCATGCGCTCGGTGTGATCCCGCGTTGGCGCAGGCTCTGTTACCTGGGTTTCACCCTCGGCATATAAACCTGCCAGCAATACGCAAGATTTCACCTGCGCCGATGCCATCGGCAATGTGTAGTTAATGGGGTTCAGCTTGGCGCCGCCTTTAATAACCAAAGGCGGCAAGCCTTTTTCGCCCTCGGCGCTGATGTTCGCACCCATGCTTTGCAGCGGCTTCACCACACGGTTCATGGGGCGCTTTGAGAGCGATTCATCACCGGTAAGTACGCTGTCAAACTGCTGGCCTGCCAAAATGCCCGCCAACAATCGCATTGAAGTACCCGAATTGCCCACATAAAGCGGGCCGGCGGGCGGCTTCAGGCCATTGAGGCCAACGCCATGAATTTTTACTTTACCGTTAACCGGGCCTTCAATAACCACGCCCATATCGCGAAAAGCCTGAAGTGTTGCAAGGGCGTCTTCACCCTCCAAAAACCCTTCTACTTCTGTAATGCCGTTGGCGAGTGAGCCCAGCATGATAGAGCGATGCGACATGGATTTATCGCCGGGAACACGAATTTTGCCCTGTACGTTGCCGCCGGGCTGCATGATATATGTGACTTCTTTGCTTTGCATTTTGGGTACAAACGCCTGTTTATTTATTAATCGAGTAAAATGATCTCTCGCTTCTTTTGCCCGGGTAAAAACCCCGAGCATATATTCGCCATCATCTGCTGCGATGGCTCTACGTAAACGCGCAAGATTTGCAGTAAACAAATCGAGCGATGCCAACACGCATTCGCGGTTGGCTTTCATGATGTCGTGCCACATGAGCGGGTCGCTGGAGGCAATACGGGTGAAATCTCTAAAGCCGCCGGCTGCATATTTAAAAATATCGGCGTTATCTGAATCGTGCGCCAGGGTATCTACCAGCGAGTAGGCGATGGCGTGAGGCAAATGGCTGGTGGAGGCCAGTACATCGTCGTGCACATCTATGGGCATCTCTACCACATCGCCGCCCACTGCTCGCCACATTTCAACCACACGCTGCAAATGCACCGGTGAGGTTTCAGCCTGGGGCGTTAAAATAATGCGGTGCCGCTCATACAAGGATGGATTAACCGCAGTAACACCGCTTTTTTCGGAACCCGCAATGGGGTGGCCAAGCACCAGCTGTGGTGGCACAGCACCATAGGCTTCAAGCACTGCCTGGGCCACACTGCCTTTTACAGAAGCGCCATCAGTGATGGTGACACTTGCCGGCAGAAACCGTGCACATTCATGCAGCACCTTGGCAACACTGAGCGTTGGCACGGCAATGAAAACCAGATCACCCTCGCCTAGCTCTGGCGCTACCTCTTCTAGGCTTAGAAAACCGCGATCGATAACACCCAAGGCTTTCGCTTGTGTAATTGTTTGCATGCTGCGGGCTATGCCAATGACTTCCCGGCAGCCGCCGCGGGCTTTTAGGCCCGCAGCCAAGCTTGAGCCAATCAAGCCAATGCCAATAACCACAAGCTTGTTTACCACAACCTGTGCAGCAGGCTGTGATGACTGATGCAAAGCCGTTGATGCAGCGCTTGAAGTGCCCATGAATTACACCGCCCCACCTTGTGCTGCAACTGTGTACTCAAGCAAACCCTTGCGCGACATAAATTCAATCACAAGCGCTATACACTCTTGCTCGCTGCAATTTGCGGTATCTATTACCAAATCTGGCGCCTGCGGCTCCTCATAGGCGGAATCTATGCCGGTGAACTGCTGCAGCTGCCCGCGCCGCGCTTTTTTGTAGAGGCCCTTTGGGTCGCGCTGCTCGCAAACCGATAAGGGTGCACGCACATAGATTTCAAAAAATTGGCCTGCCGGAAACTTTTCACGCACAAGCTTTCTATCTGCACGAAAGGGGGAAATAAAGGCACTTAATACAATGAGGCCTGCATCTACCATCAGGCGCCCCACTTCACCAATACGCCGGATATTTTCAACGCGATCTGCATCACTGAAGCCTAAATCTGCGCTTAAACCGTGGCGCACATTATCGCCATCTAACAGGTAGGAGTGCTTGTTGCGTTCATAAAGGGCTAACGCCACACCGTTGGCGATGGTTGATTTACCGGCACCACTAAGCCCGGTAAACCATATCAAACAGGGGCTTTGCTGCTTTTGCGCCGCATGGTTTGATTGGTTAAGGCTATGGTCGTGCCAGGTTAGAAAGCGCTCATTCACTTACAGAACGCCTTTGGGGTAAGAGCCCAGAATCTTTAAATCTGAAACCCGCTCAGACACTTCGCCCAAAGCAGATTGAACCGGCTGCTCATTTACATGGCCTTTGAAATCAATAAAGAACACGTATGTCCAGGCGCCACTGCGTGATGGCCGGGTTTCCACGCGGGTTAAATCCACCTTGTGACGCTGGAAAGGCTCCAGCAAATCGTGCAGTGCACCGGGCGAGTTTTTTACCGCCACCACAATGGAGGTTTTATCTTCGCCGCTTGGCGGCACCTGATCGGTACCAATAATGAGAAATCGGGTTGAGTTATCGGGCTCGTCTTCAATTTTTTCAGCAAGCACCTGCAAACCGTAAAGCTCGGCCGCCATTTCGCCCGCAATGGCCGCCGCGTTCCACTCGCCTTTAATGCGCTTTGCAGCTTCGGCATTGGAGTTAACCGCAATGCGCTCAGCCTTAGGGTAATGGGCATCCAGCCACTTGCGGCATTGGGCCAAAGATTGCGAGTGTGAATAAATACGGGTAATGGAATCAGTATGGGTGACATCAGACACCATCAAGTGGTGATGGATGCGCAGCTCAACTTCGCCGCAAATTTTCAGGTTAGAGCCAATAAAGTTATCAAGGGTGTGGGTAACCACGCCTTCCGTTGAGTTTTCAACAGGCACTACGCCGTAGTTAACGGCACCGGCTTCAACCTCGCGGAACACTTGATCTATGGCAGACATAGGCCGGGTGACGGCGCTATTGCCAAAATGCTTGAGCGCCGCCTGCTGGGTGAAGGTGCCCTCAGGCCCAAGAAACGCCACTTTAATAGGCTCTTCAAGTGCCAGGCAGGCAGACATGATCTCCCTGAACAGCCGGGCCACCTCTTCATCGCCCAAGGGGCCTTTATTGCGCTCCATGGCGCGGCGCAACACCTGCGCCTCACGCTCCGGCCGGTAGTAGATTACCTGTTGGTCGCCCGCGGCTTTTTTAACTTCAGCCACAGCTTGCGCGCACAGGGCGCGCTCGCTGATCAACTGGCCAATTTGCTCGTCTATTGCATCTATTCGATCCCGCAAGGCTAGCAGCTGCTGCTGGGTATCGTTTTTTTCGCGTTCCTGATCGCTCGCCATAACTCTTAGCTCACTGCCTAATCCAATTTTAGGCCTTTAATAACGGTTTACTCGGACGCGTCTACTTCGCCTTCGGCCTGCTCTTCGTCTGATTCCTCAATACGCTCTACACCCACAAGTTTTTCGGCGCCCTTCACTTTAATCAGGCGCACGCCTTGGGTATTGCGGCTCAACACAGACACTTCGTTCACGCGGGTGCGCACCAAGGTGCCTTGATCGGAAATCAGCATAATTTCCTCGCCATCAAACACCTGCACACCGCCCACTAACAAACCGTTGCGCTCGCTGGCTGCCATGGCGATTACGCCCTGGGTGCCACGGCCCTTGGTTGGGAAGTCGTTCACTTCGGTGCGCTTGCCGTAGCCGTTTTCACTTACCGTGAGTACGAAACCTTCGGGCTCTGGCACAATCATGCCCACAACACGCTGATCTTCCTGCAGGCGAATGCCGCGAACGCCACGTGAGGTTCTACCCATCGCGCGCACATCGGATTCCTTAAAGCGTGCAGCTTTACCGCTGCTTGCCAGCAGCAAGATGTCGCAGCTACCGTTGGTGATGGCGGTTTTAACCAGCTGATCACCTTCGTCTAATTCAATTGCACGCAGGCCCACGCTACGCGGGCGTGAAAACTGCGTGAGCGCTGTTTTCTTCACTGTGCCGTTGGCGGTTGCCATAAAGATGAAGTGGTCGTCGTCGTATTCCTGCACCGGCAGGATTGATGTTACGCGCTCGCCCTCTTCAAGCGGCAGCAGGTTAACCACCGGGCGGCCACGTGATTGGCGCCCGGCCAATGGAATTTGATACACCTTCAACCAATACACTTTACCTGCGTTGGTAAACATCAGCAGCGTGGTGTGGGTATTGGCAATCAGCAGGTGCTCTACGAAATCTTCATCTTTTACCGCTGTTGCAGATTTGCCCTGGCCACCGCGCTTTTGCGCTTGGTAATCTGCCAGCGGCTGACTCTTAGCGTAGCCACCGTGGGAAATAGTGACAACGCGATCTTCTTCGGTAATTAAATCTTCTATTGTCAGGTCGCGGCGCGAGGTGACAATTTCAGAGCGGCGCTCATCGCCAAAATCTGCAATTACTTGCTCAAGCTCTTCGCGAATCACTTCCATCAAGCGCACGGACGAGCCCAAAATTTCAAGATAGCCTGCAATCAATTCAAGCTTTTCCTGATATTCGCCCAAAAGCTTATCGTGCTCCATACCGGTTAAGCGGTGCAGGCGCAACTCAAGAATGGCTTGTGCTTGTTCTGGCGATAAATAGTACTTGCTATCGCGCAGGCCAAATTGCTCCGGCAGGCCATCGGGGCGGCAGGCATCACTGCCGGCGCGCTCTAAAAACTGGCCAATATCAGAAGACTCCCAACCACGGGCCAGCAATGCCTCTTTGGCATCTGCAGGGGTGGGCGATGATTTAATCAGCTCAATTACCGGGTCTATGTTGGCAATGGCAACGGCCAAACCTTCCAGAATATGGCCGCGCTCGCGCGCCTTGCGCAAAAGGTAAACCGTACGGCGGGTAACCACTTCACGGCGGTGACGCACAAAGTGTTCCAGCAACTCTTTGAGGTTCAATATTTTTGGCTGGCCGTCTACCAAGGCCACAATATTGATACCAAATACGTTTTCAAGCTGTGTTTGCGCGTAGAGGTTATTCAGGATAACTTCACCCACCTCACCGCGCTTAAGTTCAATAACCACGCGCAAGCCGTCTTTATCGGACTCATCGCGCAGCTCGCTAATGCCTTCAATCTTTTTCTCTTTTACGAGCTCGGCAATTTTTTCAATCAGGCGAGCCTTGTTCACCTGATAGGGAATTTCAGATATTACAATGCGCTCGCGGTTAGACTTTTCATCTGTCTCAACAACGGCGCGCGCACGAATATAAATGCGCCCACGGCCGGTGCGGTAGGCCTCAATAATGCCGGCGCGGCCATTAATGATGGCGGCGGTGGGGAAATCCGGGCCGGGGATATACTCCATCAGCTCATCGATGGTGATATCTGCATTATCGATTAACGCCAGGCACCCCTTCACTACTTCGGTGAGGTTGTGCGGTGGAATATTGGTTGCCATACCCACGGCAATACCGGAGCTGCCGTTTACCAGCAAGTTGGGAATACGGGTGGGCAGCACTGCTGGAATTTGCTCGGTGCCGTCGTAGTTGGGCACGAAATCAACGGTTTCTTTATCGAGATCGGCCAACAGGTCGTGGGCAATTTTGGCCATGCGGATTTCGGTATAACGCATGGCAGCTGCGGAATCGCCATCGATGGAGCCAAAGTTACCCTGGCCGTCAACCAACATGTAACGCAGGCTGAAGGGCTGGGCCATACGCACAATGGTGTCGTATACGGCGGAGTCGCCATGGGGATGGTATTTACCGATCACATCACCCACCACACGGGCAGATTTTTTGTAGGCCTTGTTCCAATCGTTGTTCAGCTCGCTCATGGCGAACAACACGCGACGGTGCACAGGCTTCAGGCCATCGCGAACATCTGGCAGTGCGCGGCCTACGATCACGCTCATGGCGTAATCGAGATAGGATTGCTTCAACTCATCTTCAATGTTGACAGGTAAAATTTCTTTAGCTAATTCACCCATGGAATACCGCTTTCCTTTTTGTTGTTTTAACCTGGGGGCGTAACCCCACAATCAAACCCGACTCGGGCACCGGGGCAGGCGCCAATAAACGCCGCACTGGCCGCACATAAGCGCCGGATACTACCATATTTTCAATAACATAGGCACTGCCTCTACAGCCGCGCCCGCAGAGCGTTATACTGCCGCTCATATGCCGACTGCAGCAGCCGCAATACAACCGCGCCCGGCGCACAATTTTCAATCAAGACGCCGGGAAATCGCGCAAATGCCGGCAGTGCAATTTTTCGAACAGGCTGATTTATGACCAAAAAAACCGTAGATACCGCAATTTACCCCCGCTGGCTGGCCCCGGTAGACCCAACTCAAGGGCGAATTCTGAGGGATTCCTGCCTAATAATTAACCAGGGCGCCATTGTAGACATCTGTAGCGCGGCGGATGCGCAGGCAAATTACACGGCCAATGAAGAGATCCGCCTGCCCGGGCACCTGGTGATACCTGGCCTGATTAACGCCCACGGCCATGCGGCCATGAGCCTTTTGCGCGGCTACGCCGACGACCTGCCCCTGAAACCCTGGCTTGAAGAGCACATTTGGCCCGCCGAGGCGGCCCATGTGTCTGATGCATTTGTACGCGAAGGCACAGAACTTGCCATTGCCGAAATGCTACTGGGTGGCACCACCTGCTTTTCAGACATGTATTTCTTTCCCGAGGCCGCAGCAGCCGTTGCCGAGGCCGCGGGCATGCGCGCACAAATTTGCATTCCCGTGATGGAGTTCCCCACGCCCTGGGCGAGCGGCCCTGCCGAATACCTTGCCAAAGGCGAGCAGTTGCTGGCGCAATACCAAGGCCATGAAACCGTAAGCATGGCGCTGGGGCCACATGCACCCTACACAGTCTCCGATGATACCTTTACCCGGCTGAAGGCCCTGGCCGATAGCTACCACTGCCCCATACAGGTTCATTTGCACGAAACCGCTCATGAGGTGACAAGCGCACTGGCAGAAAGCGGCGAGCGGCCCAGCCAACGGCTGGCCAAGTTAGGTATTCTGGCACCAAGCACCCAGTGTGTGCACATGACACAACTGGACGATTCAGATATCGCGCTGTTAAAACGCACGGGCGCACAGGTTGTGCACTGCCCGGAAAGCAACATGAAACTCGCAAGCGGCATTTGCCCCAGCGCAAAGCTGATTGACGCAGGCGTTAACATTTGCCTCGGCACCGACGGCGCTGCGAGTAATAACGACCTCAACATGCTGGGCGAAATGCGCACCGCGGCCTTTTTAGGCAAGGTAGCCGCCGGAGACCCGGCAGTAATGGGTGCAGACACCCTGCTTGCCATGGCCACCATCAACGGCGCCAAAGCCTTGGGTATTGATCACTTAGTGGGCTCACTCAGCGTTGGCAAGCGCGCAGATATCGCCGCCATTGCCCTGGATGATTTACAATTCGCGCCACTGTACGACCCTATTGCCCACCTTTTATATACCGAGTGCGCCCACAAGGTGAGCCACGTGTGGGTAGACGGCAAGCTATTGGTGCAAGAGCGCAAGCTCAACACGCTCAATGCCGAAAACATTTTACACAACGCCCAGCAGTGGCAAGCCCGCATTAGTGCTGCGGCAAAAGACTCTGAGTAATTTTATGGCAACTTCCGAAAACATTGATCCGGGCGCAAATGTGGACCCGGCTGAAATCGCCAAGTTTGAAGCGCTAGCCGCGCGCTGGTGGGATCCGCAATCTGAATTCAAACCCCTGCACGATATCAACCCGCTGCGCGCCAATTACATTGATTTACGCGCACAGGTTGCGGGTAAAAAAGCCATTGATGTTGGCTGTGGCGGCGGGCTACTCACCGAAGCGCTCGCCCACCGCGGCGCCCGGGTTACAGGCATTGATATGGGGGCGGCACCACTGGCTGTGGCAAAGTTGCATGCCCTTGAATCCGAGCTTGATATTGAATATCAACAAATAACGGCCGAGGCAAAAGCAGAACAGGCAGCCGGCAGTTACGAGGTGGTAACCTGCCTTGAAATGCTGGAGCACGTGCCCTCACCTGAATCTGTAATAAAAGCATGTGCAGCGCTTGCCAAGCCCGGCGCCGATTTGTTTTTTTCAACGTTAAACCGCAACCCCAAGGCCTACGCCTTTGCAATTTTGGGCGCCGAATATCTGTTAAAGTTGCTACCAAAGGGAACCCATGAGTACAGTAAATTCATAAAGCCCTCCGAGCTTGCACAGTGGCTCCGCAATGCGAACCTTGAGCTGGTTGCCATGACAGGGCTCACCTACAACCCGCTGTTTAAAACCTACAGGCTGAATGAACACGACGTATCTGTAAACTACCTGGTACACGCCCGGAAACGCCATGACTGAGCGTGGCTTTCTGTTTGATTTAGATGGCACATTGGTAGACACAGCCGTTGATTTTGTTGCGGTTATTAACCATTTCAGAACAGCCCATAAGCTAAGCCGCCTCACCACCGCAGAAATTTCACCCTTGGTGAACGGCGGTGGCGCCATTATGACAGAAGCAAGTTTTGGCATAAGCCAGGACCACCCGGGCTTTGCAGAGCTGCAAAACCAGTTTTTAAACTATTACGAAAAGGTTATCGGCCTGCACTGCCACCTCTACTCTGGTATGGATAACCTGCTGGCCATACTTGAAGCCAATCATACGCCCTGGGGCATTGTGACAAACAAGCATCGCCGTTTTGCCACTGTGTTGCTGGAGCGGCTCGGGCTAAGGCCAAACTGCCTTGTGTGCGGTGACGACATTGCAAACGGCAAGCCCGCACCAGACGCGCTGTTATTGGCCGCTAAAAAAATTGGCACCCCAGCCAGCGCGTTAGGCTACTGCGGCGACCACGAGCGCGACATTGCAGCTGGCATTGCTGCGGGCATGCACACCATATCCGTTGCCTACGGCTACCTTGCCCCACACATTGACGTTACCACCTGGGGCGCCCACGAAATTGCCGACTCGCCACAGGAGCTGGCTGAGCAGATCATTTCTTTCGTGCAAGGCACCCATTAAAATTTTGGAGCACCTCATGAACCCACTGGATTACCAGGCACCATCAGATCTTTTAAGCACTCGCGTGATTGCAATCACCGGCGCAGGCGACGGTATTGGCAAAGAAGCCGCGCTTACCTTTGCTCGCCACGGCGCAACTGTTATTTTAATGGGCCGCACAGTAGCCAAGCTAGAAAAAGTATACGACACCATTGTGAGCGAAAAACTCGCAGAACCGGCCATCTACCCCATTGATTTTTTTGGAGCAACAGAAGCCGACTACATTGATATGTGCAACCGCATTGACGAAGCCTTTGGCAAACTCGACGGCATTTTATTTAATGCAGCCCTGCTTGGCGATCGCACCCCGCTTGAAAACTATTCAGCAGATACCTTTGCCCGGGTGATGCAAGTAAATGTGAACGCACCGTTTTTAATGGCCAAATCGTTGTTGCCGTTGTTGCGCAAATCTGATGGGGCAAGCCTGGTGTTTACCGGATCAAGCGTTGGCTACAAAGGCCGCGCCTATTGGGGCGCTTATGCGATTTCGAAAGCTGCAGCGGAAAACCTGATGCAAACCCTGGCCGATGAAGAAGACGGCACCAGCAAGGTAAGGGCAAACAGCATCAACCCCGGTGGCACGCGCACCAAAATGCGGGCCAAGGCCTACCCGGCTGAAAACCCCGCAGACGTAAAAGCCCCCAGCGTTCTTATGCCCGCATACCTCTACCTGATGGGGCAAGACTCAAAGCATGTGAACGGCCAACAAATTGATGCCTCTGGCAAATAATCAATCCCACAGGCGACGCTAAGCCCCTGTACTGCGGCACACATTCGGCAAGGGCGCTTGGCTGATTAACGGTTTTTTAAATTGAGAAGTAACACACCCAGCCTTATTCAGTGCCGGGCTTAGTGGGCTCTGTAGCTTGGGCTGCGGGGGTTTTACTTTGGGTTGCGCCACCTTCGGGAACTATTGCTGTTGGCTGAGCAGCCAGAGGCGCTGATTGATTAGCTGTTGTAGCGCTTGTAGTAGCGGTTGAATGGGCAGGCTTGCCTGTGGCCGCTGTACCACTTTGCGCAACGTCTAACGCCTGTTCAGAATGCGATTCTTGAGGCACTTCCGGCTTTACCTGAGGCGGCAGCGCAGGCGTTTTCTGCCAGGCATCTACCACTTTTTCACCCATAAGCTCTACCACATACCAATGGGGCGTGGTTTTATCGGCGCGCTGCTCAAACAACAAAAACACCCGCAGCGACTTTTTCTCGTTGTGCTCAACCTTGTAAAGAAACTGTTGTTTACCGCCACCCAGCTCTATTACCTGATCCGGGTGGCCCAGGTAACGCAGTAGCCACTGTTTATCTGTTGTGCCAGGGGTGATGGAAGAAAATACCGAAGGGTCTAGGCTTTTGCCTGCGCGTGCTGTGTGTTCACTGCGCTTTAACTCCACAAAGCTGCAGCCACTGAACAATGCGCAAATTACAGCAAGGGAGATGCAACGGGTAAGCATTGGCACGGGCAATTAATTGACGCTGGCCGCTTGACCATTAAGCATGGCCAGCAGCTGAATTTCCGCATGCGACATACCCGTAGCACTGGCTACCTGAGCTGCAGTAAGCCCCTGTGCCAACATAGTTGACGCTTGTTGGTAGTGTGAATCTTTTGCGGGCTGGGCATCTATTTCGGTAGCGAATTGGGCAAACGGATTAACCTGCGAGGGCTTCATTTGCCGGGCTTGGGCGCCTGAGGATTTTGCGGCTGCTGCAGCCGTGCCCACACCGCCTGCAGCCACCGGCCGGTTTTGCTGACGCTGCATGGTCTTTTCAATATTCAAAAGCTTGCGACCCATACCCATCAGCCCGTTATTGCCGATAGAGACAGAACGCTTTAACTCGTCCATGGCGTTGTGAACCAGTATTTCCTGGCGTTTAACCTTGATTAAACTTGCCATCGCCAATGCCACAGCCACCCAGCTAACCACTACGGCACCGACTAACACCATTTCAAGCGAGGTAAGCTGGGTAAGTAAGTTTTGCATGCCGGGCTCCGGAATTTATCACTTTCGGTTTTAACGTTAGATACTGTCTAGATCTGCCCACTCTCCGTCGGAGAGCAGCTTATTAAGCTCAATAAGAATTAGAAGCTCATCGTTTTTGTGGCACACGCCCTGAATAAACTTGGCGCTCTCATCATTGCCAACATTGGGCGCTGTTTCTATTTCAGATTGCCTGAGGTACACCACTTCGGCCACGCTATCTACCAAGATGCCTACCACGTGGTTATCTGCCTCAATAATCACAATGCGCGTGTTGTCGTTTATCTCGCCCGACTCCAGGCCAAACCGGTGACGGGTATCGATAACGGTTACCACATTGCCGCGCAAGTTGATGATGCCCAAAACATAGGAAGGCGCACCGGGCACAGGGGCAATTTCCGAGTAACGCAGTACTTCTTGCACCTGCATTACGTTAATGCCGTAGGTTTCACCGGCTAATTTGAAGGTTACCCACTGGAGTATGGGATCTTCACTGGATTTGGTTTTGGTAGAACTCGTGGCCATTCTCAATTCCTCAGGCTAAGCAGCGTCAAAATATTAGCGACGGCCCTTTTAATATAGATTAAAGCAGCTTCTATGCCAGTCGGACTGGCACTAATTCAACCCCGGTGATTCTTGTCTGATGCCGCCAGCATTTGCCCCATATTGGCAACGTCTATCAGGGCGCACATATGGGCCTTGATGGTGCCCGCAAGCCACGGGCGCTGGCCGCGGCTTGCGCGCCATTTCACGTCGTCTGGATCTAGCGATTTAGGCTGCTGTACGGAATCTACCGCCAGCCCCCAATCCAACCCGTGAATAGACACCACATATTTGGCTGTTTCCAAGAATTCCGGGTTGTAGCGCTCGGGCATCACAAACAAGGCGGTGTTGACCGTTTTAATTCGCCCCACGGGGGTAGGCTGCAAGCCCATCAGCCATTTTGCCTGCCCAAACAAGGGCGTTAGCTCATCGGTAATAGGCTGGATTTGGCCAAGTGCCACCAAGGGCACAGCCAAGGTGAGGCCATAAACCTTAAACAGCAGCACATCAAAACGCTCTTGCGCCCACTGGGGCCGGCCATTTTCGTGCCATTGGGTATCTGCAAGTAGCGCCTGCTCAATGTGAGGCTCAACCTCAAGCTGCGGCTCAGCAGGCGGCGCCTCAACCGGCGCTGGTTTACTAGGGGTTAGCTGCGGCGCGGGCGTTACTGGCACCACCTCGGGTTCTTGCGGCACCGTTTTCAGCCCAGCAGGCGCAGACTGGGGGCGCGCGCTGCTTAACAGGCGGTTGAGGCGCTCGCGATCAACCTCTGCCAAGTCTCGCTCTTGCTTAACCGCCCAAGCATCTTGTGCAGGGGTGGGTTGCACAGGCGCAGGCCCCTGACTGTTGGCTGTACCGCCGGTTGTTGATGATAGATCTGGCTGATACCGGCTCTGGCCAGATGCGCTTGCAGTAAATCCGTGCCCAGCGTGCCTCAGTGGCCGTTCAGGTGCTGCCTGCTCCGGCTTGTCATCCGCCATTGGCGCATCTGCAGGTGTGGGCTTTGATTGCGGCTCTGGCTGACTATCGCGCCCAGATTGCGTGGTGGCCTCTGCTGGGGGCTGCGCTATCGCATTGGGCTCAGCCTTTGGGGCAGGCTTTGGTTCCGATGCTTGGGTTGGTTCAGGCTCTTTTTCTATTGCAGGCTGTTGCTCTAATGCAGGCGCTTGTTCTAATGCAGGCGCTTGTTCTAATGCCGGCTCCGGCGCTTTAAACGCCGGGGCTGAAGCCGCCCGAAGCTCGGCCTCTGGCAGTGGCGCCTCTTGCACCCCCTGTTCTGCAAGATCAACAACAAGCGCATCACCGGTGACTGCTGCACCTGCAATGGGCTCAAGGTTAACAGCCGGACTGGTATCCAGTTGGGTTGGCGGTGCTGTTCGAGATTCAGAAGCCTGCTCTTGATTCACTTGGGGCTCTTCGGGGGCTGAGGGCTCTTTACTAGCTGAGGGCTCTTTATCCGCTGAGGGCTCTTTACCCGCTGAGGGCTCTTCATGCGCTGAGGGCTCCTTATGCTCTGAGGGCTCTTTACGGGCTGGCGCCAGATCAAGCTCAGGGGTTATATCTTGCTGGGGGGCGCTGGCTGCTGGCGCGCCAGGGCCTGTGCTCTGATCAATCAGCCCACTGCCAGTCGCATTTTCTGTGGGGTTGGCCGCAGGCGGTTCTTCGGCGCTTTGATGGGCTGTTGTTTTCGAGTCTATTACTGATTCCAGGTCAAATTCTGCTGCGGATTCAGATAAAGCCTGCGCGCCTGATGCAGGCCCGAGTTCAGATTTACGCGCCAGTGCATCTTTGCTTGTGGTTTCAGCATCAACACCAGACTTTTGTGGGTCTAGCGGCTCTAGCGTCTCTTGTGGCTCTTCCAGCAGTTCAGCCAGATAGTCAGCCACGGAATTTTGCGCAGCCCCCATGCTCACGACACCTGCTCCAGAGAGCCTGCGTTCAGGCCTTGTAGCCACTTAACACACTGGCGATAGGCATCCACGCCGTGGCTGTCGTTGGAGAACTGGTGTGGAAAAAGCCCCGCCTTGCTGGCATCGCGAAACTTAGTATCTACCGGTATGCGCCCCGGGAATACGTCATCGCCGTAATGGTTGCGCAAGTGGCGAAGGCTGGCCACAGAGGCCTGGGTTCTGCGATCGTACATGGTGGGAATAATGGAGAAACCCACAGACTTGTTGCGCGAGCGCGACATCATGGCCAGCGTGTGGGTCATGCGCTCCAGGCCTTTTAGCGCCAGGAATTCCGTTTGCACCGGAATAACCAGCTTATCGCAGGCGGCCAGGGCGTTAACAAGTAATATACCCAGCAATGGCGGGCTATCAATTATTGCAACATCAACTGTTTGCTGGATCAACTTTAAGGCTTTGCCAACCACCAACCCCATACCATCGCGGCCAATGGCCTGGCGTTCAAGCGTGGCAAGCGCCGTTGAAGCTGGCAGCAGCGCCACATTGTCCATAGACGTGCTCACCTGCAGCGCCTGAACGGCCGCTGCGGCCAGGGTGTCTTTTTGCTGGAACAGGGCGTATGTGCCCTGCTCTTGTTGATCGGGATCATAGCCAAAATAACTGGACAGTGAGCCGTGCGGATCTAAATCAACCAGCAATACCCGCTTGCCCTGCTCTCCTAACAAGCCTGCAAGCGATACCGCTGTGGTGGTTTTTCCTACCCCACCTTTTTGATTTGCTACACTCCAGATTTCCACGCTTTAATCACCGTTTCGTCAATTTTATGACACTAAATATTTAGCTCCGCATGCCTTGCGTTCAGTTATTTTGCTCTTGCTCTTGTGCTTGTTCCAGCCGCGCCGGATCACTGGTAAATAAAATGCCGCCGCTTTCAAGCTTGATAGCCTGTAGGCCGCGCCTTGTGGTTAGGTGCCCTTCCTCTGAAGGCCCTGAATTGGCCGGTGCACCAGCGCCATTGTCACCTTCTGCCGTTGCGGGCTGCAGGTCATCATTATTTGGCGATGCATTATCCGTGCCTGATAAATCCTTTGGCAGGATTTGGGCTCCAGGGTTTGTAAAGTCACCCTTGCCGGAAAAATCATCGAGTGCATCGATCAGGCTTTTTTCTGGCCGCGCCAGGCTCGATTTGGCGATCATCAGCGATACCCGGCGATTTTGTGCACGGCCTGCCTCTGTGCTGTTGTCGGCTATGGGCCGGTGCTCACCGTAACCTACGGCAGACAGCCTGTCGGGTGCAATGTTTTGCTGCTGGAGCAGTTTCACTACTGCACTGGCTCTTGCGGCTGAAAGTTCCCAGTTGCTGGGGAAGCGGTCTGTGCGAATGGGCTGGTCATCCGTATAGCCCTCAACCTGAATGGGGTTTTCGGCGCCGGTTAAGTGTTTGGCAATTTCCGCAAAAATTAATTGCGCATCGCGGCTTGGGTCGGCACTGGCAGAGCCAAACAACACATTGCTGTTAAGGGCGATTTCCAACCAGTATTCATTACTTTTAATATCTACCAGATCTCGCTCAATTAAATCTGAAAGCGCTGTGCGCAGGTTTTCTGCCATGTGTGGCAAATCTGTGTCTTGCTGAAAGGCACCATCGCCCTGCTCTTCACCGGTTTTTGGTGATTGGGTGTCTATAACTGACGGGTCGCTACTTAAACTGGGCTGCCCTACCTGAATGGGGTTGATTGTTTGAGACTGGAACTTGAATGTGCTCACTAAGGTATCTGAAAGCACGCGGTATTTGGTTTCCGATACCTGCGATACGGAATACATCACAACAAAAAACGCAAACAGTAGCGTGATGAAATCCGCGTAAGACACCAGCCAACGCTCGTGGTTTACTGCCAGTTGGGCCGGGCGTCTGCGAGGCATGTGACGTTGCGCCCTTACACCACATAGCCATTGAGTTTCATCTCAATGGCGCGGGGGTTTTCACCCTCGGCGATGGCAACAATGCCCTCGAGCAGCAGCTCGCGGTAACGGCTTTGCTCCTGCACACACATGGCAAGTTTATTGGCGATGGGTATCAGCAACAGGTTCGCCAGAGCTACTCCGTATATCGTGGCCACAAAGGCCACCGCAATGCCGGGGCCCAATTGCGAGGGGTCGGCAAGGTTTTGCATCACGGAAATCAGGCCCATTACCGCACCCAGAATACCAATAGTGGGCGCATAACCGCCCATGCTTTCATAAAATTTAACGGCGTCTACATCTCGCCCTTCAAGTAGAATCAGGTCGTTTTCCAATACCCGCCGGATATCTTCAGGCTCTGCGCCATCCACCAGCAGTTGCAGGCCTTTTCGTGAAAAGCTGTCGCGCTCTGTTTCAGATAGTGACTCCAACCCCAGTAAACCTTCTTTTCTGGCAGCCAAAGCCCACTTCACCACGCGCCTTACGCCTTCGCCAAAGGGCGTGGGGGGCGGGCTAAGCACCCAGGGCAACAAGCGCAATGAACGCGCCAAGCGCGCCTTGGGGGTTTGTAAAATGGCGGCCCCTACTGTGCCACCAATCACAATAATTGCCGCAGGGCCGTTGAGCAGGCTTGTCCAGGTGCCGCCCTCCAGAAAGTTTCCGCCAAGTAATGCAGCAAACCCTATGATCACGCCAATGATTGAGAGCACATCCATACTAGAGCTCCTCTACCATCAACTGGCTCATTTCACGCAGTTTCACCACACGGTCTGAAAGGCCTTCTCGCACCACGGCCTGGGGCATGCCGTAGATAACACAGCTGGCTTCATCTTGCGTCCATACCCGTGCGCCTGCGCGCTTCAGTAATTTCGCGCCGTCTTTACCGTCGCTGCCCATGCCCGTGAGCACTATGCCAAGCACCGTATCGCCGCGCACCTTTGCCGCACTGGCAAAGGTAATATCAACACAGGGTTTATAATTTACCCGATCATCGCCCTCGATAATTTGCACAGATCTGCCGGCGGGCGATTCCAGAATCATTTGCTTGCCCCCTGGCGCAAGCAGTGCAAGGCCCGGGCGCATTACATCACCTGTGGCTGCCTCTTTTACCGATATTTCGCACTGCTTATCTAACCGCTCTGCAAATGCGCGGGTAAAATTTTCCGGCATGTGGAGCACCAGTAAAATGGGCACAGGAAAGCTTGCCGGCAGCCGCTTTAACACATCGGTAATCGCCAGCGGGCCTCCGGTTGAAGCGCCGATCACCACCAACTTTATGCGGCCCTTAAGGGGTACCTGGGGCTTGGCCGCGGGCACAGCAGGCACAGGCGCCTGGTTTTTTGGCCGAGCGATGGCAATGATCTTTTGATAGAGTTTTTGCTTGAGGGTTTCAGAATCGCTTGAGACTTCCGAAAAATTCTTTGGCAAAAAATCAACTGCACCTGCCTCAAGGGCATCAAGGGTGGTGCGCGCACCTTCATAGGTGAGCGATGAAAACATCAAAATAGGTGTTGGGCGATCGCGCATGATTTGGCGCACGGCAGTGACGCCGTCCATCATGGGCATTTCGTAATCCATTGTGATGACATCGGGCTTTAAGGCATTGGCCTTCTCTATAGCCTCGCGCCCATTGGCGGCAACACCCACCACCGTTAACTGCGCATGGGCACCAATAATTTCTTTCAGGCGCTGCTGAAAGAAATTGGAATCGTCAACAATAAGTACTTTGATGGTCATAGGTGGCCACCCACAACCGGGCGGGCGTTTATAGGAATGGACTCTGTCTCAACTGCCAACCCCCACATGGTTTACCTTTTCTGGCCGGCGTACCGTTTCAGCATGCTCGGCACATCAAGAATCAAGGCGATGGTGCCATCCCCTGTGATGGTGGCGCCTGCCATGCCGGGTGTACCCTGCAGCATTTTACCCAGCGGCTTGATAACCACTTCTTCTTGGCCAATAAGCTGATCCACCACAAAACCTACCCGCTGCGTGCCTACGTTTACAATCACCACATGGGCCTCTTTAAGCTGTTCGCGCTTGCCGCCTTTTATTAGCCAGCGCTTGAGGTGGAAAACCGGCACGGCTTTTTCACGCACGGTTACGCACTCCTGGCCGTCTACCACGTTAATGCGCGTAAGATCCATGTGGAATATTTCGTTCACGCTAACCAGTGGCAAGGCGAAAGTTTGCTTGCCAAGCATAATCATCAAAGTTGGCATAATCGCTAGCGTGAGCGGCACCTTGATAATGATACGGGTGCCTTCATTCAGCTTTGATTGAATCTCTATCGAGCCGTTTAACTGGGTGATTTTGGTTTTCACCACATCCATGCCCACACCGCGGCCAGACACATCGGAAATTTCGGTTTTGGTGGAAAAACCCGGTGCAAAAATGAGCGCGAAGGCTTCGGGATCTGAAAGACGCTGGGCGGCGTCTTCATCCAGAATGCCCTTTTCCACGGCCTTTTCGCGCAGTTTTTCCGGGTCCATACCGCCGCCGTCATCAGTGATAGACAACAGAATATGATCGCCCTCTTGCTCGGCGGCGAGTATCACTTTACCTACCCGGGGCTTGCCCTTGGATTCGCGCACATCGGGCAACTCAATACCGTGATCTACCGAGTTGCGCACCAGGTGCACAAGCGGATCTGCCAGTGCCTCAACCAGGTTTTTATCCAGGTCTGTTTCTTCGCCTTGCAGTTCAAGGTTGATGTCTTTCTTAAGGGTGCGCGCCAAATCGCGTACCACCCGTGGGAAGCGCCCGAATACTTTCTTAATGGGCTGCATGCGGGTTTTCATCACCGAGGTTTGTAAATCCGCGGTGACCACATCCAGATTGCTGACCGCCTTGCTGAGCGCTTCATCGTTGGTGTTAAGCCCCAAACGTACAAGCCGGTTACGTACCAACACAAGTTCGCCCACCATGTTCATGATGTCATCCAGGCGCTGGGTATCTACCCGTACGGTTGTTTCCGCTGCCGGTGGCGGTGCTACATCTTTGGCAGCAGGCTTTGCCACAAGGGTTGCGGGCCCGGTAGCTGGTTTGGCAGCAGGTGCAGCTTTTGCCGGTTCCGGCTTGGGGCTTGGGGCTGGCGCTTGAGGCTTGGCCGCAGGCGCAGGTTTTGGTGCGGCCGGGCTAGCACTCGCGGCTGCCGCTGCGGCTTCCGCTGCAGTTGGCCCTTTACCTTTGCCGTGCAACTCATCCAGCAGCGCTTCAAATTCATCATCGGTAATCAGCTCGCCCGAGCCACCGCCAGCAGACGGTGCAGGCGCAGCCGGAGCAGGCGCTTTACCCGGCCCTTTTCCCTTACCGTGCAGCTGGTCCAGCAATGCATCAAATTCATCTTCGGTTATTTCATCACCCGAGGCAGAGGCCTGTGTGGGTGCAGGCGCGGGCGCAGCCTTCACGCTCGGGCCTTTGCCCTGCCCGTGCAACTCATCGAGCAGCGCTTCAAATTCATCGTCGGTTATATCGTCGCCACCACCGACAGCCGGGGCTGCCTGCGGCGCTGCAGCGGCAGCCGTGCCGGGCGGGTCGATTGCATCGAGCAACTCATTGAATTCGGCATCGGTAATGTCTTCACCGGGCGCGCCCTTGGTGGTTTCAGCGCTTGGCTCCGGGGCCTGCGCTTGCGGCGCGGGGGCTGCTGGCTCTGGTGCCGGATCGTTTAAATCTTCAAGGTTTACCAGCCGCTCTAGCTGATGAATCAAATCGGCGCTGGCAGGCGTTGGGGATTCGCGCTGCTGTACTTGATCAAACTGCAGATTTACGGCATCGAGCGCCTGTAACACGACGTCCATTAACTCTGGGGTAACCGCGCGTTTACCGGTGCGCAGTATGTCGAACAGGTTTTCGGTGACGTGGCAGCAATCTACCATGGCGCCAAGCTGCAGGAAGCCCGCACCGCCTTTTACGGTATGGAATCCACGGAATATAGCGTTTAGCAGATCTTTATCATCTGGCTGACGCTCCAGCTCAACGAGCTGTTCCGACAATTTTTCCAATATCTCCCCTGCTTCCACCAGGAAGTCTTGCAAGATATCTTCGTCATCGCCAAAACCCATTCAGCGCTCCTTAAACTGGCAGCCGTAACTCATCAAAAGCCGAGACTGGACAACAAATCGTCCACGTCGTCTTGGCCTGAAACCACATCTTCGCGCTTGTCGGCATGAATTTGTGGACCTTCGCCTACGGAACCTTTCGGCTCTTTGGCATCTATGTTATCGACGGGCTTTTGAATTCCTGTAATTTCTTCTACTTGCGCGGCAATGCGCATTAAATCCACCAGGCTGCCTTCTACCTCGGCAACGAGGTCCATCACCTTTTTGAGTACCTGGCCTGTGAGATCCTGATAGCCCTGTTCAAGAATGATGTCTTGCAAATTGGCGTTCAACGCACCGGCCCCGGTTTCCATTTGATCCAGAAAGGTTTCAATGCGGTGGTATAAATCCCTGAAGTCGTCTGCACTCAGTTCGCGTCGAATCAGCGCCTGCCACTGCGCCTTTAAGGCGCGGGCTTCGTTGCCTAGATCCATGGCTATCGGGGCCGAGGCCTCTACCTTATCCATGGTTTTATTGGCCGCATCCTGGGTAAGACGCAGCACATAATTGAGGCGATCGCTCGCATCTGTGAGGCTTTCATCCTGTGAAATGGGCGAATCGATATTGAAACTTCTGATTGCCGTATGCAGGCCGCGGGTAAGCTTGCCTACATTATTGAACAGGTGACGGTCGCGGCTTGCGATAATTTGCTCGATGAGCTGGGAGGCCTCGTCGAACTTATCGCCCTCAAGCTTTTCGATGAGCACTTTTGCACAATCGCGTAACTCAGCCACAAATTCCTGATTGGCCTTCTGGTCCACTTGGCTTTCCATGGGCACCCTTGATACTGTCTGTGTTATCCCACACGCTCAAAAATCTTGTCGATCTTCTCTTTGAGTACCTGTGCAGTGAAGGGTTTAACCACATAGCCACTGACACCCGCCTGGGCCGCTTCGATGATTTGGTCGCGCTTGGCCTCAGCGGTAACCATCAGTACAGGTAGCGATGCCAGCTTTTCATCGGCCCGCACTTGCTTTAGCAGTTCTATGCCGGTCATGCCCGGCATGTTCCAGTCTGTTACCAGGAAATCGAAGTCGCCGGCCTTAAGCATCGGCAGCGCTGTTGCTCCATCGTCGGCTTCCTGTGTATTGCTAAACCCCAGGTCGCGCAACAGGTTCTTGATGATGCGTCTCATGGTCGAGAAGTCATCAACAATCAGGATTTTCATGTTTTTGTCCAAAGCAACCTCCGTCGTAACTGCCGGACTCCGTTAATCTTCAGTCTAGTAGCTGGAATACTACTAGCCAGTTTTAGTCATAAAATTGGTCAATTAATTGCCGGCTGATCTATTCGCCCGCCGACGTCCAGCCGGAGAGCTTGGCCTTAAGCCTAGCAGCCGCCTGCGAATGTATTTGTGATACGCGCGATTCACTCACGCCCAGCACCTGGCCTATCTCCTTGAGGTTCAGCTCTTCGTCGTAATAAAGCGATAACACCAGTTGTTCCCTTTCGGGCAATTGGGTTATCGCCCGCGCCAGCGATTGCTTTAATGCATCGCGCTCGAAGGCATCTGTGGGGGCCTCAAGGCCAATGGTGGCGGGCTTGGTGGGGCCTGCATCGTCGTCTGTGGCCGATTCTTCATAGCTGAACAGGCGCGCACTGGTGGTGTCTTGCAAGATGGCGCGATATTCTTCAAGCGTCATCTCCAGGGCTTCGGCTATTTCTTTTTCGCCGGCTTCACGGCCAAGGCGGGCCTCCAGCTCGCCAATGGCCTGGGTAATTTTGCGGGCATTTCTGTGAACAGATCTTGGAACCCAGTCACCCTTGCGGGTTTCATCCATGATGGCGCCGCGAATGCGAATGCCGGCATAGGTTTCAAAGCTTGCGCCCTTTGAGGCGTCAAACTTCTGCGAGGCCTCTATCAGGCCGATCATGCCGGCCTGGATCAAATCTTCTACGAGCACACTGGCAGGCATGCGTAGCATCAAATGGTAGGCAATACGTTTAACCAGCGGCGCATAGTCTTCAATGCGGATCTGCTCACCAGATTGTCGGCTGGTCTGGTCATACATGGCTAATCCTTCTACTGCGGCCATTATTAGGCACCTACTTCGGGGCTTTCCAGCAGGCGTTCCACAAAGAACTCCAGGTTTCCTGTGGCGGCCTTCGGCAAGGGCCATTGCGCCACCCGCTCGGCCAGGGCGCGTATGGCACTTGAGGCCTTGGCTTGCGGCGCGTATTCCACCAGTGCGCGCTGGTGCTGAACGGCCTTGCGCACGCTTTCATCGAAGGGAATAGCCCCCTCGAATTGCAGCGCCACATCCAGAAATTTATCGCACACCTGCTGTAAGCGATGGACAAGCTTTTTGCCCTCCGTCGATGTGCGGGTCATGTTGGCCACCACCCTGAAACGCTGCATGCCGGCATCTTTGTGGAGCAGCTTAATGAGCGCGTAGGCATCGGTAACCGACGACGGTTCATCACACACCACCACCAGCGCCTCGTTGGCCGCGCGCACAAAACTCACCACGGTATCGCTAATGCCGGCGGCGGTATCTATTACCAACACATCCAGCTGGTCTGAGATATCGCTGAAAGCGCGAATTAAGGCGCCATGCTGTTGACGGCTCAAGCTCGCCATTTGTTGCACGCCAGAAGACGCAGGCACTATGCGAATGCCGCCCGGGCCCTTGATCAGTACATCGCGCAGGCTGCAATCACCCGACAGCACATCGGCCAGGGTTTTCTCGGCTCGAATGCCCAGTAGCACATCCACGTTAGCCAGGCCCAGGTCGGCATCGAGCAACATGACGCGCCGGCCCAGCTGGGCCAGTGCAATACTCATATTGACGGATATGTTGCTTTTGCCAACGCCGCCTTTGCCGCCGGTTACGGCGATCACTTGAACTGGATGGTGGCCCATGCGTGCTCCCACAATAAAACCTGCATTGATTATAGTTGCTCGGCCTGAACCTGCAGGCCGGCTTTAGCGGCTTGCACTCCAACGCCATAAGAACCCACGGGAACCGGGTTTTTGGCGGCTTTGGCCACCAGTTGATGCCCCTTGGCAACCTGGATATCTGCCGGTATTTCCTGGCCATCGGTGGTGTAGGCCAACGGCAAGCGATGTGCCAACAACATGCCCATGGCTTCACCGAGCGACGGCGTTTCATCCAATTTGGTAAGCACCGTGGCAACCGGGTGGGCCGCGCCGTATGCGTGGCAGCTGGCTTTCAGCATTTGCGCCTGGCTGTTTGCCGCCAACACCAGCAAGCTGTTTACCTTGCCGGCCTCGCGCAGCTGCGCAAGCTGCTGCTTCAGACGCGGGTCGCCATGGCGCAGGCCTGCGGTATCAATAAGCACCAGGCGCTTGTGGCTCAGGTTCACCAGTATTTGTTCAAGCGACTCGCCTTCCCCTACCACTTTTACCGGCACCTTAAGCAAACGGCCAAGCGAGGTAATTTGCTCATGGGCGGCCAGGCGGAAGTTATCTGTGGTTACCAGCGCAAGGGATTGTGGGCCGTGGGCCAATACATGGCGCACGGCTAATTTTGCAAGGGTTGTGGTCTTGCCCACGCCTGTAGGGCCCACAAAGGCATAAACGCCACCATTGGCCACCACATCGCGCCCGGCTGTTGGCAACCTTTGGGATAACAAGGCCAAAGCCTCGGCCCAGGCCTTATCGGGCGCGTGATCGCCATCTACCGCCGCGGCTATGCGCTCACATTGAAAGGCCGGCAAGCCCAGCCCTGCAAGCTTGTGCACTACCGGGTTATTAGACAAGGAGCCTGCGCGATTTGATTGATCTAATTGCTGTTTTAACAGCGTGCGCATTTCGCTCAGCTCCGCATGCAAGCGGGCCATTTCATTTGCCTGCAAGGTTTGTGCGGGCGTGGGCTCGGCATTTGGCGCAACGCCAGACTTGGCGCTCGGCTGAGCGGTGTATTGCGGTTTGTCAGGCGTGGCCTTGCGGGCCTGCTCGCGCGTAAGTTGTGAGGCCCACACATCATCAGCGCCCACATTGCTACTGGCGCCCGCACGCTGCGGGGCCTCGCGGGCCTGATTTGCCAGCATCCGCTGGCGTGCAGCTTCGATTTCAGCTGCAAGCTCCGGGCCGGTTTTACCACCAAAAAGCTTTTGGCTGATATCTTTCGGGCGCGGGTTTGATTGTGGCAGCGCCGCGTGCTGAGTGGTTTGCGCGCTGTGCGCCAGCGCATCAGATACGGCATCTTGGTGCTGCCACGCGTTATCGCTGTTTAAGGGGAACGCTGCTTCAGCCTCGGCTTTTTGCGCGGCAAATGCCTGCTGATCATCGGGCACTCGGCCCTCGGCCTCTACCGTGGCCATCAGCTCTATGCCGTCTGGGTGCCTGCGGGTAGATAAAATAATGGCATCCGGCCCCAATTGTTCGCGGGCGATATCCAACGCTCTGCGCATATTCGCTGCCACAATCTTTTTGATGGCCATGTGTATCTCCTGAGGTTAGGCAGTGGCTAAGCGCCCACGCTGCCTACAATGGTGATCTGTTTATTGGCGGGTATCTCGTTGTAGGCGAGCACCACCATATCGGGCACAAACGCGCGCACGAAGCGAGCCAGTTGGTAGCGGATCTGGCCAGACACCAGCAATATCGCCGGCGCGCCTGAGCCCTCTTGTTGATGGGCCACCTGCTGCACCGATTCGCGCAGCTTTTCGGCCAGGCCCGGTTCTATTACCGGGCCACCATCGCCACTTTTCTGACTCTGCTGATAGGTCTTCAGCAATATTTGTTCCAAGCTTGGGTCTAGGGTGAAAACGGGGATGTCTGTGTCGTTACCCACCAGCCCCTGCACAATTTGCCGCGCAATGGCCTGGCGCACCGCAGTCATCAACATGACGGGATCTTGACTCTTGTCGCTGTTAGCGGCGATTGCCTCGGCAATGCTGCGCATGTCTTTAATAGACACATTCTCTTGCAACAGCAGCTGCAGCACTTTGAGCAGGGTTTTTAAGCTCACACTTTCCGGCACCAAATGTTCGGCAAGCTTGGGTGAGGTTTTGCCCAGCATGTCTACCAGCTGCTGCACATCTTCAAGGCCCAGCAATTCGCTCACATGCTGGCTGAGAATCTGGTTCAAATGGGTGGCCACCACCGTTGAGGCATCTACCACTGTGTAGCCGAGCGTTTGCGCATGGTCGCGCTCGGTTTTTTTGATCCAAACCGAGGGCAAGCCGAAGGCCGGATCTTTTGCGGCAATGCCCTCTATGTCGCCAAACACCTGGCCCGGGTTAATGGCGAGGTCGCGATCCGGGTGCACTTCTTCTTCGGCCACGGCAACGCCCATCAGGGTGACGCGATACTGATTGGGGAGCAGATCCAGGTTGTCGCGAATGTGTACCGTTGGCACCAAAAAGCCCACTTCTTGCGACATTTTTTTACGCACCCCACGAATGCGCCCAAGCAATTCACCACCCTGGGTTTTATCAACCATGGGGATTAACCGGTAGCCCACTTCCAGGCCGATGACATCCACGGGCTTTACGTCATCCCAGCTCACCTCTACGGGCTCTGGCGCGCGCTGGTGCTCGAGCGCTGCCTGGGCTTCAGTGCCCGGCTGGCCGGGTTTTGCGTCTTTAGGAGCTTTGACTTTTGGCGTATCGCCCTCGGCCTCTGAAACCAGCTCGCCCTGTGAGCGCAGTTTATGGATATACCAGGCAAGGCCACCGGCAACCGTGGCAAGGCCCAAAAAGGCCACATGGGGCATACCGGGAATTACGCCCATGATAAACAGCACCCCGGCAGACACCGCCAGTGCCTTGGGCGAGTCAAACATCTGGCGCCTGATCTGTTGGCTCATGTCTTCGGATGTATTCACCCGGGTAACCAGAATCGCGGCGGAGGTTGACAACAACAGCGATGGAATTTGCGCCACCAGGCCATCACCAATGGTGAGCAAAATGTATTTTTGCATGGCATCTTGAAATTCGAGATTGTGTTGCGCCATGCCCACAATCAAGCCGCCAATGACGTTAATTAACAAAATGAGAATGCCCGCCACGGCATCGCCACGCACAAATTTACTGGCACCGTCCATAGCGCCGTAGAAATCTGCCTCACTGGCCACTTCGGTGCGGCGCAGCTTGGCCTCTTCCTGATTGATTAGGCCTGCATTCAAATCGGCATCGATGGCCATTTGTTTGCCCGGCATGGCATCGAGGGTGAACCTTGCACTGACTTCCGAGATGCGCCCGGCACCCTTGGTAACCACCACGAAGTTGATGATCATCAAGATCAGAAACACCACCAGACCCACAGCGTAGTTACCGCCAATCACCACTTCACCGAAGGCCTGGATCACCTTGCCTGCGGCATCCCCCCCCTCATGGCCATGCAGTAAAACTACCCGGGTAGAGGCGACATTAAGTGCCAGGCGCAGCAAGGTGGCCAGCAATAAAATGGTGGGGAAAACCGCAAAATCCAGTGGCCGCAAGGCATACACGCCCACCAGCAGCACTACGATGGAGAGCGCAATATTAAAAGAGAAAAACACATCCAGCAGGAACGCCGGAATGGGTAAGGTCATCATGCCGAGCAACATGAGCAGCAGCAAAGGAATGCCAAGATTCCCCCGCCCCATGTGCGACATATTACTGACGATTTGCTGGCGATCTAAGCTCGCTAGGCTGCTGAATCCCGGTAAGGCCATAACGCTTTTTTGACACTCCCCTCGTAATAGAGGGGTTATCGCAAAAAGCGTACCTAAACCGCTATGGGTGGATTATTTATTTAACCGCGCCAGTGTTTTGCCATGCAGCCTGCTCACAAACAGGAAATTTTCCGTTTCTGCAGCCCCGGTTGTGGTGAAAAACCGCCCACTGGGATCTTGCAATTGCTCGAGTACCCGGCCGTTGACATCCATTTTAACCACCATGCCGTAGTGTTGGGCCTTGGGCCTGATGGCCGCTGGCAGACGCTGTACCAGTTTGCGCATAAATACCTGCCCTGAGAGTTTATCCAGCAGTTCACTGCGCGGTGACACCAGGCCAAACCAGAAATCGCCCGCAGGCGTTGCGGCAATGTTATCGGGGAAGCCGGGTAAATTGTCTGCAACCAGTGTGCGCTCGACAAGCTCACCCCCGGCCACGCGAAAGCGCCAAATACGGTAGCTTGCAGTTTCAACCACCAGCAGCGTGTCCACGTCCTTAGGGCCAGGGGTTTCACTGGTTATAACTGCGCTTTTGGCCTTAGGCGCAATGGCAATGCCATTGGCAAAGTGTAGGCCGGCTGCCACTAACGAAGTTTGCTTTGATTCAGGATCATAACGAAATACCCGCCCATGGCCACCGTGCTCCATGATGTCGAGCAGGCTTGCCGGGTATGTTCCGCCGTTGGCGCGGGCCGGAAATTTTTGCGAGGAATCGGTGAAATAAATCACCCCCGTAGGGGACACAGCCACATCGTTAACATAGCCCAGCGCTTGGCCGTCTACTCTGGAAACCAAGGCCTCAAAACCTGCGGCGTCGCTGTAGCGATACAAACCGCGATAGGCATCGGCAATGATCAGGCGATCTTGCGCATCCAGGGCAAGGCCCAATGGCCGGCCTTGGGTATTGATTAAAGCCGTAAAGCTCTCGCCAAAATTCTCAGAGCGCAAAATCCAGCCTTCGTGGGTGCTCACATAAAGCCGTGACCGGGAATCAATCACCAGCGCTTCAGGCCCGGTTACTGCCGGGCCATTGGGAAGGCTCAGCGCAAGTGGCGTGGCCGCCTGCAGCTTTTCATTGGGCGCATAGGCATCTACATAACCCTGATTAACAGGCGCCTGCCACGCAACCGGATCAACCGGCACCGGCCAGAAACACAAATAAGCAAGCGCACCCAGTAGACTTACAAGCACACTTTTCAACAACAACGCCCCTGCCCTCATGGCCACATCCTTTGCGGTAATCCGTTAAAAAGGCGCTAATCGTAACGTAAATTCGGAGGTATTTGGACGTTCCGTGGTTTTTGCGGGCGATCACCCTGGCCTTGCTTGTGGCTGCGTAGCTGGAATACGTAAGCCAATACCTGGGCCACTGCCACATACAGGCCCGCGGGTACTGTGTCGCCAATTTCTGTGGTGTGGAAAATCGATCGCGCAAGTGCCGGCGCCTCAACAATTTCCACGCCGTGGGCATTGGCAATTTCCCGTATTTTAAGGGCTATGTTGTCGGCGCCTTTGGCGACCATCACCGGCGTTTCCATGGTTTCAGGGTTGTACTTTAAGGCCACGGAAAAGTGCGTGGGGTTGGTAATAACCACATCGGCCTCTGGTACATCGCTCATCATGCGGCGCTCTGCCATTTCGCGCTGCAATTGGCGCACCCGGCTTTTTACTTCGGGCTTACCCTCTGTGTCTTTGTATTCGTCTTTAATATCTTGCATAGACATACGCAGCTTTTTGGCGTGATCCCAAATTTGAAAGGGTACATCTACCACTGCGATTAATATGGTGCTGGCCGCCAGCACAAGGGCTGAGATTGCCGCCAACCAGAGCGCATGAATAATTGCAGGCCCCAGCGCTTCACTGGCAAGGCCCAGCAACTGCGAGCGCAAGGCTTTGAGCATTAGCACAGCCACCAATAGGATAATTCCTACTTTGCCAACGGCTTTTAGCAGTTCCACCACCGATTTAATGGAAAACATGCGCTTCAAGCCTGCAATCGGATCCATGCGGTTAAGTTTTGGGGCCAGCGCTTTGGTGCTTACAAGCCAACCGCCAAGGGAAATAGGCCCCACAAACGCAGCCACCATCAACGCCAAAAAAAGCGGGGCCAAACCCAGTGAGGCTTCAAATATTGCATGGCCCATGTGCGTAAGCATGGAGACAGGGTCAAATAGGGTTTCGCGCTCAAGGGTCATGGATTCTTCAAACACCAGCATGAGTTTTCTGCCCAAAAACGCCCCGCTGGCCATGAGTGCCAAGGTGCCGGTAATGAGCAAGATGGTGGTGGTCAGTTCTTTGGAGCGGGCTACCTGCCCGTCTTCCCGCGCCTTCTCGAGTTTTCGGGGGGTTGCCTCTTCCGTTTTTTCCTGACTGCTGTCGTTTTCTTCAGCCATAGCAACTCAACTAGATATTCCAGATATGCCGTAAAATCATGAAACCATCTTGCATGAAGCGGTTGTAGTTACCCAAAAAGGTGGTAAAGCCAAACCAAATCAGAAATGCACCCAGAATCAGGGTGATGGGAAACCCCACAGTGAAGATGTTCATTTGCGGTGCCGAACGCCCCATTACGCCAAAGCCGATATTCACAATCATCAAACTCGTGAGCACCGGCAAGGCAATGAGCAGTGCTGCGCCAAACATCCAACTCCCGGTCATCACTAAATCCATTAGCAACGCCAACGGCAGGCTCACACCAATGGGCGTGGTATAAAAACTTTCAGCCAGCAAGCTCAACATGAGCAAATGGCCATCACCCACAATGAACAACATGGAAATGAGCATTAAATAATATTGTGAAACCACAGTAACCGTAAGGCCGCTGGCGGGGTCATTCATTGAGGCAAAGCCAAGGCCCATTTTCATGGCGATATATTGGCCTGCCAACACCGCCACCTGAAAAGCCACCTGCATGGCGAAGCCTGCGGCAAGCCCGATGAGTGATTGCTGCAGCACCAATAGCCAGGTATCTAACCCAAAGCCCGATACCGCAGGCAATTCGGGCAGACCCGGTGCAACCAATGCCGTAACCAACAACGCAAGCAAGAGGCGCGAGCGGGCATTGACAAGGCGCGACCCGAAAATCGGCGCGGCCAGCATAAACGCGGAAACACGCACAAAGGGCAGAAAGTACTGGGTAAGTAAACTTGTGAGTTCCTGTGCAGAAAACTCCATGGCTAACCGATTAACAATGGAATATTTTGGAAGGTGCGCATGAATAGATCCATGAACTCGGAAAGCAGCCAGCCACCGGTAATCATAATGGTAATGAGGGTGACCAACAGGCGCGGCAAAAAGCTCAGGGTTTGTTCATTAATTTGGGTGGCCGCCTGAAACATACTGACAATAAGGCCCACTACCAGGCTCGGGCCAACAATCACCGAGATCACCAACACCGCCAGAAAGAAGGCATCGGCGTAGAGATCCATAACCACTTCTGGCGTCATCACTAGACTCCAAAGCTCGCAGCCAGAGTACCAATCACCATCGCCCAGCCGTCTACCAATACAAACAACATGATTTTAAAGGGCAATGAAATAATCAAGGGCGATAGCATCATCATACCCATGGCCATGAGCACGCTGGCAATCACCAAATCAATAATCAAAAACGGGATAAAAAGCATAAAGCCGATTTGAAACGCAGTTTTCAATTCGCTGGTTACAAATGCCGGAATCAATACCGTCATGGGCACGTCATCAATGGTGGCTACATCGCCATAGCGGCCAATATCCAAAAACAAATCCAGATCTGACTCGCGGGTTTGCCCAACCATGAATTCACGAAAGGGAGCCGTGGCCGCAGTGAGCGCTTGGCTGGAGGTCATCTGCTCGCTCAAGTAAGGCTGTAACGCACGCTCGTTCACCTGCTCGAATACCGGCATCATGATAAACAGCGTTAAAAACAGCGAAAGCCCAATGAGGATTTGGTTAGAAGGCGACTGCTGTAAACCCAACGCCTGGCGTAAAATGGCAAACACGATAATGATGCGCGTGAAACTTGTCATCATCATCAATATGGCCGGCAATAACGTCAACGACGTCATGATGGCCAGAATTTGAATGGTTACTGTATATTCCTGGCTGCCGTCCGGGTTGGTATTGAGCGTGACGGCAGGAATGCCCGCGCCCTCAAGGCTTTCAATAAACCCCGGGCTTTGGGCCGGCTCTTGCGCCAAGGCCACACCGGTGGCCAGCACCCAGATAAGCAGCGCTTTTATCATCACCCTAAGCATTAAGGGGCAACCTTACTTTGCAGTACTTGATTAAGGTAAGTAGCGAAGCCCGGCGCCCGGCCCTGGCCCTGTTCAGAAACCTCTTGATCAACCTGCCCATTTGCAGGGGTTGCTTTGCCGTGCAGAGCTTCGCATTGGTCGGCCTCATGGCTGACTGGCGCCTGCCCTGCGGCCGGGTAGCTGTGCAGGCGGCTAATACCCCCTGGGTTCACGCCCAGCAGCAAGCGTTTACCGCCCACTTGCACCAACACCAGTTGATCTTTCTGGCCAATACTTAAGCGCTCAATCAGCTGCATTTCACGCTCGGGTATACGAAAGCCTTTTTGCTTTTTAATGAACCAAACGATGGCAAAAATAAACCCCAGTACAACGCCCAAAGACACCAACACCTGAACCAGTTGCACGGCAACATCCGCAGCGCTCTGCCCCTTAACCAAGGCAGTGGTGGTTTGCGCTGTGGCAACACTCGCCTCTGCGCTGCGCCCCAGCGTTTCGGAAAATACCTTCACTGCATTTAGGGTCATAAACTTACCTCAACCGCTTGATGCGCTCGGAAGGGCTCACCACATCGGTCATGCGAATACCGAACTTTTCATTTACCACCACCACCTCGCCATGGGCAATGAGTGTGCCGTTTACCAACACGTCCAGTGGCTCGCCTGCCAAACGATCCAACTCAATAACTGAACCCTGGTTTAGCTGTAATAAATTACGGATGGTGATTGAGGTGCTGCCCACCTCCATGGAGATGCTCACCGGAATATCCAGGATGGTATCCAGATCTTGCCCGGAGTTTGTTTTTATAACGGGCTGTTCCAGTTCATCCAGGGGCATGGTTGATGCGGCAGGCGCTTCCTCTTCGGCTTCACCGCCACCCTCACCGGCTTCGGCCATGGCAGCGGCCCACTCATCGGCCATTGCATCCTGGTCGGGTTCGGTGCCGTCCTCTTCTGGGGGTAGTTCGTCACTCATGGCTGTATCCTTTTATTACGCGGGCTATTCAAAGCCAATATCACTGAGATAACCCGGCTTACTTCGATCTATTAATTCTTCAACTGCAAAGGCGAGATTTTTGCGAGATTGGCCAAACTTGGCTTTGAATATCGGCACACCGTTGGCCGTAACAATATGGCTTTCAGGAAAATCAATGGGAATCACATCGCCGGCTTTCAACTCAACTATGTCGCGTAGCGTAATCTGGCGCCGGGCAATATCACACTCAAGCCGCACCTTTGCGCTCATAACATCTTCGCGCAGCGATTTAACCCAGCGCTCGTCTTGGTCGTCTGAATCACTTTGTAAACCTGCATCAAGCACCTCGCGAATGGGCTCGATCATTGAATAGGGCAAGGTGATATGAAACTCACCGCCGCCACCGTCTAGCTCTACGTGAAATGTGCTCACCACCACCACTTCGCTGGGGCTCACAATGTTTGCCATTGAAGGGTTAACTTCGGAGTTGATGTAATCAAACTCAATGGGCATTACCGCCTTCCAGGCCTCGCGCAAATCAATAAATGCTTGTTGCAGCACGATTTGCACAACCCGCAACTCGGTAGGTGTGAACTCACGACCTTCAATTTTTGCGTGCCGGCCGTCGCCGCCAAAAAAATTATCCACAAGCTTAAATACAAGCTTCGCATCAAGAATCAGCAACGCGGTGCCGCGCAGCGGGCGAAACTTCACCATGTTCAAACTGGTGGGCACATACAAGGTATGCACATATTCACCGAACTTCTGGATTTGTATTCCCCCAACCGATACATCGGCGGTACGCCTGAGTAGGTTGAACATGCTTATGCGGGTGTAGCGGGCAAAACGTTCGTTGATCATCTCGAGCGTGGGCATGCGCCCACGCACAATGCGATCCTGGCTTGTGAGGTCGTAGGATTTGACCGAACCTGGATCGTCATCCGATTCGGTTTCAATATCGCCGTCGTCTACGCCGTGTAAAAGGGCATCGATTTCGTCTTGTGAGAGTAAATCTTGCACGAATAACCCCTACTGCATGACAAAATTTGTGAACAACACCTGCTCAACACCGGGCTTGCCAATTTCACTTTCAACAATGCGCTGAATTTCCTCCAGCGCCTGCTGGCGCATAAGCTCCCGCCCTTCGGGCGTTTGTAGCTCGTCGTAAACCTGGCCACTGAAGAGCATCACCAGCGCATTGCGAATCATCGACATGTGTAACTCCACTGCGGCAACTACTTCCGGGTCGCGAATTTTTAAAGTGACTTCGGCCTGCAAGTAGCGCTGGCGCCCACGGGCGTTGAAGTTCACGATAATTGCGGGCTTGAGCGGAAAATACACCGCCGGCAACTTAGGCGCGGCAGCCTCTTCGGCCTCACCTTCCTCTCCCTCTGCCACGGGTTCCGGGTCTGCCAGCATTTGCAACGCAAAGATAGTGCCCCCCACAGAGAGCCCAACCAGCAACATACCAATCACTATGAGGATGATGAGCTTCTTCTTACCGCCACCACCGCCCTCGGCTTCGTTTTCTTCTTCTGCCATGTCAAAAGTCCGTCGTTTTGGCGAAGGGTTGCCCCTTAAAAAGGGAATGAGCAAAGGCCGTGCCATTACTATTGCTGGCACGGCCTTGTGTGGTTAAGTGTAGTTCAGAGGCAAGGGCTGGGGACGCCTGTAAGGGGCGCCTGCAAGGGACGCCTGTAAGGGGCGCCTGCAAGGGACGCCGACTGGGAGGGCGTAAAACGATGTGCTAATCAGGCAAAGGCATCAATTAACTGCAGGCTTACCCCGCTGATACTGCTCAGCACGGGTTCGGCCTCGTGAGGATCTGACTCAGCGCCGCCCTGGTGTTGCGCATCGCTGCCTGCCTGCTCTTGCTGAGATTGAAACGACTGGTCTGAGACATCCACATCCACCAGGTTCAGGCCCTGCCCTTCAAGCATTTCCCGAAGCCTCAGCGCCTGGAAATCCAGTGCCTCACGCACATGGGCGTGGGGGCTCACAAAGGTCAGGCTCACCTGATCGTTATTGACGTGAACCTTTACCTGCAAAGGCCCGAGCTCTGGTGGGTCTAACTGGATATCTGCGGTTTGCAGCTTACTGGAAATCATCCACAGCACCCGCTCTCCCGCGGCCTGCCCCCAGTTGGGCTGATTAACCGGCACAGTAATGGGCAAGGGTTTTTGAGGCTGGGCCTGAGCGCCCGCATTGAGTAAAAGGCCATTTGCAAGCGGGCGGGCGCCAGCTTCTTGCAGGGCGCCGGCCTTGAGGTCTGTGGACAGACCCTGTTCCAGAATCTTGTTATCCAGCAACTTGGCCTCTGCCAACAAATTGACGTTCAGCGTATTGGCTGCCGGCTGCATGAGCGCGTTCACTTTTACCACACCGGCCTGCGGCTCCTTGGCACCGGCCGTTTTCATATGCAGCAACTCGCTCTCAAGGGCATCAAACGCGGTTGACTCACCGAGTGCGCCCGCGTCTAGGGACCCTTGCGCACCGGTTAACACCTGCCGTTGACTTTGCGCGCCTGCAAGCCAATTCACAGAGGCCAAGCCCTGCGTGCTGCCAGCCAACACCGGCTCAAGATCCACGGCAGTGCTTGCACCATTCAGCACACCTTGCTCAACCCCCAAGGGCAAGCCAGCAGGATTGGCGCTTAACAGGCCAGTTGGCTGTGCGGTACTGCTTAAGATGTGTGGCGCGCTCAAGCCAGTATCACCGGCAAGCGCTGTTGCACCACTTGGGCCAACCAAAGCCAAACTAACGCCGACGCCCGCGGCTGCTTGTTCGAGCGGTGTGAGCATTTGCTGGATCTGGGGTTCAGTGGTGACTCCCTCGCCGGCTGGATTTTCCGGCGCTTCGGCGGGGCCTTGGTCAGCGGTTTTTTGTTGCTCGTTGCCGGCCGCTTGGTTGTGGGGCGCGGGCTCTTGCACTGGGCGGTTATTGTGGCTTGGCTGATTGGTTTTTTGTGCGTTAGCCGCTGTAGCTTCTGGCTCGGCGCGGGCCGCTTTTTGTTCAGCGGATGGTTGCTTGGCGGCTGGCAGGGCTGCGTCGGTTTGGCGGGTGGGATTTTCTGCCCCAGGGTTTTGTGCTTTCCGAAAGGTTTCGTTAAAACCGCGGGCCTCAGCCCGCGCCTTCTGGCCCACACCTAACAATACACCCAGGCTGGAAAAGCTCGACACATTCAAAGACATAAAACTCTCCGCACAACCGGCAATTTACTGCCGCTCTACCGGCCTGCACACTTGATGGCGCGTGCAGCACCCGATAAAAACTGTTGATTTTATTGGCATTTACCTTTTAAAACGTCGCTGAACGCCGACTTACAAAAAGCAGTGGCCAGATTTCACAGAGAGTAATGCAATTAGATTGCCAGTTTTGCTAGCGGTAGGTTTCAAGGGCCTGAGAGACACTTTCATATTCGGTATGGATACTGGCCACAAGGGCTTCTGCGCCAGTGAGGTTACCTGCCACACCCATTGCTTCGGCTTTAAGGCACAAATCGGCAAGCCCGAGCGCACCCAGATTAGAGGCACTGCCCTTAAGGCTGTGCGCGGTGCGACGCAAGGCTTCTGCATCTTGCTCTGCCACATGTTGTTTTAAATCGGCCAGACGCTGGGTGGAATCCTCAAAAAAGGTATCGAGCAGCAGGTGGAACTCATCTTCCATGACTTCCTTGAGTGTTTCCAACGCCGCAGTATCAAGATTGCTCATGGCGGTTCCCTAAGGTTTTGTATTTATTGTTACACATGGGCCTGTGCGGCGCTTACTGGTCATCATGCCACACAAACTCAACTTCCACTTCATTGCCGCGGCCCTTGTATTCCACTTTGGTACACAAATCGTTCAGAAGGGTCATACCCCGGCCCGAGTATGTCAGGTTTTCGCCTTGCGTCTTGGCCGATTGGTAATCAAAGCCGTCACCGGTATCTTTTACAGTAATGGTGAGCACACCACCTTCGCTGCTCAGTTTGTGTGCGATGCCAAAGGTGACAGAGCCCGTTGTTTTTTCAAGCCGGGCTTTTCTAAGTTCGTAGTATTCCAAAAATCCTTCAGAGGTGGTTTTAAGCTTTGAATCGAGCTTTAACACGCCATGCTCAAGGGCGTTGGAATAGAGCTCTGCAAGAATGGTATAAAGGTTGCCGCCATGCTTTTTCAGGCCCGGCACGCTTTGCACAATATTTAACAGCACAGGCAGCGGGTCAAAAAAGCGGAAGCTGCCAGCTTTTACTTCAAAATTTAACGACCACTCGGTGAGCCCCTTGGATGCGCTGCCACCATAACTTTCCTGCAACTGCGCGAGGTTAACGGGCGATGCCATGGTGATTTCCACCAGCGACAAATCGTCATCGCGATCTTCATCACCCACGAACTTTTGCACCGCACTTAACACGCCATCAAAGATTTCGCCGCCACCGGTGGCTTGATCAAACACGGTTTGCAGACGCTCTTCGCCAAACATTTCACCTTCGGCGTTGCGGGCCTCGTGAATACCGTCAGACCATAAAAACAGCCGATCGCCCGGTTCTAGTTCCAGGTAAGTGCTGTCGTCTTTGAAATCTTTGCCGCCCACAACCCCCAGGGGTAAATGGGTAGAGGCAATGGTTTCAACTTTGCCTGAGGCTTCGCGGTACAAAAAGCAATCGGGCAAACCGCCATTCCACACGCGGGCGTAGTTGCGCTTGAAATTCATCTCCACAATGGCGGCGCAGCAAAACAGGCCAATGGGCAAGGTATCTTTCAGCTTTTGGTTAATTTCTTGCAAAATATCTGACAGCGAAAACCCTTTGTGGGCCATGCCATAAAAGGTGGAGGCCAGCGGCATGGCGCCAATGGCCGCAGGCAAGCCGTGGCCGGTAAAGTCGCCCAATAAAATAAGCATACTGCCCGAGGGGCGTAACGCGGCCACCAATACGTCGCCATTAAACACCGCCAAAGGCGACATGAACTGGCGCACATTGCTGGCGTGCAGGCAGCCGCTGTGGGCGATGTTATCAAACACCTGCTTGGCAACGGCTTGCTCTTGCAGCATGTGTTCGTGGTTTAGGGAAATTTGATTGCGCTGTTTGCGCATGGTGGAGTGCATATCGCGCATGCGCGAAAAGGCCTTGATTTTGGCCTGCAATATGACGCGGTTATAGGGCTTTGATAAGAAGTCGTCGCCACCGGCTTCTAGGCAATTCACCAGGGATTCGGTGTCGTTCAAGGAGGTGAGAAAAATCACCGGCACCATTTCATCGCCGGCGGCCTCTTTGATTTCACGGGCCGCACCTATGCCATCCAGTTCAGGCATCAGTACATCGAGCAACACGATATCCGGGCGCAGCTCGTTGTAAAGCGTGACCGCTTGTCTGCCATTTTCAGCACTCACCACCTGATGCCCTTCTTTTTTGACGATGCTTTCCAGGATCATACGATCCGTTTTGGTATCGTCGGCAATCAGTACGGTTAGGGCTTTAGCCTCTGCTATGGCCATGGGGGCACTTATTTAATGGTGAACAGTTGTTCAAAATTGGAGATCGTTAATATTTTTTTTACATCGGCGCTGCAATTTTCAATGGTGATGTTCGCGCCATCGCCACCGGCGTGATCACGCAGTAGCAGCAGCATCCCAAGGGCTGAGCTGTCCAGGTAGTTGGTTTCACTCATGTCAACACAAAAACCATCAGGTTGAGGCTCGGCCTCTTCATAGGCGGCCCTGAATTCCTGGTGGGCCGAAAAATCAAATCGCCCTTCAACGGCGATGGTCAGAAAATTAGTGTCTGCAGAGTAGCTGGTACGAATACCCATAAAAAATTCCTTTATTCCTGACGACCTCTAAGGCTGATAGCCACTGCAGCCTAAGCATAGCTCATTATAATCCGCGCCGATTAGGCACACGGGAAATACTTTGGCTTGGCTATAAGGTAATTGCCTAAGCTGACTAATGCCAGCAATCCAGTCAAATAATGTGGCCAACTAGCGATTTTGTGGCGCATCAGGGCGTGCGGCGAGTTCATCGCAAAGTTTATCCCACATCTTATTCAGGGCTTTTTGGGCCGAGAGGTCCAACCGCTCGCGATAGTCTTCAAGTACTTTGCGGCGCTGGTGCAGGCCCTGCCATTGGCGGCAATAGTGCTCGAATTGCTGCTCCAGCTGCTGCATGCGCAGGCGTTGCTCGCTGATCACGCCGTCTAGCTGCGACAAAAACTGCCGATTCGCCTGCAGCTGGTGCACCGTTTGGCTGGCCTCACCTGCAGCGGCCAGGTAGGCCTTCTGATAACCGGCAAGCTCGGTAAGCTGGTGCCGCTGGGTTGCCACCCGTTCACGCCACTCGGCCAATACCGCACCGGCCTGCTCTTCTTTGCGCTTGGCAAGTTTAATGAGTAATTGTGCGCGCTTAAGCTGGGTGTTCATGGCCGATTAGCGGCGGGGCCTTCGGGGCTGGGCTGATCTTGCATAACCTGCAGCAGTGCGCGATTTGCATCGTTAAAACTCACAGCCTCACCCAAAGATTGCCGGATATAGCCTTTGAGCTTGGGCTGGCGCTCTATGGCCTGGTCGAGCTCGGCGTCTGCGCCCTTCTGGTAGGCGCCAATACTCACCAGATCTTTGTTTTGTGTGTAGGTGGCTTGAAGGCCTTTGAAGCGCTGGGCCAGCTGCAGGTGCACAGGCGTCACCACATTGGGCATCACCCGGCTGATGGAGGCCTCTACATCAATGGCCGGGTACAGGCCTTCATCGGCAAGCTTGCGAGACAGCACAATGTGGCCATCTAGAATGGCTCTGGCCGAATCGGCGATCGGGTCTTGCAGGTCGTCACCTTCGGTGAGTACCGTGTAAAAGGCCGTAATTGAACCGCCCCCTTCTGCACCGTTACCGGCGCGCTCTACCAATTGGGGCAGCATGGCAAACACTGAGGGCGGGTAGCCCCTTGTGGCCGGCGGCTCTCCGATTGCGAGCGCAATTTCACGCTGGGCCTGGGCGTAGCGCGTTAGGGAATCCATCAGCAGCAACACGTTTTTACCTTGATCGCGAAAATATTCCGCAATTTCTGTTGCCAGGTGCGAAGCCCGCAGGCGCTGCAGGGGCGCATCGTCTGCCGGTGATGCCACCACCACCGCCCTGCGCAAACCCTCTTCGCCAAGGATATGATCAACAAATTCCTTGACCTCCCGCCCGCGTTCACCCACCAGGCCCACCACCACTACATCCGCTTTGGTGAAGCGGGTCATCATGCCAAGCAATACGCTTTTGCCCACGCCGCTGCCTGCAAACAGGCCAATGCGCTGGCCCTTGCCCACGGTAAGCAGGCCGTTGATCGCTCGAATACCCACATCCAAAGGCTCACTAATGGGGTGCCTGTCCAGAGGGTTGATAGCCTGCTGGCCCAGCTCGGAAACCTTCACGCGTGTGAGCGGGCCGCGCCTATCCAAGGGTTGCCCCATGGCGTTAATCACCCGCCCGAGCAAGCCCTCGCCCACCCAGATACCGGCGCCGTGACGGGCCGGCCGCACGCGGGTACCCACACGCAAATTGGCCACCTTGGCCATGGGCATCAGGTAGGCTTTGTTTCCGCTAAACCCAACCACCTCGGCAGCCACCGGGCCTGCTGGCGTAATCAGCTCACAAGCCTGACCAATGGTGACATCTATACCCTCTGCTTCAAGCGTCATACCCACCACGCGGGTGAGGCTACCCTCTACAGGCGGCAAGTAGGGGCTGTTATCTGCCGGGCCCAGGGTTTTTAGCTGGGCGGTCAACTCATTCCACATCGTCTGGGTCACCGGGCTGCGGGGGTTCTTGGCTGGCATCCTGTTCAGGATTGGAATTGGCATTTGGCTGATCAGCGGGTTGAACACGAGGCTCTGCGCCCACACCAGCGCCGGGCTTTGGCCCGGCTGCCTCGCCCTGAGCGCTCGCTTGGGCTGCAGTGCTAACGTCTGCCCCATCGCGCTCTTCATCCTCAAAGGCCGGGTCATCAAAGGTGCTGCCTTCTGCATCGCCCAGCTGGCCCTGTTCAAAGGCATCTAACACTTCGTTGAGCCGGGTTTCCAGCTGCGCATCAAGGTGGCTTGAGGGCGTGTCTACTTTGCAGCCACCGGGGCTAATTGTTTTATCTGCCACCCAGTCACAGCGCGACAGCATGTCTGAAATCATGGATTCGCCGTGTAAATATGCAAGGTCGTCCGGGTGCAGTGTCACCCGCGGTTTAGCACCACTTTGCAAGGCAGGCAATTGGGCGAGGCAGGCTTGCACCAGGTTTTCAATATGGGGGGAAGGCGTGGCGAGTTCGGTGAGCACAAGTTTTTGGGCCAGGCGCGCCAGCATTTCAACCAACAGTTTTTGCAACGCACCCAAGTGTTGCCGGGAGGGCCCTTCAAGCTCTGCAATTAAACTTTGCAGTTGGGTTTTTAAACGCTCAATGTCTTCTGTTGCTTGTGCATAGGCGCGCTCGGCACCCAATTTTTGGCCCTCTTCGGTACCCGCCAACATGCCCTCTGTGTGGCCGGCATCAAAACCTTCTTTGCGGGCGGCTTCAAACACGGCTTCAATTTCATCGGCCGTAGGTAACGCCTGCGGCGCTACTTCTTCCACCACTTCTTTTGCCGCAGCCTCGGCTTGTGCCTGCAGTTCACGGGCTTCTTTTTCAGCGCTGGGAATGGGTGTACCGTCACCAATATCCGGCAATAGCCAGGTGGTGGCGGCCGCCGCCTGATCTGCAGGAATGTAATTTTTTGAGGCGCCGCTCATAGGGTAAAAAATCCGGATAATTGCGCCATTACATCATTTGTTCGCCACCGCCGCCGAGCATAATTTCACCGGCATCGGCCATGCGCCTTGCAATGGTAAGTATTTCTTTTTGCGCGCCCTCCACTTCTGAAACACGCACCGGCCCCTTGGCCTCCAAATCATCGCGCAGGAGTTCTGCCGCGCGCTTAGACATATTCTTGAAGATTTTTTCCTGCAGGGCTTCATCGGCACCTTTGAGGGCGACAATTAATATTTCAGAAGACACCTCGCGCAAGAGTGCCTGAATGCCGCGGTCATCCACATCGCGCAGGTTATCAAATACAAACATGAGATCCTGAATCTGGGTACCCAGATCTTCGTCCACCTCTTTGATAGATTCCATAAGGTCTGCCTCAATGGAGCTATCGAGGTTGTTCATGATTTCCGCCGCCACTTTCACGCCGCCCATGGCCTTGGTTTGCGAACCGGCATTGCCTGAGAACTGCTTCTCTAGAATGTCGTTCAGCTCTTGTAGCGCACTGGGTTGAACGGTATCGAGCGATGCCACACGCATCATGATGTCGAGCCGCACCTTGTCGGGGAAGTAACCCATAATTTCAGCGGATTGATCACTATCGAGGTAGGCCAGCACAATGGCCTGGATTTGCGGGTGCTCGTTGCGAATAATATCGGCAACCGAGCGCGACTCCATCCACTTGAGGGTATCAAGGCCTGTGGTGTTACCGCCGAGTAAAATGCGGTCAATCAAACCGTTGGCCTTGTCTTCACCAAGCGCACTCACCAACATATTGCGGATGTAACCATCAGCCCCCATTCCCAGGCCAGTCAGGGTGCGCACTTCTTCCAAAAAATTGGAGATCACAGCTTCAACTTCAAATTGCTGGATGTTGTTCAAGTGCGACATGGATGTACCCACGCGCTGCACTTCTTTGGGGCCCATGTGTTTTAACACCTGAGCAGCATCGGCTTCGCCCATAGACATGAGCAAGATGGCCGCTTGGTCCACCTTGGACATTTTAAGCTCGGGCTTTTTGTCTGCCTGGGCTTTGTCTACCGCTTTTTCATTGCTCATTCTTCATTTACCCAGCGCTTGATTACCTGTGCAACGCGGCCCGGATCTTCTGCCACAAGGCCCTTGATAATATTGATTTGCTGCTCGTAGCTTTCCTCTGGGCTTGGCAGCGCCAAACCGTCGCCGCCAGTGAGGGTTACAGTTTCATCGGAAAGATTTTCAAAGCCGCTGAGGCCTGCTTCTTCCAGTGCTGCCATTTCTTTGGCATTTTCAAGCTCTTTCGCCTTCTGGCCAGACACCGCCAAACTTTTTAATACCGGCCGCAACAGCCCGGTAATTAACACCAGCACAATAATTAGCCCAACAATTTGCTTGGCCAAATTCAAAAACCACTCTTGCTCCCACAACTCGGGTTCGGTGAGCACTACATCTTCTACACCCAGAAACGGCGAGTTCAATACATTGACGCTATCGCCGCGCGCGGCGGAATAACCTACGGCGTCGCGCACCAGTATGGCCAGGCGTTCAAGCTCGTTTTCGCTCCACACCTGACGCTGCTCGCCCTCCGCGCCTGGCACCATCTTATCGTCTACCACTACTGCAACGGTAAGTCTTTTAAGCTTGCCCAGTTGGTGCTTGGTATAACTGACGGTTCTATCCAACTCGTAATTGCGCGTAGCCTGCTTGGTGGCGCGCCGCGGTGTCGTGCCGCCTTCGCCATTGCCACCGGGGCCTGCCTGCTCGGGTGCGGCGCCATCATTGGGTGGCTGATTGGGCAAGGCTCCCGGAATGCCGGCCGCAATTGCGCTGCCCACTTGGGTTTCATCTACGGTTTGCTCGCTGCGCACTGCGGGCAGATCGGGGTTGAAAATCTCATCGGCCTGCTCGACCTGGGTAAAATCCACTTCGGCCGCCACTTCTGCGCGATATTTGCCGGCGCCCACAATGGGCTCAAGAATACTGTTGATGCGGGCAACCAGATCGTCTTCCATTTTACGGGTATAGGCGCGCTGCTTGCCGGCCATAACAAGTTCCAGATCTTCATCGCCCTGGCTCAACAAGTTGCCACGCTGATCCACAATGGTGACATCTTCGATTTTGAGCTCGGGAATGCTGGATGCCACCAGGTTCGCCATGGCTTTCACGTGTTCGGGCTTGACCATTCGCCCCGGAAACAACTCCACAAAAACCGAGGCCGTGGGTTTTCTTGCATCGCGAATAAATACAGACGCCTTGGGTATGGCGAGATGCACACGCGCAGAGCGCACGGCATTAATACTGGTGATGGTGCGCGCAAGCTCGCCTTCAAGGCTGCGGTGATAGCGGGTACCCTCCATAAACTGGCTGGTGCCCAAGGGCTGCTCTTGATCCAACAACTCAAAGCCTACGGATTTATCGCCGGGAATACCGGCCTCTGCAAGTTTTAGGCGCGCGGTATGAATTTGATCGGCGGCAACCAACAGCGCGCCGGTGCTGCCATCGACTTTAAATACGATGTCGTTGTGTTCAAGAATCTGGGTAACTTCACTGCTATCAAGGCGATCTAAACTACCGTACAGCGGCCGGTAATCTTCACCTTGCGTCCAGAGCACCACGGCAAAGCCAATGGCCACGCTGGCTGCCAAACCCACCATCAGGCCCGCTTGGCGCACCAGGTTTAAATTGTTAAAGCCCTCCACCAAATCGTTGGTGGGCTTGTCGCGACCGGTTGAAATATCGTCGCTCATGTCCGCAGCTGTAGAGGCCATTTTCCGTTAACTCCTAAGCACTTAAACGGGCATGTTCATAACGTCGCGGTAGGCATCTACCAATTTGTTGCGCACTTGCACCATGGCCTGAAACGATACGCTGGACTTTTGCGAGGCAATCATCACATCGGTGATATCCACACCCGGCTCACCCGCTTCATAAGCCTTGGCCATGGCCGAGCTCTCTTGCTGCAGGCTGTTTACTTTGTCTATAGCCTGGGTGAATAGATCGCCGAATTTATCAACCGTGGGCTCGGTTGCACCCACCACGGTACCCGGCTTGATGCGCGGGTTTACGGCATCTATGCCGTTGGCTTGCGGCGGCATGGCCTGCTGTTTTATCGCCCGCATTTCAACCAATAAGCGATTAATATCAACCCGATCTACCATATTCTTCACCGACGGAATTTTGACTGTTAGCGACAAAAGTGCCCTTGCATTGGGTTACTGCAACATGCAGGCCAATTATTGCTGCCAGGTGGCCATTAATTGCCGCCCAAAGATTTTCGGGGGTTCGGAAAATGAAAATACCCAAATGCGCGCAGCAAATTGTGTTTGCTGGGGGCAAACCTGCAGGCGGTTCAGGCAGAAAATAACAAGCGCGTGGGTACACAGCCTTTTGACGGCAGCGAAACACAACAAAGGGGAAGTAAACAGGCGCTGAAAAGCGGTTAGCAACACACGGGAGGTTCGGAGAAGGCCTGAAAAAATAAGGCTACAAAAGGCACTGCCAAACAGGCGCTCTGAAAAACTAAGCGCCCTGCCAGATTACGCGCCCGGCCAAATGCGTACCCGGCACAGTAACGCGCGCCGCCAAGACGGCGCACAGGGGCTAAATTTTAAAATCGAGATCCAGCTCGCGCAATTCGCGCTTAAGCCGCATTTCTTCCAAACGCTCTTCCAGTCGACGGCGTGGATCTATGGTGTGCGCAGCCACCTTGGTCTCCACTTGATCATCGTCTGAATCTGATAAATAAAGGTCGTCTGAATCGTCGAAACCCACAGACAGTTCAATACCAGACATAAGCTACCCCACTGTATGAAATAAGATCTGGTTATCAAAACCCGAATAAGGGCTAAATATTGCGCTTATTGGTTATAAACCAAAGCCGCCCGAACACAGAGTTCGTTTGGGCCTTGGCATGTTGCGGAAAATAATACGGACTGAGGCAGGCGGTCAATAGTTTTGTGAGAGGTTTTTACAGCACGTCTGAGCGGTAAATCAGGGGCTGAACATTGGCCCCAAAGGGCCCGGTTCGCTGAGCCCGGCAAGGCTCACGCGTAGGGCAAGCCCTTCCAAGCGGCATCTACATCCAGGCCGTCTTCTTTCAAACGGGCCACCTTGTAGCGCAGGGTGCGCGCGCTGATACCCAGCTTGGCTGCGGTGTCTTTGCGGCTGCCGTGGCTTTGCTTCAGGGTTTCTACAATTACCTGAAATTCACGTTGCTTGAGGTCATCGCCCAACAGGCCATCGGAAATCAACGGCTTGGCAACATCTAACCCACCCGTGGGCGTGCGCCCTTGCGCAACACTTGCGTGGCCTGCCTGGGTGCCCAGGCCAAATTCCAGGCCCAGGTCTTGCGCCTCAATGCAATTGCCGGGCTGAAGAATTAACGCACGCTGCATGACGTTATCAAGCTCACGCACATTGCCAGGCCACGGGTATTGCTCGAGTGAGGCTTGTGCGTGCTCGCTTAACTGCACGCCTTTGCGCCCTTGACGCTTGGCGTGGCGTGCCAGCAGCCGCTGGGCCAGCGGCGCTATGTCTTCGCGGCGCTCACGCAGGGGTTGCCACTGCAGGGGCAATACACTCAGGCGGTAGTAAAGGTCTTCGCGAAAGCGACCCTCTGCCACTTCTTCGCGCATGCCGCGGTTAGACGTGGCGATTACCCGCACATCCAGCTTGATAAGCTTGCGCCCGCCAAGGCGCTCTACCTCGCGCTCTTGTAACACGCGCAACAACTTGGCCTGCAGACCAAGGGCCATTTCTGAAATTTCATCCAACAGCAAGGTACCGCCATTGGCCTGCTCAAACTTGCCAGGGCTGGCTGCATGGGCGCCGGTGTATGCGCCCTTTTCATGGCCAAACAGCACAGCTTCGAGCATATTTTCGGGAATGGCCGCACAGTTAATGGCTACAAAAGGCTGATCTTTGCGGGTTGAATGTTCGTGAATATAGCGCGCAAGCACTTCTTTACCTGTGCCGGATTCCCCCAAAATCAATACCGTGGAATCTGATTGGGCAACCCGCTCTGCCAGCTGCAAGAGCTGCCGGCTGTTGGGCGCTTCTGCCACCGGCTCGTCACCTGTGTGGGATTCATGGGTGGCGTAGCGGCAGGCCAGGGTGACGAGCTCCTGAGGCTCGAAAGGCTTCACCAAATAATCTACCGCGCCTTCGCGGATGGCGTCTACGGAATCGGCAATACTGCCGTAGGCGGTAACCAGTAGAACCGGCGTTTGCGGGTGGTGGGCGCGCACGTGACGCAACAAGTCGTGGCCGGAAAGTTTGCCCATGTTGATATCCGATACCACCATGGCCACGCTGTTGCCCTCGGAAAGATAGGCAATGGCGGCCTCGGCAGAGTTTACCGCGTGGGTATCAAATCCTGCGTAAGACAAGGTATCGGCAATGGCTTCTCGAAGGTCGTTGTCGTCTTCAACTACCAGTATCCGTGCGCCCGAGGTGGGTTGAGCGAGGGCTTGTAGGGCGTGGGCTGAGCTCATGCAGATTTCTCCAGGGGTTGGGCCGAGGTGCGGCCGGTAAATACAGGAATCAATAATGTGGCGCGCGTACCTTTACCGGCCATAGAGCGGATCACAAACTTGCCGCCATGGGCTTTGGCCACTTGTTGTACCACCGCCAACCCAAGGCCCGTGCCTTGCGGTTTGCTGGTGACAAACAAATCACACACAGAATCGGCTATGGCCTCAGGCAGGCCCGGGCCGTTATCCACAACACTGATAGCCAGTGCGTTATTCACAAAGGGCTCCATTACTATGGCGAGGTTCAGGGCACCACCGGCTGCCTGAATGGCGTTATCAACCAGATTTTGAATCGCGCCAATTAATGCATCTTTATTTACACGAATGGTTTGATCGGCCTTTTCAATACGCCATTGGCACTGCACGCCCGCGCGGCTAAAGGATGCATCCAGCGCCTCGGCCAGCTGATTTTTGAATTCGCCCAGTAGCAATACATCCTCTACCGGCAGATCGCCGCGCACGAAAAACAGCATGTCTTTTACTTGCCGCTCCATGTGCATCAGGCGCCCGTAAATTTTTTTGGCACAAGCCGCCGTGCGTTCAGGCTCGGTGGCCGCCTGCTCCAGATGCCCGCAGTACAACAGTGCAGCAGACAGTGGCGTACGAATTTGGTGTGCCAGGGCGGCCACCATTTTCCCCATAGACGACAGCCGCTCGTGGCGACTTAACTGCGCCTGCAAATGGCGGGTTTCCGTTTGATCGGTGAGTAAAATAATCTGCCCGTCGTCATCCAATGAACGCGTGGCGATGGAGTAGCGACGGCCATCCAGAGTGGATACCTCGTGGCCATCATCTGCCTTGGGCGCAAAGTTACGTTCAATAATTTGGCGCCAGCTGCAATTGATTAATGGCTCTGAAAGCATTTCACGGCTGGCAGGGTTTGCCTGGGTGACACGCCCTTTGGCATCCAACACGATGACACCGCCGGGCAGCACATTTAGCAGCGTTTCCAACCGGTTTGCCAACTCTTCTTTCTTGGCCAGTTCCCGGTAGCGCTCGGCCGAGACCGCAGACAGCTCTTGGTTCAGTTGATTGACACGGGTTTGCAGGGCGTCGTAGGAGTCTGCCAGTTGGGCGGACATCTGGTTGAACATTTCAAAGGCAGACTTCAACCCCTGGGGATCTGTGAGTTCCGGCCCTGTTTCGAATGCACTGGCGGTTTGGCCCATGGCGCTACCCTGTTTAAGTGTCAAAAAAACAACAAAATGACGTTACACAGGGTTATTGCAAAGCCGGTGCCAAAAATGATGGCCCGCGGCAAAAGTTTGCCGACTGTACTTGAAGTTATGCCTTTAAACGCGCGCGCCCTCAACAGCCTGCACAAAAAAATGGGCCTTACGGCCCAAGATATGCTGAATTATTGGTTGAAAGGCTTAACGGCTTAAGCCGTATTTACGCATTTTTTCAACGAGGGTGGTACGCCTTATGGCAAGCCTGTCGGCGGCGCGGGCAACCACGCCGTTGGTGTCGTCTAGGGCCTGTTGAATTAGGCTGCACTCCAAATTGGTGAGATATTCCTTTAAGTCTATGCCTTGGTCTGGCAGCAAGGGGCTTTCGCCAACTTTTATTACAGGTTGTGTGCCCTGCTCTACCAACGCCTCAAAAGCGGCTTGCTCCTCGGCGGCCACATGCTGGTATTTGGCCGGTAAATCCTGCGCACCCACCACCGAACTTGGGTGCAAAATCGCCATACGCTCCACAAGATTGGCAAGTTCTCGCACGTTGCCAGACCACTCGTGCCGGGTGAGCGACAAAATTGCATTGGAGTTAAACCTTACGCTGCCGCGTTTTTCGGCCTCCATGCGCGATACCAGCTCGGCAATAAGCATGGGTATGTCTTCAGCGCGCTCGCGCAATGCCGGCACTTCAATGGGAAAGACATTAAGGCGGTAGTAAAGATCTTCGCGGAATTCGCCCTCGGTAATCATTGATTCAAGATTGCGGTGGGTAGCTGCAATAATACGCACGTTGGTGGGCTGGGATTTATTACTACCCACCCGCTCAAAGCAGCGCTCTTGCAATACGCGCAGAATTTTCACTTGCATATTTAAGGGCATATCACCTATTTCATCTAGAAACAGGGTGCCGCCTTCGGCCATTTCAAAGCGCCCGGCGCGCGAACCTATGGCGCCGGTAAACGCGCCCTTTTCATGGCCAAAGAGCTCACTCTCTAAAAGTTCTGCGGGAATTGCGCCACAATTAACCGGCACAAAGGGTTGATCGCGGCGATCTGAATGGTTGTGCAGGTTGCGCGCTACCACTTCTTTGCCGGTACCGGATTCGCCGGTTATCAATACGGTGACGTCTTTATCTGCCACGCGGCTCATCATCTCGCGCATTTTATCCATGGCATCGGTACTGCCTACCAGGCTTCGGAACAAATGCGGCGTACCCTTAACCCCAACTTTTGCATTGCGGCTGAGCATTTGGCGAAAGCGTTGCGCCCGGTGCAATAAGTCAAGCAGCTGGTTATAGGTGGGGTGCGCGGGCACCAGGCCAATGATCTTGTGTTTTAAATAGGGGTTACAATCTTCCGGCAGCTCTGGCTCTTGGCCCACCAACACCACCGGCAGGCCTTGATCCCAATTGTGAATGCGCTGCAAACGCGACAGCAGTGAGGGGTTATCTTTATTCTCGCCCAGAAAAACCGCGCTGTAGCGATGGGCCGCATCGGCAAGATCTGCCTCTTCTTCCCAGTGGCTGGTATCTACCGATAGGGCAGATTCGCCCATGAAGTCGAGTATGACTTTTAGGTCGCGACGGCGTTCGGCGTTATCGTCTACAACCAGAATTTTGATGGGTTCTAAAAGCATTTGGATTTCCCAATGTACACCTATGGATTACTGCAATCCGTTGGCAATCATCACCCGTAGGTGACCCCAATTCACGGAGCATTTTGTGATTGGAGTCAACAAAACGCCTCAGTAATTCAAGTAATAGTCAAAAGACTGCCGGTGGTCAAACCTTTGGCGGTTAAGACTTGGATCGATTTCGTCTAGAAATTGACGTGTATTGGGGGGATTGGTTCTAACCGCCTGAATTATGGCGGTTAGCGCGCTTGCAGGAAGGCAGGCTAGGGCCCGGTTGCGGCATCGTCTATTTGGGCCCAGGCATCGGCCAGGGTTTCTAGCAGGCTTAAGATCTCTACCACCTTGGCTTCTGAAAATTCCCGCTGGCAGGCAATCAGGCTTTGCTGCATATACAAATACAGCTTATGGAGATTGTGCGGCAAATCTGATTCAACCTCGAAATTGAGCGCTTCACGCAGCCCCGAAAGGCATTCTACGGCCCGGTGAATGGCCTCGCGGCGCACACCGGTATTGTTGGCCTGATGGGCCACCAATGCCGATTTCAGCTGCGCGCGGGTCTGGCTAAAAAGCAAGGTAATCAGCTTGTGGGGGCTGGCATCTGCAACAATAGATTCCATATGCAGCTGCTTGTAGGCATCGCCACCTTTGCGGTGTTGCATCGGTACGCTCCTGAATAATTAACCCACTAACCATAGCACCGGCCAGGGTTAAATGCCGCTGGTTCTGCGGTGCAAATCGTTGCTTAACACCACATCTTTGTAGAGATCTACAATCACCGCAAGCTCTGTTAGCAGGGTTTCAGGGTGGCGCGCCGGGTCATCACTGGCGGCGTCCAGCGCTTCCATCAGCTCAATATCAAGGCTTCGCAACTGCTGCCAGTCTTGCGCGGCCAAGGCGGCTTCAAGGGCTTTTCTTACGCGCACTAAACGCAACTGTGAATGAGGTACAAGTGACATGAGCTACTCCTGAAACTGCTTGATCGTCTTCAGGGTATCGGCTCATGCCGGCATTACTTAAGCATTAAAAGCAATGCAAAACACTAGGCAGGTTCAATGGCATCCCAGCCCTGTTTTATTTCTGCCAGTAGCTTTTGCGCCTCTTCCAATGCATCTTCGTTTTTCTTTTCCATGAGCTTGGCGCCTACGTAATCGTAAACGGCATCCAGATTTGTGGCGATGTCACCGCCCTGCTCAAAATCAAGGCTGGCACGCAGGCCATTTACAATGCCCACAGTTTTCAGCAAAAGAATGTCGAACTCTTGGGCATTACCGGCTTTCAGGCTCTGCTTGGCTTGGCCGATGCGCTCTAGCGCACCGTCTAGCAGCAAAGCAATAACCTTGTGAGGGGAAAGATCTTGTGGCGCGGCAGCCATTTGTTCGGCGGCACGGGTTGCGGCTAACGACATCGCACTATCCTCTAAATGTCAAAAAATGATCAGTAGTCACTCTTTAACAAACACTGCGAAGATTATGCCAACTTGCACCCATGAGAGCCCCGCAAGAAAACCGGGGCATTAGAAGGGTTCGATTAAGTGCTATTTAGAGCGTTCTTTTTGCGCCGATTTCCTTCCAGGCGGCAGACAGTTCACCCAACAGTTTGCTGGCTTCATCGAGCTTTGCCTCTGCACCCTCGCGATGGGCATCCATCAGCAGGCGCTGAATATAGTCGTAGAGGGCATCAAGATTGGCGGCAAGTTCGGCCCCCTGAGCGGGGTTTAAAGCATCGCGCAAACCCAGCACTATGTTGATGGCGTGGGAAACCTTTGCACCGCGAATGTCAATGCGGCCCTGGCGCAAGGCGCCCTTGGCTTGTGCAATACGCGACAAGGCGCCTTCGTACAGCAGTTCAATTAAACGGTGGGAATCGGCCGCGGCCACAGAAGTTTCATTACCAACCTGGGTATAGGCATTAACACTGGTTCGATAAGTCATGCTGAATCCTACCTTTTAACAACGCTTGCTACTGTTTACAACACAGGCTTTTTGCCCGCCTTGCAGCTATTAGGTTATCGGCGTTGCGGTAACATTCTTTAATTACGTTTAGCTGTAAAAGGCAAGTTATCCAGCACACTGCCCAGGTAATCGCGGGTGGAGTTAAGCTGATCCACAATGGCTTCCATGGCGATAAATTGCGCCTGCAGCCGTGCCTGATAGGCCTCGGAACGCCTGTCGAGCTTCATTTGATCTTCATCCAAATCACCAAGGCTTTCGTTTATGCCCTTTTCCCGGGTTTTTACTGGCCCTTGGCTACTTAAAAAATCTGCCAGCAGTTGATCCAGGCCATCGCCCACTCCGCGAGAGAAATCTACAGTGGCACTGGTGGCACCGGGCAGCACTTTAAGCTTTAAACCATAGGCATTGGAACCAATGGCGGGCAACAATACATCACCCAGCCCAAAGCCTTCTTCGCCGTTGATGGTACCGGCCACATTGGTACCAGCCACGCCCGTAGCCACAGAAAGGCCCAAGTCTGCCGCATCGGCACCAGCAGTGGTAATCGATACCAGCGAGCTGCTGCCAAATGCCGATGAAGTAAATACCAGGTGATCGGTATCGTAACTGACTTCAAGCCTGGCGCCGGCGGCAGACAGTGTGGCATCGCTATTAATCATGAGCTGCAATGCGTCTACCAATTCTTCACTGGTGTTATAGGTTACGCCATCGGGCAAGGCTAAGGTGCCAGAGGCCAGGCCGTTTACTTCAAACACAAAGCTGTAGTCTTTACCGGTAGTATCTATTGGGAAGCCCGCAACGGCCGCCCCTGTTAAACTGCCCTTTGAGGGCTCGGTGGTAATTACCACATCATAGCTGCCGGCAATGGTGTCGTTACCAAAGCCTGTGACTTTAATTTTATCGGCACTGGAGCTTGTTTGGGGCGCAAATATTTGGGTGATTTCTGAAAAATTATTCTTCATGGCTGCACTGAACACAGCCTCATTGATTTTCATGCTGCCGTCTAATTCAGTGCGAATGCCTAAATTGGTCAGTGCATTTAACCCTGAATCTACCCCGGTTACAGGCTCTGTAATTATTTGGCGAATTTTGCTTTGCATGGATTTGGCAAGCGCATCCCGTGAAAGGCTGCCGTACTCGCCACTTTCTTCATTAAACCCGGTTAGGGGTTTAACCACTTCCAGAAATTCGTTGTATAAATCTACGAAATTTCGAATGGCATCTTCTGCGGTAAGCTTGTCGTCCAGTATGGATACATTCACAACCTCACCGGGTGCATCTTTGGCAATGGTAAAGCTGAAACCTTCAATTAAATCGGTAATTTCGTTAGTGGTACGGGTTACGGCCAGCCCATTCATGATGAGATTGGCGTCCATACCGGCTTGCTGCTGCGTTAGCTGTAGCGCCGATTCATTAAACGTAAACCGCGACAGGCCATCGGCATCGTTATTGGTGGGTGTGCCGCCTTCTTCTACGGCTGCAATGTGCAGCTGATTGTTCTGGCCGGATTCCGCCTTCATCAGAAGTTTAAAGCCCGAGCCATCGTTCACAATGCTGGCTTGCACGCCCATGTTGGCATCGTTAATGGCATCTCTTAAGCCTTCAAGGCTGTTGTTGCTATCGTCGATGGTAATGGTTTTAGCGGTTTTGTCGGCATTGGCGCTAAACACCGTGGGTGGTGAATCCCAGCTGCCAAAATTAAACGTTAAGGTGCCCTTGCCTACGGCGTCTGTTACCGCTGCAAAAGTGCCCGAGCTCAAACTTTGTGAACGGGCAATGTTGGTGACTTCCAGCGAATAAGTACCGCTGAGTGCGCCAGCTTCAATTGCTGTGGGAATAACCACATCGCTATCGGGGAAAGACACCGACTTGGCTGAATAGGTATCAGGATTTTTTAACGTAGACAGTGCGCCCTGCAAAGTGGATAACGCACTTTTGAACAGGCCGTAGTCAGAAAGCTTGGCTTCAAGGCCTTCGCGCTTGGTGTCTATTTGGGTTTGCTTGGCCGATTTCTCAATGGCCACCAATTGTTCAACCAGCTTTTTCGAGTCGATACCTGATCCGGCTCCCAGCAGATTGGGGATATTTGAATCAATCATACATACCTCTGTATCAACATGTGTGTTCTGGCCGAACGAATAAATGTGACAAAGGGTGCGCGTTGCACACCCTCGTCACCGTTCGGAGTTCCTAGCCCTGGGCGTTCACTAAATGAAAGGGCTCTTGTTGAGCTTTCATTTTCCGTGCCAAGTCTAGGAATACCTCTTCGGGTATCTGGCGGATCAACTCGCCAGTATCTCGATCAACCACTTTAATCACGGTTTGATCAAGATCTTCATCCACCGCAAAGTGTAAATCGCGCTGAACAGATTGAACGTAGTTGTTCATGTCTGCCACTGCATCCTGCAGGTTCACGCTCTCTTGCGCTTTTTGCGGCTTTTGCGGTTGCTCGGGTTGTTCCACCGGCAATGCATTGCCGGTTTCCCTGCTTGGTGCGCCAGCAGCCCCTTTTGATGAAGCAGACCCGGCGGCTATCGTCATAGCCACTTGCGTTGCTCTTACTTCATTCATGGGTTTACCTCTCAGCTAATGGCGGGTTGCCCCGCCTGCCTTAAGTTAACTGTGACTGCGCCATTACTGGAGCAGCGACAGAACCTGCTGTGGTTGCGCATTAGCCTGAGCCAGCATGGCGGTAGATGCCTGCTGGAGTACCTGTGCACGACTCAGCGCCGCAGTTTCAGCCGCAAAATCCGCATCCTGAATTCGCGACCGCGCAGCGGAGGTGTTTTCAGAAGTGTTCTGCAAGCTGGCTACTGCAAAGTCCAACCGGTTGTTAACCGCACCAAGGTCAGCCCGGATGCTGTTAATGGTGTCGATGGCGTTGTCCAGGCCCTTAATGGCAGCCTGAGCACCAGCGGCGGTTGAGATATCAACGTTGGCTACTGATTGGCCATCTTCGGCATTGCCGTAGGTACCAACTTTAAGACCGGAATTTGCAATGCCAGCAGTAGAGCCACGTTCAATCACAATTTCCTTATCAGAAACCAGTGTAAATTCACCCGTATAGGTTTGGGCACCAGCCACAACACCGGCTTCCAGGCCGTTGGTGATATTGGTCACGATATTTCGACCATCATCAGCTATTAGCTGAACACCACCACCGGCAGCGGTACCATTTTCACCGGTATCCACCGCGCGAACGCCAGTCTGGCCCGCGATGGCGTTAACTGCATCAACAAATGCCTGGCGGTTATTTGCAAACTCACCGGCAACAGACGTAAAGCCGGTAATGGCCACGCCATTGATGGTGCCGCTAACAGCAGCACCAGCAGCTACCTGAACGCCAGTATTAGCCACCACGTTTTCACGCACTACCGCGGTAACACCGGTTTGATCCGCCACTTTATTAATGGCAGCAGCCTTGGCAATCGCACTTGCAGCCGCAGCCGTTGCAGGAGAGGCAGTATCATCTAATGCAACGGACGCACCAATGGTTACCCCGTTGATTTTCACGTCACCGGCAGCCATAGCGGTTGCGGAATCAAGCAGGTTAGAAGACACCTGTGCCTGAACTCCACTGTAGGTACCGATTTCAAAGCCGGCATCACGTGTATTGCCTAACGCGCCTTGGGTAATAGTGATATCACCGCCATTTTCAGATCGTAATGCAACCGTACCGGTATTAGTGACGTTAGTGGCAATCGCCGTTACGCCCGTGGCCGCCGCCGTTAAGGTGGCTGCCGAAATTGTGATGTTACGACCGTCGGCGGCCTCAAGCGTTACCCCACCGTTATCAGAACCGGAATCTATCGCAATCACCCCGGTCTGATCGGAGATCGCATTGATACCGGCCACTACCGCAGCCCTGCTGGTTGCAGCATCAGTACCGGTAGAAATTGAGCCAGTAGTCACGCCATTAATAGTGAATGTACCGGTCAGTGCGGCTGCCACCATGGCGGTGCCGCCAACAGTGGTTTTCTCAACCGTTGCGGTAACTCCGCTTGTATCTGACGACTTATTGATTGCAGCCGCAATTGAAATTGCGCTTGCTGTTTTGTTTGCAGAAGAAAAGGTATCGTCGCCGCTTGATGCCGCGGCAATGGCTACGCCATTGAGGATCAAATCACCGGTACCCAGGCCGTTTAAAGTCAACGCGGGCGCTTGGGCAAAGGAGCTGATGCCCGCTTGAGCACTGACGCCCAGCTTATCGTTGCTTACCTCAGCAATGTTAACGCCGATGGTTTGATTCGATTCCGCACCAATTTGAAGGGCCACTTCGCCCAGCGAGCCATCCAACAATGACTGGCCGTTAAACGATGTGGTATCTGCAATACGCTGAACTTCCGATTTCAGCTGCTGCACTTCCGCGTTCAGGGTGCTGCGGTCGGCATCTGAGTAGATTCCGTTAGCAGACTGGATAGACAGCTCGCGCATACGCTGGAGCATGTTGGTGATCTCGTTCAAACCACCTTCTGCGGTTTGAATTAACGACACGCCGTCGTTGGCGTTTCGAACGGCCTGATCAAGGCCACGAATTTGAGAAGTCATGCGGTTTGCAATAGCAAGGCCGGCCGCGTCGTCGGCTGCCTTGTTAATACGCATACCGGATGAGAGGCGCTCCATGGCTTGCGACATGTCTGCACCGGACTTCACCAGTTGCCGCTGAGAGTTCAGCGATTGTACGTTGGTGTTAATGACTAAGGGCATGATTGCCTCCTATCACGAGTTCCACATTAAGTAGGACCGGTGTAAACCAGCCTGATGAAAAGGCCCGAACTGGTCGAAGCGCTTCTGTCAGGGTTATCGACATGGTTTGGAATTTCTTTAGCCCTGAGCGGCAACTTGTTGCCGCCAACCGGCAAGTGGAAACTAAGCCTCTGAAAATATTAGTATTTTTCTTGCGAAATCGCGCCTGCTTCACACCAAAGTCTTATACCGTTTGGAACTAATTCACCATAAAAAAAGGCCCCGATAATCTATCGGAGCCTTTGTGGTTATAAAAAGCTTGAGGCTTATGGCGGAAAACCCGCTAATGCCGCCGCTTACTGATTGAGCAGCTGCAATACCTGCTGGGTAGATGCATTGGCCTGGGCAAGCATGGCTTGTGATGCCTGTTGGAGCACCTGCGCGCGGCTCAGGTTGGCCGTTTCTGCCGCGAAGTCTGCATCCATAATCCGGCTGCGGGCGGCGGCGGTATTTTCGGTCACATTCATCAGGTTGGAGATTGTGAAATCCAGCCGGTTGTTAATGGCACCCAGGTCTGCCCTCACGGCATTGATCTTTTCAAGGGCGTTATCCACCGCCTGAATGGCCTCTTGTGCGCCTTTAAGTGTGGCAATGCTCACATCTTTAAGCAGCTGGCCGCTTTCAGTGGCACCAAAGGTACCCGCCCTAAAGCCAATGCCTTCAAGGCCCGCAATCCCGTTGGCGCCGGCTGAGATTTCTATTTCAGAACCGGAACTCAAGGTAACTGCGCCAAAGGTAGTTTGTGCAAAGGCCGTACTTGGGCCGGCACCGGCAGCATTACCCAGGCCAAACTCTTCTGCAGTACCGGTACCGCCTGCAGCACCAAGGGTGATATTGCGGCCATCAATTGCCAGCATTTCAATGCCACTGCCGGTATCCCTTGCGGTAACCCCGGTTTGGCCAGAAATTTTATTAATGGCGTCAACGGTTGCTGCGCGATCGGCACTCACTTCGCCCACACTCGTAACCGTGGGTAAAGTAATGCCATTAATAGTTGTGGTGAATGTATCGCCAACACCCGCAGGCGCAACAGAAGATTGGCCAATAATGGTGGTGCCCGTCACTTCTGCTGTGACGCCTGTGGCATCAGACACATTATTTATGGCGGTGGCAATGGCAATGGCGCTGCCGGTTTTGCCCACGGTACTTGCTGTATCGTCAGTGGCTTTCGCGCCACCGATTTGTACGCCGTTAATTACCAGGTCGCCGGCTTGCAGCTGGGTGGTTGCGTTATCTGCCCCCTCATGGGATGCACTGGTAGCCTGCGCCAGCACGCCAGAAAAGGTGCCCGATACAAAACCGGATTGCGGTGTGAGTGAGCTATCGCCACCAATGGTGACGTCACCACCGTTTACCGAAAGCAGGCTCACACTGCCAATTTGCAAGGCCTCGTTGGTTGAGGTAGCCGCTAACCGCAGGCCGGTATTGGCGGCTGTGAGTGCAGCAGCACCTGCAACCACAGAAATATTGCGCCCGTCTTCCGCCACTAGGTCAATACCCGTGGCATCTTCACCACTATCTATAGCGGTCACGCCGGTTTGCGCGGCAATGGCATTAATGGCCGCCACAATGGCCGAGCGCGTTGTAGCGCCATCGGCAGTTGTGGTAACCGCAGCAGTGGTGACACCGTTAATGGTGAATGTGCCGGTTTGGGCGGCCACGGGCGTCATGGAAGCGCCGGCCATCACAGTGGGGTTCACTGTGGCCTTTACACCGCTTAAATCAGATACGCTGTTAATGGCCGCAGCTAAAGCAATGGAGCTTGCATTGGCGTTAGAAGTAGACGCCGTATCGTCTGCTGAACTGGTGCCACTAATGGCGATACCATTAATGGTTAAATCACCCACGGTAATGCCGAGCGTACCCGCCGTCGGGTTATCGTAATAGCGGGTGGTATTGCTTAGGCCCGCATCTTTTGCAGCACCGAGTGTTTCGGAACTTAGCTCACCTACCTGCAAATCAATAAATTCGCCCGCTTGCGCACCTACCTGCAGGGTCACCTCACCCAGGCTGCCGTTAAGTAGCTTCTGGCCGTTAAACGAGGTGGTTTCTGATATGCGGTCGAGTTCTGCTTTTAGTTGCTGAACTTCTGCATCCAGAGTTTTACGGTTGCTATCATCGTAAATGCCGTTCGACGACTGGATAGACAACTCACGAATTCGCTGCAGAATATTGGTGGTTTCGTCTAGCGCACCTTCTGCGGTTTGAATAAGTGATATGCCATCGCTTGCATTTCGTATAGCCTGATTAAGACCACGAATTTGCGAAGTCATACGGTTTGAAATTGACAAGCCGGCAGCATCGTCGGCGGCGGTATTAATCCGCTTACCCGACGACAGACGCTCCATAGCCTGGCTCATATCATCGCCAGACTTTACCAACTGTCGCTGTGCATTAAGCGATTGCACATTGGTATTAATGACTAATGGCATCTTGCTTCTCCTCTACCCAGAGTATTTTGCCAACCAGCTTGTCAAAACGCTGGTTTCGACTCGCCACATAAATCTCAAAAGGGATAGAGCAACAGCCATGCCAACTTACAAAAACCACCGTAAAATCCTATTTTTACAGTAGTTTTTAACGAAACCCACAGCCAACCAAACAGGTTAAAAGGCGTAAACCGTGTAGGCGGCAAATATTCGCGACCGCCAACAGCCTTAAAGCGGCAAACCATTGCCGCCGTTGGTGAATGATCACAGGATCCAAATAAGGCTTTACCGCAAGTAGTGATAAAACTGGTAGATTTACACAAAAGCACGCCCAAACACGCTAGGCTTAAGGCCAACAGAAAACAGGCATTGGAAAATCAATGAATAGTCAAACAGCCCAGCTGGAAAACGCAGTCGCGTGTTCTATTGCGCTTAAAAATGCACTGCAGGCATCGGAACTCATTAAGGCAGAAACACTGGTTAACGCGCGAGATGCCGCGATGCGGGCAGTAAATTGGCAGGCATTAAATGAAGCAGAGCACGGGCACTTGATAAACACACTAAAGCACCTGGATACAGAGCTGAACGAACTGTCAACGCGGCTGGGTCATATTCACAAGGTGGCCGGCAAGCGCAATGAAAACCCGCCACCAGCTAATAAACAAAGCGTTAAAGGCAGCCAAAAGGCCAAAGATCAATTAACAAAGAAGTACCAGCAGCCAGACGGCTAATTAAATGGCTTACTCAACTAGAGCCTGTCAAACAAGCTTAACTGGCTCACTCGTACAAATGTAGATTGGGCCGCCTGCAAAATCAGCTCTTGCTTTGAAAGCCGGCTGGCGGCTTCGGCATAATCGAGATCTTGCAGTTCAGACAACATCTCTTTACTTACAAGCTCCGTATCGAGGTGTAGATCCCGCGTACTTTCAATGGTGTTGAAACGGGCACCCAGCTGGCTTGTTTTCTCTAGAATGCGGGTTTGGGTATTGCCAAGATTAATCAGTGTGTTGTCTACCACCGATTTCAACAGCATCTTACTGTCTGCACTGTTTGTTACGGTTTTCATGGCATCGGAAAGCCGGGCAAGGGTGAGCAGTATGTCTTGATTGTCTGCCGCGTCCACAAAGGCTTGATCACCGGCTAGGGCTCGCGCACCGTTGGCAGATGTGCTGCCAGCCACGGTATCAATTCCCATTACGCCGTTGATATTGGCACTACCGGCGCCAATGGTGAAGTTAACACCGGTGGGCATGGTAAAGCCTGCAGCAGTAACGGTGATGCCCAGGCTTGCAAGCCGGGCCGCATTGCCGTTACCGGCGTTGTTTAAAATAGCGGCTATATCCGCGGTGCTGGTTACATTGGCATCCAGCACAAAGGTTTCTGTGCGTCCGCCAACATTGATCTCAAAGGTTTCGTCTGCAGGTGCGGTGAAATCAAAGGGGAAGACAGCGGCCGAATCTACCCCAAAGGGCCGGGTTGCATTCACCGCAGGCAACCCCGACTTAGGCTCACCAATAATCGAAAAAGAAACCCCTGCCACTTCAATAGCATGGCCGCTCACAAATTTCTGATTGGCTAACAGCACCTCACCGGTTGCACGGTTGGTAACGGTAAAGTTTTTGGCAGCGGGCACTATGGCGGAATCTGCGTTAAAGGTGATGGTCATATCCGAGGGGTAAAAGCTGTTGTATAGATCTTGATCAACCACCTGCCCCACGCTGATCTGAATGGGTGGCACACTGGTGTTTTTAGCACTCACACTGGTACGGATGGTATTTTGGGCACTGTCGATATCCATAAATATCGCTTTGCCGTTATCACTTACCGGTACTTTTACGCTCTCTGAGATTTTTACGAATTTTTGGCCGTCATCGCCACGGTATTCAAACTGGCCCGCGCCCAACCTTTCAAAGGGCTGGGTGCCGCCTTTGTAGCCTGCGAAAATATAATCGCCATTGGCATTGCGGGTATTCACCAGATTCAGCATTTCCTCCAGGCGGGCATCCACCTCGGCCGCCAGCGCCAGATAATCTGATGGCGTAAGAATGGCAGTATTACCGGCCTGCACGCTGATTTCCTGAATGCGTTGAATTAATGACAGCACGCCATCAAGTGTGGTTTCTTCAAGCTGCAGGTCGTTCTCTGCAGAATTGATATTTTTTGTAAATTGTGAAATGCGCGCAATACTTTCGTTGAGCTGCATGATTTTAGTGGAGGCCACCGGGTCGTCTGAGGGGTTTAGCACCCGCAAGCCGGTACTTAGTTGCTCTTGGGTTTTAACAATGGCGGTATTGGCATTACTGATGCCCCGGTTTGCCACATTAAACATTTCACTGGTAGAAACGCGCATATATCACCTAAAAGCTGTTAAGTAAACGATCAAACAAATCCCGCGCCACTGAGATGGCTTGGGCGTTGGCGTTATAGAGCTGTTCGAACCGGATTAAACTTGCGGCCTCTTCTTCCAGGTTTACACCAGAGATGGAATCGCGCAGCGTTTGGCTTTGGGCCAGAATTTTCTCTGATGCATCGCGATTGATCTGTGAGGCTGAAGTTTTGGTACCCACCTCTTCAACCACCTTGCCATAGGTGCCTGAAAAAGTATTTTTGCCGCCGTCTACCACCTGCGCCAACTCCAAATCCACCATCTTAAGTGCATTGCGGTTATCTGCTGAGGCATCGTGGTTAAAGTTCAACGTAAACGTGTCGCCAACTACCGGGTGGCCATCAATGGCCGCCTGAATACCCCAGTACTTACTCTTTTGAAAATCGGCCGCGCTGCTATCGCCAAACAATTGGCTGGTAGACGGCAAAGTGGCCATGGTGAAGCCTTCCGCAAGGGTGACATCCACCCGCCCACCAATTACTGCGCCAGCTTGCACGCCCGGCCCGTTGGCGGCCAGCCGAATTTGCGGATTGATGGTATCGCCCACATCAATAGATTCACCTGGCTGGGCACTCAGCCGAATATCCAGATCATCACCAAGGTTTGACGTTACAGAAACACTCAGCCGGCCGGTGGCGGCATCCTGGTACACAGAAGCATAAATGCCGTTGTTGCTTAGGCTGTTGTTGGCGCCAATTTGGGCTGCAACAAAATTAATAAACGCTTCACGCTCGGCCACCGGGTCTGGCACGTCTGCAGACAACTCCAGCGCGCCGGTAACCGGATTGGTTTCATAGGGCAGAATATCTTCACCATTAACGTGAATTTGCAACGGCTCGTTAAGGGAGAGGTTGAAGTTATCAATTTTTGCCGTGGTATAGGCCTTGGCGTTAACGCCGTTTAAATTAGACAGCGTGCTTGCCAGCAGCCGGGCGCTGCCATTGGGCACAGTGGTTACCGATTGGGTAACAGGCAATCCGGTGGCTGGATCCAGGCTATTGATGCGCACTATTTCAGAGGGGTAACGATTGCCCACCAGGCCCTGCCCGGAGGTGCCACTGGCACCGGCCGTGGTGGTAAAGCTTGCGCCCTCAACGTTAAACCCAAGCAAATTATTGGCTTGGCCAGCCGGTGCGTTGTCTGCGCCGCCATCGGGGTCCGGGTTGTAATTTTGCAGGCTGATATCGCCATAGCCCATCGATTGCAGCCTGAATGCCAGCTCGCCATTTTCATCCATGTAGGCCACCACATCGCTGCCGGCCAGGTCATCATTGATATCTGCCAGCAAGGTTGCGTTATCCACAATTCCGGGGCTATTAATGAGTACCGTAAAAGTGCCATCGTTTACGCCGTTAAGCGTATTGCTCACGACAATATCAAACGCAAACTGGTTGGCCGTGCCAGAGAAATCTGTAACACCGAAGTTCGGCGCAACCGCGCCTGTGGGTTTTAATGCAGCTGTTACCGTGGGCCGGCTGCCCACAGGCAAACCAATGGCGCGGCCTTGAGTACTGACTTGGGTTGCGCCCGGATCTTCTGAAAACAGCTTATTGGAAAGGCCCGGCACGAAAATTTGGTTGCGAATAGGCGGATCCAGCTGCGCAGGATTGGCGGGATCTGAGTTATCCAATATATCGTAACTGGTTGGCGTATTAAATTTTACGATCAATGGCGGTGAAAACTTGCCCTGCTGGGTAAATAGCGGCAAGTAGTTGCCATTGGCATCGTGTACGGCCAGCACTTCGCCGGGGGTAATGGAGCCATTGCCCTGATTGGCCAGGCTTACATCTGTGAGCAAGGGTGAGGCAAAGGCAATTTCCTCGGTTCGGCTAATGGCGGCGCCAAAAGAGCGCGCTCCCAATCGGGTGGGTTGAAGTAAAAACTTGTCGCCATTAGTAAAGCTGCCACCACCGAAGGAGAGGCTTAGGCCGTCGAACGCTATTTCAAAGGGAAAGGTACTCGCCATAATACCTTTGCTGGCAATGGAACCATCGGCCGCCCGTGTAATGGTGTAAATGCCATTAGCGCCAATGTCTAGCTCGTAGTCGGACGCTGTAATTTGCGAGCTATCTACAATTTCCAGAGCCAGTTGCCGGTCGTCAGGTGCGGCATTATCGGAGCTGCCCTTTACGCGCGATTGGGCCACATTCGGGTCGTTGGCATCATTGAAAAACCGGTCGCCAAAATTACCGTTTAAATCAAGGCCTTGGGTGTGCACTTCATTGAAAGATTCACCCACGGCAATGGCCAGGCGGCCAATTTCATTGATGGCAGGGTCCAGCACTTCATCGCGAAAACTCAGCAAGCCCCCTACCCGACCACCGGTAACAAGCTCGGTAATACGCTGCGGCCCCTTTGCAGAGTCAAAAATAATTTCAGCCTTAGAGGCATCCAGCAAGCCGCCTTCAATGCGTAGTGAGCGTGCCGCGTTGCCCACCACCAGTGGCTGGCCATTGCCTACCAGCACGTTAATCTGGTTATCGCCCTGATCAAAAGTGCTTACCGAGACAAATTCCGCAAGCTGGCGAAGGGCTTCATCGCGCTGGTCTAACAGGTCGTTGGGTTCAGCACCCTGGCCGCCACCAAAGGCCAAAGCAATCTTACTGTTAAGCTCGCCTATCACCTTGGCCAATGAATTAATTTGTGCAACAGCGGTTGTCAGTTGCTGGGTTACGCCTTGGTTTAACGCATCAAACCGGTCATACAGCGTATTAAAACGCGTGGCCAGGCTTTGCGCTTCACTGACAATCAGCTGGCGCGAGGGCACGGAAGTTGGGTCATTCGCGCCATTTTGCATTGCTGCAAAAAATGTTTGCATGGCAGCTGCAACGCCCGTGGCCGGATCTGATAACAGCGAATCCACTTGGCGAATGTTGTCGTTAAAGGTTTCCAACTGGTTGAACAGCGTGGTATCAGAGCGCAATTGATCAATGGCGAACTGGCTGGCAATACGCTCCAGGGTTTGCAGGTGAACGCCGTTGCCCTGGTAGCTGCCGCCAATGAAGGTGGCATCGTTGGTGCCAGCGAGCGCCCGCTGGCGTGAATAGCCCGCGGTATCAGCGTTGGAGATGTTATGGCTGGTAGTTTTGAGCGCAGACTGGCTGAACTTCAGCCCGCTGATACTTATACCTAATAAATCGGCCATTGCGCTTCACCGTTTAATTAATTCCGCGTCAATATTGAAATATTGACCCCACTGAATTAATTAGAGCAATTTTTGAGCCAATATATTTTTAAGCAATGGGCTATTGGCAATGTTGGCAATTTTTTGGGCGTAAGCCGGATCTGTTGCATAGCCTGCTGCCTGCAGCGCTTGGGCATAGCTTTTCGCACTTGGGCTGTTTTTAACTTCCTGGTAGCGTGGGGAGTGGGTTATAAAATTAGTAAAATCTTTAAAGGCGGCCTGCGCGCTTTCGTATTTCCGGAAATTTGACAGTAGCGTAATGGGCACACCGTCTATGTACTCCAATACCCGCTTGGCTACAGAGTCACCCTCCCAGCGGGCATCGGCTTTGATATTAAAGAAATTATGACTAGGGGCGCCTTTATCATCTGTTAATTGGTGCTCGCCCCAGCCCGTCTCCAGGGCTGCCTGCGCGATTACACCTTCCACAGCTACACCCAGAGCATCGGCTGTTTGGCGCGCTGCGTGAAATACCTCATCCACGAAGCGGCGAATTTTTGCCTCAGTAGAAGCGCTAGCATCGGTTTTAGCATCGGCGGCATTCACGTTACTTACCGGCGCGCTTGGTGCTGGTTCAGGTTCTTGCCCGCTTGTGCCTGCCGGGGCTTGAGCGCCGGCGGCATTGGTTGGCGGCGGCAAAAGCTTGCCGTATTGCTCTGTCATTTGGGCAAACAACGCTTCAGCAAGGCCCAGGCCGCGGCCTTGGGTAAGCGAGAGCGACATCTGTTGATCCAGCAGATCGCGGTGAAATTTCATTTCACTTGATTGGGTATAGTTACCCTTGGCAAATACATCCTCGGTGGCGCGCATGGTTTTTAGCAACTGCTGCACAAACATGGCTTCAAACTGGCGCGCCACTTCGCGCAGTGATTGTTGATCGCCCTCGCGGCCCATTTTTTTCACGTGATCCAGCGAGTTGAGATTAGTAAAGCTATCAACCTGGGTAGACTGAACGGGAAGGTTTAGGTTATTCATCTAGATCACAATAAGCTCGGCTTTGAGCGCACCAGATTGCTTGAGCGCCTCTAAAATGGCCATTAGATCGCCGGGCGCTGCACCCACCTGATTAACGGCGCGCACTATGTCATCCAGGCTTGTGCCGGTATCAAATTTGAACATGGGGTTTATTTCTTCCTCAACACCCACATTGGATTGCGGCACTACCACAGTCTGGCCTTCCCCCAACGCATTGGGCTGGCTTACCGAAAGTGCTTCGGAAACAGTGACTGTGAGGCTGCCGTGGGTAACAGCAACCGGCGAGACCCGCACATCCTGCCCCACCACAATGGTGCCGGTGCGCGAGTTAATCACAACCCGTGCGGGCTCGCGCCCGGGCTCTACATTAATATTTTCAAGTAGGGAAAGGTAATTTACCCGCTGTGCGGGATCTACCGGTGCCTGTACCGAAACAGACACGGCATCAACAGGTGCAGCAACATCCGGGCCCAGCATATTGTTGATACTTTCAGCCAGACGCTTGGCGGTGGTGAAATCGGGCCTGTGTAAATTAAATACTATGGCGCGCCCCTCATCGAAGCGGGTAGCGATTTGCCGCTCTACCATGGCGCCTGAGGGAATACGGCCCACACTGGGTACATTCACTGTCACCTTTGAGCCGTCGTTGCCTTCGCCGCCAAAACCACCCACCACCAGATTGCCCTGTGCAATGGCGTATACCTGCCCATCTATGCCTTTCAGCGGCGTCATAATCAAGCTGCCGCCGCGCAAACTTTTGGCATTGCCAATAGAGGAAACCGTAATATCCAGAGATTGGCCAGGTTTTGCAAAGGCCGGCATTTCTGCGTGCACCGTTACTGCCGCAATATTTTTTAGCTGCAGTTTAATGCCGGGCGGCATGGCGATACCGAACTGATTCAGCATATTTAAGAACGATTGCACCGTAAAAGGGGTTTGGTTGGTTTGATCTCCGGTGCCATTAAGCCCCACCACCAAGCCATAACCCACCAACTGATTGGTGCGCACACCTGCCACACTTGCGATGTCTTTCACCCGCTCTGCAACTGCGGCCAGCGGCAAGCAAGCCATCACTAAAGCAACAATCAAAATTTTCATAATGGCCATACCGGAGAGTTGAAAAATCGGCCCAGCCAGCCCATTTCACTGGCGTCAGAAAGCGCACCTCGGCCTGCATAACTCAAGCGAGCATTGGCGAGCCGGGTAGACAATACGCTGTTATCCAGGCTGATATCTTCGCGCCGCACCATGCCGCTTACCCGAATAAATTCTTCGCCTTTATTAAGTGTTATCCATTTTTCACCGCGTATTACCAAATTACCGTTAGGCAGAACATCGGTTACAGTAGCGGTGATATTGCCCTGCAAACTGTTGCTTTGGTCTGCATCAGATTCACCCACAAAATCGCGATCTACCTGGGTGCTGGTATCCAATGAATACTCCCCTACCCTGGGTTCAACACCGAACAATGTGCCGGTAAAGCTGTTGTCTGATTCTTTTTTCATGCTGACGCCCGAGCTTTTGCTGCCTACGGTGCGCTCGGAGAGCACAATGGTAATAATGTCGCCCACACGGGTGGCTTTACGATCGTCAAAAAACGATAAGCTGTAGTCGCCACGGTACAGAGAGCCATCGGTGGGCACTGGCGGTACTGGCGTATTTCCCAGTACCGGTGCGTAGAAGGGGTCGTTCGGCGCTGGCGGTTGCGATACCACGCACCCACCAAGCAAAGCGCCCAATGAAACCAACAGAGCTGAGGCGAACTTAAACATACACTGCATTCCTCTATAGCGAAGCGGCATTACAGGTTTTGCGTGATAAATTGCAGCATTTGATCCGCTGTAGATACCACTTTTGAGTTCATTTCGTAGGCCCGCTGGGTGGTGATCATATTGACCATTTCTTCCACAATATCCACGTTGGAATTTTCAAGCGTACCTTGCAGCACTTCACCCAGGCCGTTTTCACCGGGGGTACCTGCCTGCGGGTTACCGCTGGATGCGGTTTCCAAAAACAGGTTGCCGCCTATGGCTTCAAGGCCTGCGGGATTAATGAAATCCACCAATTGAATATTGCCCACCTGCTGCGGGTTAGGGTCGCCGGGAATAAACACATTCACGGTGCCATCTGTACCAATGGTAATGCGGTTGGCATCTTCGGGTATGGTAATGGCAGGCTCTAACAACAAACCATTGGCATTAACCACCTGGCCATCAGAATTTAAATGCAGCTGGCCGTTGCGGGTGTAGGAAATATTCCCATCTGGCTGGAGCACCTGCATAAAGCCGCGCCCGTTAATGGCAACATCCAGAGATTGATCAGTTACCTGCAGGCTACCGGTTGTAAATTGCTTTTGGGTACCCACAACGCGCACACCGCTACCCAGCTGTAAACCCGAGGGGAGCTGGGTGTCTTGGGTAGTTTGCGCGCCGGGTTGGCGTTGCACCTGATACAGCAGATCTTCAAATACGGCTCTATCGCGCTTGTAGCCCACAGTGGAGGCGTTCGATAAATTATTTGAGATAGTGGTTAACTGCTTATCGTGCGCGCTAAGGCCCGTTTTACTCACATAAAGTGCGGCGTGCATACTGGCATTCCTCTCGGTTCACGTACGTCAGGCTTGCGCCCTGATCGCTCTAATTCTTACGCGCCGGTGTTGGCAACAGCCAAGTACCGGCGCCCATAAATAGCCTTGGTGTTAACTTATTTGCAACATTCGGGCCGATGCTTCAGAGTTTTCCTGCACGCTGCCCATAAGCTTTACGTGTAACTCATACTGGCGCGCCAACGTAAGCACAGAGGTGAACTCGTGCATGGCGTTGACATTGCTGGCCTCCAGGAAGCCCGAAGTTACCTGGACATTGGCATCTACCGCTGCGGCCTCACCGTCGCGCGTCACAAAGTAGCCGCTCTCGTCTTTTTCAAGGTTGGCGACATCTGGGTTAACCAATCGCAAACGCGCGATCTGTGCCGGGGTTTGCGGGCCTTCGCCCGCGTTGATAATGGATATACTGCCGTCCAGCCCTACTTCCACCTTCTCTTGGGGCGGCAAGGCAATGGGGCCGCCATCACCCAACACAATCATGCCCTCGCTGTTGCGCAAGATGCCGTCGGCATCAATCAGCAGGTTGCCGGCCCGGGTGTAGGCTTCACGGCCATCTGGAAGTTGCACCGCCAAAAAACCATCACCATTGATGGCCACATCCAGCTCACGCCCGGTTTCAATAAATGCGCCATGCGCGAAATCTGTGGCGGGCGACTCTGTCAGTGCGTAGGCGCGCGTGGGGTGGCCATCGCCGTAAAACACGGGCATCGCCCTTGCCTGCGCGAAATCCGCCTTGAAACCATGGGTATTAATGTTGGCCAGATTATTGGAATGCGCGGTTTGCGCGCGCATATTGTGCTTGGCCGCGGTCATGGATACATAAAGCGCCTTGTCCATAGTTCTTCCTCGGAACGACAATTTTTGATCATTCGATCGTCATACCTGAGATAGAGCAAAAACAGTGCCAGAGAAAACCAACACCGGCCTTATGTAGCAAATGGCACCAACAAACAACGGCCTTAAGAACGCAGCTAAACAGTAAGCTAATGTGAGCTTGCCCACACCTTGAAGGCCATGCCTTCAAACGCTTTCTTGAGATGAGAGTTCAGGCGCAGCATGTTACCCGGCGCAAACGCCTTTTGAGGCCTGCTTGCAAAACAGGAATGAGAGGGTACAAGCCACTGCACAGCAATACTTAGCTAGCCGTCACCTAAACCCGTGCGAGTGAGGGTTACAAACTGCGCCCCAAGTCTCTGTGTCTAGACTTGGGGCGCAGAGGGTAAAAACTGTCATTAGCGCAGGTTGATGATGGTTTGGGTAACGGCATCGGCCGTTTCAATGGTCTTGGCGCTGGCCTGGAAGTTACGCTGGGCAATAATCAAGTTTACGAGTTGCTCAGACAAATCCACGTTGGAATCTTCCAGTGCTCCGGCATTGATAACCCCAAGGGCCGCAGTGCCGGGCGTACCTATTTGCGGAATACCCGATTCAAAGTTCTCAGCCCACATGGTGTCGCCGGCGGGCTGCAAGCCCTGCACATTGGCAAAATCGGCAATCGCTAGCTGGCCCAGCACCTGCGCCTCACCATTGGTAAAGCGGGCAAAGAGTACGCCCTCGTCATCCAGATCTATGCCCGAAAGCCTGCCGGTGGCGTAACCATTTTGATCTACATTATTAACTGCAAAATCGCTACCGAACTGTGAGGTGCCATCCATCACAACTTCAAAGTTGGAATTGGTAGGTGGCACCACAATGGGTAAGGCGCCACCCTGCAGGCGATTCAATGGCCCCTGCGCGCCATTGGGGTTGCCATTTTGATCAAGAGGCACCCAGTTGGAAATCAGTATCGGGTCGCTTAACAATGGATCTAATGCGCCATTAGAATCAAAGTGCAGATTGTACGATGCCTGGGTCGGCGCAACATTGCCGGGTGGCGGCAATGTTGTGTCTGGGTCGCCTACATCTTCGCCGTCAATCTGCACATGCATCACCCAGTGATTGGGCGAGGTGAGCGGATCGTTCGGGTCGTAGTTTTGACGTACAAAGTATTGCGTCATCACATGGTTGTTGCCGAGCGAGTCGTACACCGTAACCGAGGTTGCGTGGTTATAGGTGCCCTGATCGGTTGGGTCGAACTGGTTAATCACAAAAGGCTGGAAAGACGTAGCCGTAAAGGGGCTGTACAAACCGATAGCCGGCGGATTGGGATTGTTAATGGTGTAGCCTTCATCCAGCACCAGATCTATCTCACCGCCCACCACTATGCCGTTGGTGGATGCCAGCGAATTGCCGGCCCCAATGCCGTTGTTGGCAGGATCTGCTTCCAGCGTTTGCGAAGGCACGGCAGGATTACCCAATACTTCCACGGTATCGCCATCGGTAGTGGAGCTCATGATGAAACGTAAATCGTCACCAATGTTAGAGGTTACGATTAAATCCCCTGTTACTGCATCCAGGGTGGCGGTTACACCCGGAAGTGTTGAGGTAGATAAGCCGTTAATTTCGGTTTCAAGGCCAGCCAAATCATTGGCATTGAGGGCTACATTATTCAGGTTTATAACCATGTTTCCGGCGGCATTGTTGTAGCCGGCTGCCACAATGCGCGCGGTGGTAGTTGCCGTTGCAGTGACGCCGGCAAGCCCGTTCATTTCCGAGGCAATTTCACTGGCTGTTTGGCCCTCTGCACTGGTGTAGGTAATGGTTTGATTTGGCCCTACCACATCAATAGATTGCAATGGGTAGCCATTATCAACAGCGGGCGTTCCGGAGTTATCCTGAATGCTGCCCGCGCCAATTGCGCCGGCTAAACCCAGCACGCCAGCATTGCCGCTGCCATTGGTCAAGGTTACCTGCGAGGGCTCGCCATCTTGCAGCGCCTGAAACTCCAGGTGGTAGTTACCGCCGCCATCATCTACGGCCACGGCCAAAACATCGATGGGGGTTTGCGGCAAGGTGGGTGAAAAAATTTGCCCGTTAATCACGCCTTCAAGGGTACGCAAATCGTTAAAGTTGTTGATATTGGCAGGCACGCCGTTGGCAGTATTCAAAGTAATAGACACAGTGCCATTGTTGCCGGAGGTCGCTCCGGCCAGCTGTATATCAAAGGTTACGGTATTGGCATTAAAATCGAACCCCGCACCTGGCAGTGCAAAGTTTGTAGACGCAGCCGTGGATGTAGTGGCGTTTTGCAGCCCAACCTGAGTAACCCCAATGGCATTGCCATTTGTCAAAATGGTGGTACCTGAGCGCTGTAATACAGGCGCGTTGGCATCCAGATTCAACGCAGATTCCACCAAAGTGGTTTGCCGTGGTGGCTGATTGCCGGTTTGGATTTGCATATCGCCCACAACGCCGCCAATGACACCGTTGATATCAGCGCCGAAGCCCTGCAGGCGGCCATTGGTGTTGTTCACAATATAGCCGTCTTTATCTAAGCCAAAGGTACCTGCGCGGGTATAAAGTTGATCGCCGCCTTGATTCAAGATAAAAAATCCGGCGCCGCTGATGGCAAGATCCAGCTCATTTTCGGTAAAACTGATATTACCCTGGCTAAACTGTTGCGATACCTCTTGCAAACGCACACCGCCGCCGATGGTATTAACGCCCGCCCCCAAAATAGTGGTGGCATATACGTCACCAAATTCCGCCCGAGAGCTCTTAAAACCCGTGGTACTGGCGTTTGCAATATTATTGCCGGTAATTTTCAGATCGGAGTTTGCTGCACGAATGCCGCTTAACGCTGTATTGAATGGCATTGTAATACCCTGCTCTAAGGCTAGTTAAACTGTTTTACATCAGACATTGATACAGGCCCAATGCCTGCCAGATTCAACGTCAAGGATCCGTTTGAACCAATGGTCACACTGTTCACATTGGCACTTAATGCGGTATCTAACTGCGTGGGCTCGCCGTCAATACTCGCCATCACTTCAAATTTATACTGCCCGGGCGCAGCACCGTTGGGGAGCTGGCTGGCCCAATCGGTTAGCTCACCGTTTACCTCCAGGTACATGCCATCCCACCGGAATACCATTTCGCCCTTGCTCTGGTAGCCCACGGGAATTGATTCCACAAGCGAGCCAGATTCACTGTAAATATTCACATTCACATCGCTGGTGCTGGCGGGAATAGTTACACTGCCACTCACCACGTTGCCGGCTGCCAGGCTCGCATTATTTGTGGGCACTGTGACGCTTCGGCCCACCAAAGATGATGCCTGCAATGCCTGATTAGACATCATGACATTCGAAAAGCTGGAGAAATTGGTATTTAGCTTTTCCATTTCCTCCAACTCACTGAATTGCGCAAGTTCTGCAATAAATTCTGTATCTTCCTGGGGGTTGAGCGGATCCTGGTTTTGCATCTTCACCATCAGCAATTCCAAAAACTGCGCCTGGCCAAGCTCATTACTTTTTGGCGCGTCTTTGTTTTTCGAACCAATATCCAAGTGATCCAGCACGCCGCCAATGTTACTAATTCCAGACATCTTGCTGCCCTCTTATTGGCCCATGGTTAACACGCGCTGCATCATCTGCTTGGCGGAGTTCATAACTTCAACGTTGGTTTGAAAGCTGCGAGTGGCGGAGATCATGTTGGTCATTTCTTCAACCACATTCACATTGGGGTAAAACACATAGCCGTCTTCATTGGCTAATGGATGGTTAGGCTCGTAGCGCTGCTGTAAGGGTGCGTCACTTTCCACAATGCCGAGCACTTGTACGCCGGCATTGGCCTCCTCTGCCATTGCAGTGGGCATGAGCCCGCCACGGGCATTGTTCAGCGCCGTGGTAAACACAGGGTGGCGCGCGCGGTACACCTGATCGTAACTGGAGGCCGCCGACTGGGCGTTAGCCATGTTACTGGCGGTGGTATTCAGTCGCAGGCTTTGGGCATTCAGGCCGCTACCGGCAATTCCGAAGATGGCATTAAGCGACATAATTACTCCCCTTTAACCGCATTCATCAGCCCTTTAAAGCGGCTGTTGAGAAATGTGAAACTGGCCTGGAATGCCAGGGCGTTTTCCATGTATTGGCCGTGCTCTACTTGCTCTTCAACCGTGTTGCCGTCAACCGAGGGCTGCTGCGGTACCCGGTAGCGCAACTCTTCACCACTCACACTTTGCTGGCCGGCCAGGTGGCGCGATTGGGTGCGCGCCAGATCAAAGCCCTCGCGCTGCTTACCGCTAAGCTGCCGATTGAGCTCGGCCTTAAAATCGATATCGCGCGCTTTGTAGTGAGGGGTATCCGCGTTGGCGAGATTGTTGGCCAGTACCTCGGCTCGCCTGGCACGCAGATCCAGGGTTGTTTCAAAAAAGCCTGTGGTCTCGGCAAAACTGATGGCCATGGTGTACTCCTCACTCAAACACGTTACACAAATTTGTGCGCTATACCGCTATAGAGCAAACCCTGTGCCAGCCTGCTCACCATCTATAAGCCATTGTTTTACATAGATAAATATTTACTTAATGTTAAATGGGCAGGCCTTTGTTTCAGGAAAGCGGCAAGTTATTTCCGCTGCGGCAAGGAGGTGCGGCGGCAAGGAGGTGCAGCGGCAAGGCATGTGCAGCAGGCTAGCAAGACAGGAAGTAAAAAGACGCGGCAGTTGCGCCACGCAGAGGCTATTTGGCGCGGTAGAGAATTCCGGGGTTGCAATGCACCATGTCAAACAGCTCTGAAGCACCGCCAAGGCCTTCTGAGGCACCCAGAAATAAAATGCCATTGGGTTTTAATACACGGCGGATGCGGGTGAGGATATCGAGCTTAAGTTCGTGGCTAAAATAAATCAGCACATTGCGGCAAAACACCACATCAAACTTGCCAAGCCCGCCAAAGCTTTCCTGTAAATTCATGGGCTTGTAGCGGATACGCTGGGAAATTTGAGCCTTGGCCCGCCATTGTTCATCGGGCAAGGCGTCAAAAAACTGGGCCAAACGCTCGGCAGATAAACCACGCATTACCGTGCCTTTATCGTAGGTGGCATCGCGCGCGGCCTTGAGCATAGACGGGGATAAATCTGTACCTAAAATACTTAAATTGCTGCCAATGCGCAGGTTGTGCAATTTTGCAGACTCTTCGGCCACCATACTGATAGACAAGGGCTCCTGCCCTGAACTACAGGCAGCAGACCAAATGCTCACGCTGGCCTGTTCTGCAAAAAGCTCCGGGAATACGGTGTTTTTAAGCAGCTCAAAGGGGTAAGTGTCGCGAAACCAAAAGGTTTCGTTGGTTGTCATTGCATCAATCACAATGTCGCGCAGCGACGTATAGCGATTAGAAGATAGCTGTTGCACCAGCTCGCCTAGATCATTTAAGCCATGGTGGCTTAACAGCGGAAGTATGCGGGTAGTTACCAGATACTGCTTATTTTCGGCAAGAAAAATACCGCAGGCGCGCTCAAGGAAATCCCGAAAAGCGGAAAAATGGGCGGGATTTAGCGAATCCCGCCCAGTACGTGTGGGAATGCTCATAGCACCCCCCTGATGTGCACTGCCAGTGTGTGCGGCGTCAAATGGCAACCACAAGCCCTCCAGGCCAACTTGTTACTCCTCGTCAAGCATACTTTCGCCACACATGGATTTAACGCGCTCATTAACCCGCCTTGCCAAGTCATCTGGGTGGAATTTTGCAAGAAAATCATCCGCCCCCACTTTTTTCACCATGGCCTGGTTAAATACACCGCTCAAAGATGTATGCAAAATAATGTGCAAATCCTTCAACGCAGGTGTAGCGCGCACCTCTGCAGTAAATGTATAGCCATCCATTTCTGGCATTTCGATATCGGAAATCACCAACAGCAGTTCTTCGGTAACGCTCTTGCCCTGGGCCACCATATCGTTCAAGAACTCCAGCGCTTCACGCCCGTCTTTACACAGGGTGGTTTTAAGCCCCATAGACTCAATAACCCGCTGGATCTGCTTTCTGGCGATGGTTGAATCGTCGGCAATAAGCACATGCTTTTGCACCACCCGCTCGGCAATGCCATCTTCAATGACACCTGCGGTAATTTCTTCACTGATTGGCGAAACCTCTGCCAGAATTTTCTCCACATCAATGATTTCAACCAACTGCCCTTCCACTTCCGTCACTGCGGTTAGGTAGTTTTCCTTGCCTGAACCTCTGGGTGGCGGATGAATGTCTTCCCAGTTCATATTCACAATACGCTCTACTTTCTTCACCAGAAAGCCCTGGGTTGAGCGGTTGTATTCAGTGATGATCACAAAGCAGTTTTGAATGTCGGTCAATGCACCGTGGCCGGTTGCCTGATTCATATCCATGATGGATATAGTGCCACCACGAATATGGGCAACGCCCCGCACAACCGGGTTGCGCTTGGGGATAGCATTGAGCGGCGGGCACTGAAGCACCTCTTTTACCTTAAACACATTAATGCCATACAGCTGCTTGCCCGCAAGCCTGAACAGCAGAAGCTCTAGGCGATTTTGCCCAACGAGCTGGGTACGCTGGTTAACGCTGTCTAACACTCCTGCCATTACGGCCCCCATCCTGAACGCACTTGAGTCTATTGCCTGCCTTAAACATAGCCCAGATTACGGCGCTTCGCTCTACGGCATACAAGTTGCATTTACCCTCATACAGCGAGTTGATTGGCGCGTTTTAATGCTGCAATTGAATGCAGCCTGCGGCAAATCACTCTTCAATACATGCTCTGTATCGGCCTGTCACCGCCGACCTTGAGCACTAGAACAAAGCATAGGCCAAACCTCATGAAGTGTAAGTGGCTTTTTATTATCGCCTTCATCTCTGCGCCCGCCAGCGCCAGCACTGCCTGGCAGCAATGGCAGCCCGTAGCCGATAACGCAGCGGCAGCCATGATCAAGCACTATGAGCGCCAGTACCCGCACGCAGATGTGAATGTGACCATAGATCTGCCAGACAACCGCCTGCAGCTCAAAGCCTGCGACGAAAATTTGACACTAGATCTCGCCAATCCGCCTAGCAACGGCGGTAACCTGTCGGTTTTGGTGAAATGTGAAAGCCAGGCGCCCTGGTCTATTTACCTTAAGGGCCAGGCGGAAATCTGGCAGCAGGTAGTGGTTACCCGCCGCCCCCTCGGCCGGGGCGATGTGATAGAACCGGCCGATGTGGCCCTCAAGGCATTTAACCTGGCAGAAATACGTTCAGGCGCCCTATTTACCCCGGAAGCCGCCATTGGCAAAGAAACCAGAAGGCAACTTAAGGCAGGCTTTCCTATAAAAATCAATCAGTTAAATGAACCCATGGTGATCCGCAGGGGCGATAGCGTGCAAATTGCCGCATCCGCCGGGGGGCTTAAGGTACTGATGACAGGCACCGCACTGGCCAACGGGCGCCTGGGCCAGCAAATTCCTGTTAGCAACAACCGCTCTAACCGCAAGGTGCGCGCCAAAGTAGTGGCCGAGGGGCGCGTAGAAGTGCCGATGTAGGGCGCCTTTTGAGCCTCCAGCAAGCGGGTGCCAGGGGCCTAAGCCATAGCGTGGCAACAAAGCTATACTGACCATAGATGTGGCTAAAAAAATAGCGAAATTGGCATTAAAGTTTCTGAGCCCACGGCCGATACCCAGCTGTAGAAGCAGATTTAGTGCGATTGCCGGCATACGGGCGTGAGCGCCAAGGCTTTACAGGGTGATAAATGGCGACAAACAGCCAAATCACCCGGGTTAAATACCGGCCGGCAGGCTGTTTGTTTAACACGCAGGCACGGCCTGCAAGCGTGATGACAGCGTAGCGAAATGCCTACAGGGCTTGCCCACAGGCACAAACATCACAAACTGAACGGGTGTAAAGATCGAGGTAATTATGGTTATCGACCCAAAAACAGGCCTTAACAACCTGAATACACAACAAAGCCAGCGTGCACTGCAAAAACAGAGTGCAGAACGCTCAAACCAACCTCCTGCAGAGGCCGAAGCACCGGCGCGCGATAACGTGCAACTGAGCACAGAAGCACAGCGCCTGCAAAAGCTTGAGGAAAACATTGCCCAGGCGCCCGAGGTTAACGAAGAGCGCGTGGCGCAGCTAAAGGCCGCCATTGCCGATGGCAGCTACAGCGTTAATGCCGATCGCTTAGCCGACAAAATTCTTAGCAGCGAGGGTTTCTAAGCCCTCGCCCCTTTCTGCTAATTAGGCACGCCGCTTGCAACTGCTTTAGGTGAACCCGGCTATTCACCCTATGGAGCAAGCACTATGGCCACCCCGCTTCCCTTTCAAATTGCCAAAGTAATAGAACAAGAACTGCGTGCAGCCACACAGCTGTTGGCGTTATTGAGCCAGGAAACCGATGCCTTAAGCCAACGTAATCTTGGCGCATTAAGTTCAATCATCGAAAAGAAAAGCCAAGAACTGGTTGCCCTCGACCAAGCGGCCCGCAGGCGCCGTGCGCTGCTAACGGATCAAAAATTACCTGTAGACGATAAACATTGGCGGCTACTGCTTTCACGCTGTCGCGATGAAAAGCTGTTGCACCAATGGCACGCCATTGAAGAAAACATTCTGGCCTGTAAGCGCGAAAACGAAATAAACGGAAAACTGTTGGCCCGCAGCCAGCGGGCAGTGAATCGATTGATGGGCGCCCTAAAGGGCCAGTCGGCAGATACCTCCCTTTACAACAACAAAGGCAATCACAATGCCGGCAAACAGGCACTCACCTATGCACAAGCCTGAATCATGGGGGTAGATCACGAACAAGGGGTAACCCAGCGGCTTACGGAACCTGAGGATATCTACCGGGTACTTAAGCTGCTTGAGCTGCACCGCGCCCTCATTACCGTCACCCTGCCTGGCCAAAAGCAGATGGCCAGCAGTATGGTGCTGGATGTAAACCTTGAAAACCAAACCCTGACCATCGATCAGCTTAATGATACTAGCCTACAAAACGCCTTAAGCCCGCAAAGCCTTCTGGTGTTTCGTGCGGCATACGGGGGTGTGCAAGTGAGCGGAGAGTGCCAGTTACAGCGCATCCAAACAGATGACAAAGGTGCAAAACTGCTAATGGCGCTTCCCGGTAAAGTACTGCACCGGCAACGCCGTGCCGCTTTCAGGGCAAATATCACCGGCGAGACGCCGGCCATCAGCCTGTCTGGCCGCAGCCGTGAGACTCTGGAAGGCTGGATAACCGATGTATCGGCAGAGGGCCTGGGTGTTGTGTTCGACAAGTTTATTCACCCGCCCATAGAGCCGGGCGAAGTATTTGAACGCTGCGAGTTTGTTGCCAATGGCCGCCAGTTTACCCAGGCATTAATGGCCAAGCACCCAAGTTACGACAAATTCACCGACAAATACCGATGCGGCTTCAGTTTTTACAGGCTGAATGCCGCGGAGGCCAAGCAGGTTAACCAATGGGTAATCCAGCTTCAGCGCACACAGCGCCAACACCTAAGGCTCAGCACACCCAGAAGCTAACCACCAGAAGCTAACCACCAGAACCTAACCCCCCAGCACCGTACCGCAAGCCTGTGGCTTACGCCCGCAACACTTCAATTTTGTACACCTGTGGCTCTGGCCATTTGTGGCCGCATTTTGCCCAACCCCAAACTGGCAAACTCGCCAAAAAGGCCATGGCATAGCATTAAACCAATAGGCCCCGCCCTGCGCCGCGCTTTTTCACCCTCATTTAAGCCATCTATTGACATTTATGTTGCACGCGCAATATCTATGGCCAAAAACCCCAACTCGCGCGCACAAACAACCAACCTGACAAGCAAACGCGCAATAAGGTAGAATCCGCGGCCTTTAACCCCATGCAGCGGAGATGTACATGAAGTTGCCATTCAGTGCCCAAATATCGGCGGCACTCGCCGTATTCATTCTTGCCCTACCCTCGCTTGCCAATGCGCAGTCGCTAAGCGCACTTCAAACAGCACTTAGCAAAAAAGAAAGCGCGCTCACTACGCTCAACAATCGGATTGAAAGCTATGCACAGCGCCAAGTAGATGCAGAGGAAAAGCTGCAAGAGGCACTGGCAGACTTAGGCAGCGCCACTGCGGAACTGGATGCGGCAACCCGCAGCAACGCCACCAATGCACAAACCCTGCAGACCCTGGCCGCCAAAAAAGTAGAGCTTGCAAAAAATGCGCTAGAGAGCAGACAAAGCCGGTTAAACAGTGCCCGTGAAAAGTACACAGCGCTGCTGGTAGAAAAGCAAACCACAGAAGCAGAAATCAAGGCGTTTTCAAGCGTTATAGCCCAGCGCCAACGGGATGCACAGGCGCAAGCCAAAGCCAAAGCCGAGGCCCAGCGGCAGGCGGCCATAATCGCCGCACAGAACACTTCCATAACAACTGCCACGCCAGCGCCTGCTGTTCCCCAACCGCAAATAGCGGCCAGCACTGCACAATCCGCAGAACCAAAGCCTGTAGCTGAGGAAGTTCCGCCCACGCCCCGCCAGCTACACGCCCAAAAAATGATGGATGAATTAAACGCACGCGTAAAAGGTGCGGATAAAGAAGGCTGGCGCCGGTACGAAAGCCTTACCTTGCGCGTAGACAGAGGCGACCTACTAGAATTTGAATACTTGGGCAACCATCAGTATTACGCTGAGGTGGAACTGGAAAAAGGTAAAAGACGCATCAAAATTCGCTCGCGCACCTTTGCCGTTGAAGTACCCGACGATGAACACGGCCACACCTTCGTTGTAATTTACGACACCCGCGACAAGTACAAAGCCGAGTTTTCGATTTTTAATAAATCCCTGCTGGATTAAAAATCAGCCCCCTAATCGCAAGTGCGGTTAGGGGGTTTAAGACTCGCCATACAGCCCAAAAAACCTCAACGGTCTAATTTTATAACCACTTGGGGTTTATAAACCGAGAACACCGAGGATTTTAAGTCGTATTTAAAGCACCACGTTTAGCCTGGCTTCTACACCTTTGCGTTGACACTTGGTTGACACTTTAGGCCTCTTACGATTGATCAGGTAACAAGTAGCCTAACTTTCAATCCGCTTGCATATATCGCAATTGATGAAATTTTGTACAGACCTGATCCCCGCTTGGCGCCCAACTTAGCCGAAAATCGATGCTTCATTGATCAACCTCCTACCCAGAACGGGCAGGAGTCGGAAGGAGTGAATTTTGAGCGGTTTACGCTATGCCCCGCTCACCCTACAGAGGGCGCCGTCGCTAGAGCGATCCAGGATAAAACACTTCGCGCGTGTGGCGAGCCTCGATTAACGCACGCATGACCTTCAAGAATTCAGCCGGTTGATGCTCCAGAAGGCTAAGCCTGTCTACGTATTCACTCAGCAATGGGTGAATTAGAAAGTACACCATATCGCAGCCTTGAAGCCTGTAGCGCAAGGTATGCCAGGTTTTCGGGCACTTCTGTTTCAATTCTCTACTGTGCTTTGCAGCAATGCCTAGTAGGCCCTGAGACTTCAACAGCGTCACTAACGCGCCCCCTAGCCCACCACCAGCCTTTTTAGCCGTGCTCCGCAAACGGGCTAACTTTCGCTTAAGCTGTAAATTTCTACCACTATCGCTCAATAATTGCTTGGTGATTTTTGTTGCCAATGCCAGTGCAATGGTGGCTGCAAGCTTGCGGGCAATCTTTTTACCTGCTTGCTTACCCAGTATTCGCTGAGCTTTACCAGAGACGAAGTCTCTAGCCTGCTTGAGATCATCATCAGAGATAGCACCTTCTAGTAACAAGCCACTAGCCTTCAACAACGTAACGGAATCTACGCTTCCGGTATCCGTAAACAATCCACTTTTTTGCACTTCAATCAGCACCCATTCTGGCAACACCGAAATGTAGTCATTTACGATAACAAGCACAGACTTCATGATTGGGTTATCAAACACATCCAGATCAAACTCTACCAACGCAGTAAACGTGGACGTTAGCAACTCATAAGCGGCCCAGTTCTCGTCACCCACCAAAGCAAATTTGTCGGCGCCTTTTAGGTGTAAACCCTCAGCAGTGCGATCTAGCCCTGCAGCAATTTTTGCAGGCTGATCGACGGCCTCATATTTAATGCCATCTACAAGGCCTGCGACGGCTGGACTGATCTTGTCTAACTCCAATAAAACGTCATTCCATGAAGCAGGCTTCTTAAGCATACGGTAGGCCGGTGTATGGCAGCCAAAATTGCAGTCTTGCCACCTTCTTTCGAGGGTATCTTTGCGATCAAAGAAACTAATATTAGAGGTGGACATTGCTTCACGACCTTGAAGATACCTAGCCACACCTAGCTCGCTGATTAATTCACCGCTGTATTCACTCATAAATCCTCCTTGATCTACTTATCTATCCGAATTGACGAAACCACATGCTTTAGCAAAGGCTGAATATCCAGCCCATCCTCATCAGCCGTAGCGGCCACCAAAAAAACCGACTCGCCATTCTGTGAAACGTCAACGGTTATAACTCGAGTATTCAAGGTGCCTATAAATTTAGCCGTTACTTGGAAATCCAATCCCTTTCGACCAGCAACGTCGAAAGGGGTCTGACTGATTAATTTAGCAGACCCCGTTGCATCTTTGAGATAGACATTATCAATATACTGCTTAGTGAATTCACTAAAGGTCAGACGGTCGTTAAAGTAAAATGCGACGAAAGAAACTTCGCCAAGGTCAAAAATAACCTCTCGGCTACCATCTAAGGAAAAGTCCTGATCCCTCTTGAACTTCCAAGACGTAGGATATTCGACCGAGAAGCCTTTATGGGCGTACGTAGCAAAATCTTCTCGCTCTGCACACGCGATTGTGAACAAGGAGAAGACCAGCATGAAGACAAGTGAGAGTCGACGTAAGACGAGGGGGGGAGAATCCATTCCTAGCAAGCACTCCAAAGACGATGGGTCAATATCACTGCATTGTATGTCAATGGCCCTGTCAAACCTACACAGTGCTGCCCAATTGGCACTACCGAACTAACTAATTGGGAATCACCAGATAGTAAGTACATTCACTCCTGACTTCGTAATTACTATCTGGTGCGCCTTTAAACAACGAAGAATTCTAAGATTGGCTTAGTAGATGTTTTTAGACAGCATAATTACGAACCCAGTATCAGAGCCCTTTTTATACTGAATTTGCTGAAAATGGCCCGGTAAAGCAGCACCATCAACAATTCCATTAGCAAGACTCTGTGTCTCATGCTGCACTAAACCAACACCCAAATTCCAGGAAGGTTTCTTACCATCATTTTTATTTGACGAAACATTCTGCAAAAATGACCATTGAAGTCCTAATGCCATGCCCTCTAACGCAGCCCCATCCTGACCACCTAGCTTAAGCCCAAAGAAAATCCCTGGCTTAACCCACGTGCTGCATGGAACCACCCATTTTCGCCAGTCACTAAAACATGTATCTACAGTCCAATTACCAACTGCCCATATCGTAGTGTCCGTACTAAAACTCTCATCGACAACTACAATTTTATCTGTGCCATATATTCCGGCACTTTTCACGTAATCTTTAGAATATCCCTCGACGGCGACCCCTAACGCCAACCCCCACTGTTCAACATTCAAACCTTGCTTATCGACACCACTTCCTTTGTCTGCTTCGTCCACCTCGCCAGCAGCCAGAGTAGCTGCGGCTGGAGTAGCCGCACCGTCTTGCGCAAATGCACTAGAAGCGCAGAACATCACACACAACAACAATAACTTTGAAATAAAATTATAATTTCTCATGCTAAATTCCTTTTAACTATTGAAAAGCTGGCAGTGATTTAAAACACACCACGAAATCCCTGCTAACTGGTTTTGTCCACAAAAAGGAATGCTAGAACATTAGTCCCATTTAATGTGAATAGCTGGAGTATAGCGACTGTGTTATTACGGAATCCAGAAAATAAAACCGCTTACACATTAATTTTATCGCAAGGGAATACCGTGAAAATGTCGTCAAACTCCACGAAGTAATTTTTGGCGACAAAATTTAAGGTAGGCAATAAATCTGCGCTTCAACATTAATTTTAAAATTGACTTCCGCGAACTAACTAACACCTGATGTCAAAAACAAGGTCTTCAAATCGAAGCTTCAATCCGCAGGCCAATAGATTCCAACGAGCGGCACCAAGGCTCTGCCGTCTAAATCGAAGTTCTCGTAGTGTGAGACGATTAAGTCGGCAAGGTCGTCTAGATCCACTAGGGTAAGGGGGATTGTGGCGCGTTCAACTTCGTAGCGGGCTTCGCGGTGAAGCCACCAGTGCTTACGAATAAACCAGAATCGCCCTCCCTGAGCGCGCCGATAAAACCCCTTATGGCGGGTGCGCCCATTGAGCCATCGCGGTGTTTCACTTCGGCTTTAATTCGCGGTTGGGTGAGGCCTAGGCCGTCGGGGGAGGCAATAACATCTACGCCGCGATCCGGGCCATTGGGGGATACTTTTTCTTTGTAGCCCATACCCCGCAGGATAGCAGCCACCAACTCTTCCATTTCTTCGGGTGAGAGATTGGCGATTTTATCTTTGATCAGCTCATGGCTGCGGGAGATGGTTTCATCTTTTAGCTGCTCTGAGTCAGGCTCATCGTCGCTTTCATCGGCCTGCACATCTTGAACTGTTGGTGAGACGGACTTTCCTTCGATGATTGCGAGGAACTCCGCCAAGGTTTCTTTGCTGATTTCAAAGAGCGTACTGATTGATCCTGAAGCGTTTTTCGCGCGCCGACTTATCGGATGATTCCATCAATCTGATAGCTTCCAGCTTGAACTCTTTGGAATAAGTCATATAGGGCTTTCGCTTTCCAGTCATTTGTAACACTCTTTAGGGACCTATTGTCCCTGATTAATAGTGTCCGTTAAACTGTAGCAGGTTCACGGTGACCCCTTGATCCGCACACCAGCGGGGGTCGCTGTTTCGGACGAGCTAGAGCATTTTGCTTTAATTTGTTGAAATATGTTGAAGATTTAGCCCAATAGACCCTGTCTAAAAATATGGAAACTTGTGCTTTACCGCTTAAAGTGGATGCTCCAGTATTTTCAATATTTTCTTACGTGGAAGCCCCAGTAATTTTTGGTAAGGCCCTAAAGAAATACATCCAGTGAGCATCCGAATTGGCACCAAAATATAGATCAACATTTAGCCAAAACGGCGAACAAATCCGTCGTGAAAAGAACCCTTCACGGGCCAAAAGCGATTGCAAATTGTATGGGGGGTTTCGGAAACCCCCTATCATTTTTCAAAATACCGCTAAACACGAACGGGACATCTAGCAGGCTTGCGTAGTCGAGCCCTTGCTGCATGCCTTTGCCGATTTCGTGCTTGTTGGCTTTGGCCTCTATCACCGCTAGCGGCATGTTGGGCTTGTGGTAGAGCACCACATCGGCGGACTTCACCTTTTTACGCAGGCCCACCTGGCCCCGCACAATCACCTTGCCATCGCGGAGCTTTGGGTCATGTTATCCCAGCCGGCGCTCTCTACGGCGGGGAGGATAAATTTGGTGATGATGTCGGTTTCCGTGAGCTTGCGCTTGTCCATTGAGCCCCTTTTCCCTTGTGGTCGGCCTTCGAATGGTCCGTATTGGAATCGGACAAGAGTACCAGAGAATTTGAGAGCTGTGTACGGTGGTTTATGTGCCCTTTTGACGGGGTTTATAAGGCGGTAATTTCCACGGGTTGAAGGCTGGGGGGATGGTTTTTGCTATAGAGAATACTTGCCGCCCTTCATGCGTTGCTAGGCCAGCTACTTCGAGGCGACTCAACCAACACCAAAGATCAATTCTGCGGCTTTTGAGACTATCGGCATCGGTTGGCCACTCTAGCAGCTCTTGTATGCAGGCTATTTGGGATAATTTGACTGGGGTTACAGATCCACCAACGGATTTCAATATGCTATTTCGCCAAATCAACCCGGCCCACATCGCCTCGCAGGCATTCCAGCATTTTTTGAAATTTCCGAGCTGATGAGGGGGAGGCAAACCAAGATCATTTGCGATTAATTCAATTTTTCTATTTTGATTTGAGCGTTTAAAAGTGCTTTTAAAACTTGCCTCGGCTGCACGCTTCTCAGCGAAAACTTTTTCCGCTCTTCGTGCCAATTCGGACTGCCAGCGTTCGATTCCTAGCCAACTGGCTTTATACGGGTATTGTAGATACCCGTCTGTCTCCGATATCAGAGGAACAATCTCAAGTTGTGGCTGATCAAGATCAGTGATTGGGTTACGCACCCAGGGTGCCCTAACAACAATTGGCACCTCAGTTTTGTTATTTACCAACCCCTTTGCTTTCCATAGGCCATCAAGTTTTTCCCAATCAGTGACCAGCGTTGTGATATTTATTTCCTCTGAAATTTGGGGTTCGTCCTGCGCGCAATAACCGGTCAATTGGTATTGAGATAACTTCTGTAGCAGCGATGGATCATCCAACCTGTCTATCAATTTACCTACTCTTTCTCGCAGTAAAGAATGTCGCGCGTCAACTTTATCAACGAAAATTTTTTCCGCCCTTCTTGTCAATTCTGCTTGCCAACATTCAATCCCAAACCAATTGACTTTAAACGAGTATTTAGGATCACTTTCGGTGTCGGATAACCGGGGAAGAATCTCTAGCTGCAGCTGATCAACATCAGTGATTGGGTTAGGAACCCAAGGTGCCCTAATAACAATCGGCACCTCAGTTTTGTCATTCACCAACCCTTTGGCTTGCCACAGCTCTTCATTTTTTACCCAATCGCCATTAAGCGCAGTGACTCTAATAACCTCTGAAATTTCGGAATTGTCTTGTGAGCAATGGCCGGTCAACTTACATTGAGATACCCGCTTTAGCAGCAATGTATCTTCTAGTTTTTCTATCAATTTAGCTGCTTTTTCTCGAAGTAACGCATTTCGTGTTTCAACTTTAGCCCTAAGAGCAGGGCCAGCATAGGCCATGTCAATTTTAGGCTTGTTAAGCCATTTTCTAGGTGCTGACCTTAGCACCCAACGCTCTATTTCTGCCCACGTAAATTCCCATGACATCTCTGACAAATCAATTTCAATGCAGGGCAATTCTAATGCAACATATTTCTGAATATCATCCTCTGACTTAGGGTTTGTGACATGTATTTCTACCGCGAGCTCTTTATAAATTTTGGTTTGGATTACAGCGTCTGCGATCAAGCTCTTAGGTAGTGGGACCTCCTCTTCGGCAAACTCCACTGGCTCTTCCAAATCACTATGCCCCATAGTCACAACCAGGGGCTCTTGCATTAAATCATTCTCCGTTATCTCTTGATGCAGGTTAGGTAGAGCGATCTTTAGTTGATCGACCTGGGCTCTTAATAGAACCTTTTTTGCAACTTTATGTAAAACAGACTCGCCCTGACATGCGGTATTGCTTGCATGAACAAAATGCCAAGCTTTCTTTTGACCTTGGTGAGCCACCACAGGGGCTTCACAATCAATACAAACACATTCGCACTTCAAACCATTGAGGGCATCGCTAACGTGTGTATATTCACCGTTACGATGTAACCCCCAGGCCATAATGGCTTTAGACACTATCTGATTCCTAAATCTATGAAATATTAGCTAATACTCATTCTATCAATTAATAATCATACCCAAATTTAGCTGACAAGCATTACTGGCCACTTGTACATGTCGTGTTTTCAAGCTGATTACCTGCCATCTATTGCTCGGATACCCACAACAACTCCCTACCCCCCGACTCTACCATTCGTATATTCGAATGCTAACGTATTCGATCACGACCTTGTGCTGTGTGATGGGGCTGGATGCGCAGAACGTATGTACCGAGGCGTGATTTGCACACCAGCGAGGGTCGCTGGTTCGGACGGGCTATCGCACTGCTTTAATTTGTTGAAGATTTGGCCTAACAGTCCCAACCCACAAATATAGACACAGGTAGACTACTGGCAGTGCTTAAGCCAACTGCCTAGAAAGGAGTACTAGTCGAGTTTTCCAAAAAAACAGAACCTAAAGCAACAATCGAATTTCGACTGAAAAACCAGAGAAAAACACTATCGCTTAGCAAAGCACTAATATACCTAATAATACTCCGGGAGATTGAAATTCTCCTGCGATGTACACGTTTAAACCGATACAGTCACACTCAAGAGAAAACCTACTATTTTTCGGTGGGCACAATGTGGGCACATACCGAAAACAGCCACAAACGCTCAAAAAGCGCACAGCACAGATAAATCGTAAGGTGTTGTTTTTAAGGTAAATATGGTGCCCGAGGCCGGGTTAACGGCAATAGCCTAAGGGCTATTGGCGCCCTTCGGGCGGCGTCGCTCCGCTCCTTGTTGGCATTTGTATGCACAAATGCTGAACCGGCCGGTTCAAGTCCCCGGGGACAACAGTGCACTGCTCTAGTTAGGTATGCGGAATTTAGATCGGAGTATAAATGGTGCCCGAGGCCGGGTTAACGCCAATAACCTAAGGGCTATTGGCGCCCTTCGGGCGGCGTCGCTCCGCTCCTTGTTGGCATTTGTATGCACAAATGCTGAACCGGCCGATTCAAGTCCCCGGGGACAACAGTGCACTGAGCAAGCTTGGGCTGCGGAATTGTTTGCGAAGTGTGAATGGTGCCCGAGGCCGGGTTAACGCCAATAGCCTAAGGGCTATTGGCGCCCTTCGGGCGGCGTCGCTCCGCTCCTTGTTGGCATTTGTATGCACAAATGCTGAACCGGCCGGTTCAAGTCCCCGGGGACAACAGTGCACTGCTCTAGTTAGGTATGCGGAATTTAGATCGGAGTATAAATGGTGCCCGAGGCCGGACTTGAACCGGCACGACCGTGAGGTCGGGAGATTTTAAGTCTCCTGTGTATACCAATTTCACCACTCGGGCATTGAGCGGGCAAGCCTTGCTTGCGAGGTACAACCACCAATGAGTGATTGAGGAAAAGTGGAGGCGCGACCCGGAGTCGAACCGGGCTCAACGGATTTGCAATCCGTGGCATAACCGCTTTGCTATCGCGCCAGAGGACGGCATTGTAGCCGAGCATTTACAAAAAATGCAATATTTTCTGATACTTAGGTAACAAAGCCCAAATACCGGCCCAACTGATTAGCCGGGAGCGCGCTATTCTATTGACCCTGCCCCCGGTGTCAAGCAATTAAGGCTGGCGGCTTAAATTCATTAGTGGCCAGGCGGCCTTGAGGTAAATAAACATCGACCAAAGCGTTAAGCCGGCGGCCAGATAGATCAAAAAGTAGCCTGCCAATTGCGCTTGTGGATGCGTTTCGGGTTCAAAGGCAAGGAGGATAATCAACGCAACCATTTGCGCTGCGGTTTTTACCTTCCCTAAGAACGATACCGCCACACTTGAGCGCTTGCCGAGCTCGGCCATCCATTCGCGCAAAGCTGAAATGACAATTTCCCGGCCAATGATCACAGCAGCCGCTACCGCCAGTAGCCCGCTGTCGTGCGCTCCCACCAGCAATACCAGGGCCACCGCGACCATCAGCTTATCTGCCACCGGGTCTAGAAATGCACCAAAGGGGGTGGCCTGTTCGTAGCGTCTGGCAATATAGCCATCGAGCCAATCGGTAATGGCCGCCAGTGAAAAAATCAATGCCGCCGCCGGGTAGCTCCACTTATAAGGGAGGTAAAACACCACAACAAACAGAGGAATAAGTGCGATTCGCGCAAGGGTAAGCTGGTTGGCCAATGTCATAGGGCGACTGCAATACTTCTGTAGATATCAATCGGGCAAGTTACCTTCAATGCAGGGCAGTGTAAATATCATCGGCCAGTTTTTTGCTGATTCCCGGCACTTTTGCCAATTGCGCTGCCGATGCACCGGCGATTTCCTGAAAGCCGCCGAAGTGCCTTAGCAGCTCTCTGCGCCGGCGCGGCCCAACCCCCGGAATTTCTTCCAGCTTAGAGACTCTGCGCGCCTTGTCACGGCGCTGCTTGTGGCCGGTGATGGCAAACCTGTGGGCCTCATCGCGAATAGCCTGAATGAGGTGTAATGCCGCGTGCTGGCCGTCTAGCGTGAACTCGCGGGTGCCGTCTATCAAGGTTTCAAAGCCCGCCTTGCGCGTGGTGCCCTTGGCAACCCCCAACAACCGCAACTGGGTAAGCCCGAGCTCTGCCATTACCTCGCGGGCAATGCCAAGCTGGCCTTTACCGCCATCCACTATTAATAAATCCGGCAATCGCCCACCCTCTTTCTGCACACGCTCATAGCGCCTGGTGAGCGCCTGAGACATAGCGGCGTAGTCGTCGCCGGGTGTGTGCCCTTCAATATTGAAGCGCCGGTAGTCGGACTTCAGCGGGCCATCGTGGTTAAACACAACACAGGAGGCCACGGTTTTTTCGCCACTGCTGTGGCTGATATCAAAACACTCCAGGCGCTCTGGCAACTCATCGAGTTTGAGCACGGCTTGTAACGCTTCAAAACGTTGGCGCAGGCTGGATTTGGCGGCGCGCTCGGAGGCCAGGTTTTGCGCCGCTGCCGTTTGTGCGAGGCCCTGCCAGCTTTGGCGGTAGGCCCGCACCTGCCAGCTGATCACAAGGCGGCGCCCGGCCGCACTGGCGATGGCCTGGGTTAACAGCTCATGGCCCTCTATTTCGAAGGGTACAATAATCTCGCGCGGGTAATCGCGGTCGCCGCCACCCAGGTACCACTGAGATACGAAAGAGCTGAGCAACTCTGCGTCACCCTCACCTAAATGATTTTTCAAATGGTAGCTCTTGCTGCCCTGAATCCGGCCCTGACGTACGAATAAAAAATGTACGCATACCTGGTCGCCATCAACGGCCAACCCAATCACATCCACATCGCCAGACTGATTATCAACGGTGGATTCCGCCTGCACACTGCGCAGCGCGCTGATTTGATCTCGCAGTTGGGCTGCGCGCTCGAAATTTAAAAGCTGTGATGCATGCTCCATTTGATCGGCCAGCGCGCCAATTAACTCTGCACTACTGCCCTTTAAAAAACGCTCGGCATTGGCAAGATCTGCCCGGTAATCCTCAGGCGTTATCAGGTTTACGCATGGGCCTGAACAGCGCTCAATCTGATACTGCAAACAGGGGCGCGAGCGGTTGGCAAACACTGAATCTTCACAGGTGCGCAGCTTAAACGCCTTCTGCAGGAAATTAATGCTTTCATGTACCGCACTGGCGCCAGGGAAAGGGCCAAAGTAGTCGCCTTTTTTGCGCTTGGCACCACGGTGAATGCTTATTTTTGGGTAATCATCGCGGCTGGATATAAAAATATACGGGTAGGATTTATCGTCGCGCAATAAAATATTGTACGGTGGCCGCTGCGCCTTGATCAGGCTTTGCTCAAGCAGCAACGCCTCTACTTCCGTTTCCGTAAGCGTGACCTGCATCGACTGAATGCGCTTAACCAATACCTCTGTTTTAAGCGACAAGCCCGTACCCCTAAAGTAGCTGGCCACCCTGCTTTTAAGATTTTTCGCTTTGCCCACATATAAGATGTGACCTGCATCATCAAACATTTGATACACGCCCGGGGTTTGCGGCAAAGTTTTCACGAAGCGCTTTGGGTCAAATGCTTGGCCACTTTGAACCTTAGCCTCTGGTTCTGTTGCGGCCAGTTCTGATTGGGGTTCGGTCATTACGTATTTTGCTCTATTGCCTGTATTCGGCCACTGCAAGGTTTGCTGGTTAGCAGATTTTGACACGAGTGAAACAGAAACAAAAACGCCCGGTTAACCGGGCGTTTGGAACACTGCGTGAGGCTAATTACACCACAGATTCCGGATCCAATACGTGGTGTTTTACGGCCATCAGGGTAAGCTCTACATCACTGCTGATATTGAGCTTTTCAAAAATCCGGTAGCGGTAGGTATTCACGGTTTTCGGACTTACGTTAAATGTAGCTGCAATATCTGTGGGCTTTTGGCCATTGGCAATCATCAGCGCCGTTTGCAGCTCCCGCTCAGATAGCAATTCAAAGGGCGACTGCTCTGCGCCCCGGCCACCAAAGTTTTTCATGGCCAACTGGCGGGCAATGTTATTGCTCATGTAGATCTCACCGCGCATCACCGTGTGCACAGCTTCTATCATTTCCTTGAGGTCGGCGCCCTTGGTGATGTAGCCGGCAGCACCGGCTTGCAGCAACCGCTGTGGGTAGAGATCGTCGTCGCAGGCGGTTACCGCCACAATGCGCACTTCAGGGTGCCAGTGCAGGAGTTTTTTGGTTGCCTCCAAGCCCCCCATACCGGGCATTTTAACGTCCATCAAAATAACGTTGGGGGCGAGCTCTTTGGTGAGCTTTATGGCCACTTCGCCACTTTCTGCCTCACCGATAACGTCGATCCCTTCTACATCCGACAACATGCGTACAATCCCCGTACGCACCAAATCATGGTCGTCGACTACCAGTATTTTGATCAAAAGTGAGTCCCCAAAGACTGTCACACTGTGCGTGTGGGTGTTTTTCTAATCCCTACTGATTTGCCGCTTAGATCCATTATTAAACCTTTTACAGGTTCATTTTTAAGGGCTTTTCATGGTTTGCTGACGGAATAATGTACCACCCGCCTGTAAAATTGACCAGCGAATGTGAGGCAGTTCGCGGCAATGAAATTCCGCTTAGTGATGGGCGGGGCGTGTCACCTGACGAAAGGTAAGGCTGATTCTGGCGCCACTGCGCGCCCTGCGTGGCAGGCTATGCTGCCAGTGGGTCTGCGTGCCTTCGCCCATCAACAAGAGCGACCCATGGGCCAAGCGCAAGCCGAAGCTTGGGCCTTGGCCTGCCCGGTGCCGAAAACGCAAGTCCCTTGGTGCGCCAAGGCTCACGCAGGCCACAACGGGCCGGGGGCCAAGCTCGGGCTCGTCGTCGGCATGCCAACCCATGGCGTCTGCGCCGGTGCGGTAATAGTTGGCCAGCACACTGTTGAAACCCGTACCAAGCGCTTGGTTTAGGCCCTGGCAAAGCTCGGCCAATTCAGGCGTCCAGGGGTGGGCACTGAAGGTTTTACCGGAATAGCGGTAGCGCAGGCCGGGCTCGCCATACCAGGCATTGAGCCTCGGAATTTTATGACTTTTGCCGTACACCCGGATCTCTGATTGCTCCCAGGCAAGGCTGGATTCCAACGCTTGATACAAAGACAGCGCCCGGGCTGCGCCCAGGTAGCTGGGGTGGTAGTAGAGATCTGCGCCGCTTAAGGCCAGATGCTCAGGGAAGAATTTGAGGTTCAACATGGAGCTGCACCCCAAACAGGTCGTTCACCTTTTGGGCTACCGTCTCAGCCAACGCCAGCACCTGGCTGCCATTGCACCGGCCCGGATTGGTCATCACCAGTGCTTGCTGGCTATGCATACCCACCCCATCGTAGAGCTGGCCCTTAAAACCGGCTTGCTCAATTAACCAGCCGGCGGCCAGCTTCACTTGCCCGTTGGGTTGCGCAAAGCTCACAAGGTTTGGCCAGCGGGCCTGAAGCTCTGCAGCCTTGCTGGCCGAAACTATGGGGTTGTGAAAGAAGCTGCCGCTATTGGGGATATCTTTCGGGTCTGGCAGTTTGGCGCGCCGAATGGCCGCCACGGTATCTGCCACGGCCTTTGGCGTTAACGGGCCCGCAACATGGGCGAGCTGGTTTTGCAGCCCCGGGTAGCTCAGCTGTGGCTCACCCTGCCTGGCAAGCCTTAAGGTAACAGACGTAATTACATAAGCACCAGGCTCACGCTTGAAGCGGCTTTGCCGGTAAGAAAACTCGCACATCTCGGGTGTGAATGTGTGGGCACTCAGATCATCTACCCGCACTAACTCAAGCCTATGGAAAATGGATTCCAGCTCAACGCCATAGGCGCCGATGTTTTGAATGGGGGCAGCCCCCACAGTGCCGGGAATAAGGTTCAGGTTTTCAACACCCCATAGATTTTGTGCCACACAAAAATCTACCAACGCCTGCCAGCGCACACCGGCACCGGCCGTCACCAGTACGGTATCTTGGGCATCTTGCAGGGTTATGCCGTCAATGGCCATGTGAATTACAAGGCCTGCAAGGTCGCCTTTGAAGACCACATTACTGCCGCCACCTAACACATACACAGGCCAGCGGTTGGCCTGGGCCAGCGCCAACGCTTCGCGCAAAGCCCGGGTAGACTCAACCACAACCAAGCGCTCGGCAACAGCGGGTGTTGCCATAGTGCAATAAGGCGCTAGATTAACCTTGGTTTGAATATTCACAGCGTGTGGCTACTTAAATCATGGGTGCGCAAATGGGCAATAAACCCACTTGCAGCTTGCTCAATTAAATCCAGCACCTGCTCGAAACCTGCTTCGCCCTCGTAGTAAGGGTCTGGCACTTCCGTTGTGCCGCAATTGGGCGCAAAAGCTAAAAACAGTTGCAGCTGGGCTTTACTGTTGGCGGGGTTAATGGCGCGCAGATCGGCAAGGTTTTGCTGATCCATGGCGAGAATGTAATCGAAGGTATTAAAATCTTCGGCCGTTACCTGCCGTGAGGCCTGGCTCGATAAATCGTAGCCGCGCCGCAACGCATGGGCTTGGCTACGGGCATCCGGTGCCTTGCCAACATGCCAGCCTGCGGTGCCGGCTGAATCTACCTGTACAACCGCAGCTAACCCTTCGGCCTTAAGCCTTTGTTGCAATACGCCTTCTGCGGTGGGCGAGCGGCAAATGTTGCCAAGGCACACCATCAATACTTTTATTTTCATCAATATACCTATTGAGCAACCAAAGCACGCCCTACCCTAACAACTTGCGCAACCGGGCAAGATCTTCAGGCGTATCTACGCCACCGGGTACCGGCTCGCAGGCCTCTGCCACATGAATGCGGTGGCCGAAATGCAAAACACGCAATTGCTCCAACGATTCAACTTGCTCAAGGGGCGCCTGCGGCCACTGCACAAACTGGTTTAACAGACCAACCTTATAGGCATAAATGCCAATATGGCGTGCAAAGGGTGCAGCCGGTAATTCACCGTGAAAATCTGTGCCGCGGGCGGCAAAGGCATCGCGCGCCCAAGGCATTGGCGCGCGGCTGAAATACAGCGCCAGGCCTTCGTGATCAGCCACAACTTTTACAACATTGGGGTTGAATAAATCCTCGGGCTTTACAATAGCTTCACACAGTGTTGCTACAGATGCCGCTTTCGCATTGGCCAAATTACTTGCCACCTGATCGATAACCGCTGGCGGAATTAACGGCTCATCACCCTGCACGTTTACCACTATGTCGCTATCTGCAAGTTTTAGCTGCTGCGCCACTTCCTGCAGCCTGTCTGTACCTGAGGCGTGGTCTACACGGGTCATGCACACGGCAATGCCTTTGGCCTGCAAATGTTCGCGTATGCGCTCGTCGTCTGTGGCAACCACCACGCGTTGAGCGCCGCTTAAACTTGCCGCAGCAACCACCCGCTCAATCATGGTTTTACCGCCAATATCAGCCAGCGGCTTACCGGGTAGCCGGCTGGAGCCAAAGCGGGCAGGAATAATAACTGTGTAACTCATAGTAAATGTTTACCTAAAATTTGGCCCAACGTATAAAAAATTTATTGCTTAATCAGCAATGGGATTTTCAAGGGCATTCAGCAATGCCGTAAGCTGCGCTTTGATATCACGGCTAAATGTTGGCGCCACCTTGATAAACCACCAGTTCGCGCCGGCAAACCGATGGCATTTTACGGCGTCTTTTTCGGTCATCAACACGGCTTTTTCCGTAAAAGCCTGCAGCTCTTGCTCAGTGTAGGCGTGATGATCTGGAAAACTGTGCGGCGTATAACGCAAATTTAGCTCATCTAACGTGTGATAAAAACGCGCCGGGTTGCCAATTCCACAAAGGGCTGCCCAGTGACAATCGGGCAATTCACCAATGGGCCGCCGCTCACCTGTGGCCACATTTACGGCCTCGTGGGCTTTTAGGGTCATGGTGATACTTTGGTGCGCCCAGGGCTGTAAACTCGGGTGCAGCGGGCCTGCGGCGTTAATCACAAGTAAATCTGCTTCGCCTAAACGTGCAGGTGTTTCACGCAGGGGGCCTGCCGGTAACAACCGGCCATTACCCAGGCCCCGGCTGCCGTCTAGCACAATAATTTCCAGATCTCTGTGGAGCCGGTAATGCTGCAGGCCATCGTCGCTCAATATGACATTACAATTGGCCTGGCTTAACAAATGCTGCACGGCAAGGGGGCGATCAGGCGCCACCACCAAAGGCAAGCCCGTGCGCTCATACAACATTTTGGGTTCATCGCCCGAGGCTTGTGCCGATGTATTGGATGACACCAAAAGCGGGAATGGCCCCTGCCCACCGTAGCCACGGCTGACAATGCCCGGGCGCCAACCGGCTTGTTGCAGCGACTGCGCCAGCGCTTCAATGAGTGGCGTTTTGCCGGTACCGCCCACGGAAATATTGCCCACAATGATCACGGGCACGCCTGCAACTGCGTGCGCCTGGGCCTGGGCCTGCTGGCGCCTGCGCCTGATTGCGGCAACAGCCCGCAACAACACACTCAATGGCCATAGCAAAGGCAGCGTCACCCAAGAGCGCCAACCACCCTCGTACCAGGCCTTGAGCATAAAGGCCTGCATCGTATCAGTCTTCCTGCACTTCTGGGCGACGGGTGGTAAGGCTCAGGTGCACAAAGCCCAGCTGACCTGCGGCATCCATGGCGGTTACCACGGCCTGGTGCGGGGTTGCCGCATCGGCGGTGATAATCAACGGCGTTTCATTCGCCTCGCCTTCAAGTGATTGCAGCGCACGCAATAAGGTGGGCAGTTTTTTATCCACCAATGTTTGGCCATTGATGGCATAGCTGCCGTCTGCATGAATCAGAATTTCAACTTGCTGCGGCAACTCCTGGGCTGATTCACCTTTGGCTTCCGGCAAATCAATGGACAAATGGGTTTCTTTGGTAAAGGTGGTAGACACCATAAAAAAGATCAGCAGCAAAAACACCACGTCGATAAGGGGTGTTAGGTTAACTGCCTCTTCTTCGCGGCGCGAGCGGCGAAACTGTACGGCGTTGCTCATTTATTAACCCTTGCCTTCCACACGGCGATCGCTGTGCAGGGCATCCACAAGCTTAATAGACTCCTGCTCCATAATAACGATGAGCGAATCTACTTTACGCACGAAAAACCGGTGCGCAATCATCGCGGGAATCGCCACACACAAACCTGCAGCCGTGGTAATCAAGGCCTGTGAAATACCACCGGCCAATGCACCGGCGTTACCCGTGCCCTGCTCGGTGATGGTGGTGAATACATCAATCATGCCGATGACGGTACCCAGTAGCCCCAACAATGGGGCAACGGCGGCGATAGTGGCCAGTGCGCCGAGGTATTGCTCCAGGGTGTGCACCACTTCGCCGGCAGCCTCTTGAATTGAGTCGCGCATAATGTCGCGGCCGTGGCGTGAATTGCTAAGCCCTGCAGCCAGAATTCTGCCCAACTGGGAAGACTGCTTTAGCTCTTTGATCTTGGTCGCATCGAGCTGGTTATTTTTTATCCAACCCCAAACCTGCGACAACAAATGCCGTGGTGCGATTTTCTTCGCATCCAGTGTCCAGAACCGCTCCAGGGTGATACCCACAACGGCCATGGAACAAATCAAAATAGGCCACATCAGCCAACCACCGGACAAGAAAATCTCGATCACTTCACACTCCTAAGCTCTTGCCTTGCAAGGGATAATTGCCATTGAGCGGACACCGCCGCCAAATTGCCCGTCACTCTACCACAAGGTTTTAAGGCTGTTTAGCGGTGATGCCAGAACCGGCGCTGATAATTGCGCCAGGTGCGAAAGCCACCGGGCTCTCCCGCTTGCCAGTGATACTCAATGGCACCACTGGTGGCGGTGTTGAGCAGCATGGCCCCGTAGAGCTGGGCGCGCGCCACCACATCCTCATGGGGGTGCCCATAGCGATTGCGATAACCTGCGCTTACGATCACATGGGAGGGTTGAAACATGCCCAGCAGGCCAAAGCTTGATGAGCTTTTGCTGCCATGGTGGGGGGCCACAAGTAGCTGCAGCCCGCCTGCATTGTGAGCGGGCAAATTGAGGCTAAGCTCGGCTGATTTATCAATATCGCCAGGTATCAACACCGAAAGCCCGGGCAGCACCAGCAACACCACACATGAGGCATTATTGCCACCGCCCTGTAATTGCGAAACAGGCCGCGGCAAGGCGCTTAGGGTAAACAGCCCTGAGGCTCCGGCCCAGCGCTTGCCATGGCAAGCACCAAGCTCGCCTGCAAAGGCAGTTGTACGCGCGTTTTGAGCATTGCGCGCACGGGCCATGTGACCTGCAGGCCATGCACCGGTGTTTGGCTGCGTCATGGCGCCTAAGCCAAACCCTTCAAGCGGTTCGCCAAACCAAAGGGTATCTACCTTCAATTGTGAAATCAGTGTTTGCACCCCGCTTGCGTGGTCGGCATCGCCGTGGCTCACAATCAACAGGTCTAACCGGTTAATACCGCGCGCAACCAGGTAGGGCAATAAAATATGTTCAGCAGCGTTAGTGTGATTGCCCAGCGGCGGCCCGGTGTCGTACAAAATCACACGGCCATCTATTTCCATTAACACGGCAAGCCCCTGCCCCACATCAAACACGGTAATGCGCTGGCGGGCTGGGTGACTCAACGCTAAAAATCCGGTATGCAACAGGCTTGCAAAGGCAAGGCACACCAAACAGGCAATGCGCACTCGTACAGGCAGCGGCACAAACAGCAAGGCCACCGCAAAAAACACCAGCAACCACACAAAGGCCGGCAAACTGACAACCAGCCAGCCCCACGCGCGGGCAATAGCTGCCAGGGCCGCCAAAACCGCCAGCAAACTCTCGATACTTGCGGCACACACCGAGACTAAAAATTCAGACACCAGCGGCAGCCACTGCAACACAAACGCCAACAACACAACGGGCACAGTGATTAATGTCACCCAAGGTATGGCAATACTATTGGCCACCACACTCGTTGAACTCACCCCCTGCCAAAATAAAATGGTTAACGGAATCAGCCCCAAAAATACCCACCATTGCGGCAAAAACCAGCCGCTGATTTTCCCCACCCAATGGTGACTTTGGTTGTGGCGAGCATCCAGGCGCATCATCAACGCCCATACCGCACCAAATGATAAATACAGCCCGGCATCGGCCGCTTGCAGCGGATTTATCAGCAGCACCAAGGCGAGCGCTACCAGCCACACATCCAGCAGGGCCCAGTAGCGGGCCACCCATTGCGCGATATACACCAAACACACCATGATCAACGCGCGCTGCGTGGGTAGCGCAAAGCCACTCAAACCTGCATAGCCACCGGCGCAAATCACAGACACCACAGCCGCCAGTAAGCGCCCGTTTATCACCGTGTAAAAAGACGCGGAAAAAAGCGCGACACAAAGCGCAAAGAGCAGCCGCCCAAGGCCATACCCCACCAGCGCCATCATGCCCACATGCAAGCCGGATATGGCAAGCAAGTGGCCGGTACCCGTGTGGGTAAGTAGCGTGCGGGTGTTTTCACTTAAGCCCTGCCGGCTACCAATAGAGAGCGCTGCCATCACCGCCACCACTTCAGGGTCGGCTACCCACCGGGTTAATTTTTCTCGCCAGGCCGCACGCAGCACATCAACAGAGAAGCCTGGCCGTGCATCAGGCAGCGGCACCAACTGCCGTACAATGCCCGTTGCCATCACGCCTTGGCGCAGTAACCTCAATTGATAATCCTGACTCGCCGGATTGATCAGCCCACGCGGGCGTTTCAGCACAACCTCAAGGCTTAAATGCTGCCCGGCTTTTATATTTTGTGGCTTGGGTAAGCCTTCGCTTTCATACAAATACAGCTGCACGCGCTCGCCCTGCACTGCGTGAGGTTTACACTGAGTGGCCAACTGCTGATTTTGGCCTAACCCTTTGATATTTTTTACACGCAGCTGAAAGCTTACAAAGGGTACCCGGCCCATTTGCTGATTGGGTAAATCAACCACCTGCCCTTCAATACGAAACGCCTGCTGATCACAAGCGGCTGGCAATTGCGACTGCACTATGTGCGCACCATGCAACTGCGCAGCACTCACCCCTGCCAGTGCGGCAAACAGCCCCTGCAAAATGCCCCGCCTGATTGCGGGCGCAGGCCGAACTTTCGTCAAATTGAAAAAAATAAGTGAGGGCCATAAAAGGGCTGCAAGTGCCAAGCACCAGGCTGCTATTAGCCAACTGCCAGGCAATAAATCCGGCCACAGGCAAAGGCTGCCAAGGCTCAGGCTGAAAACCAGCAAAGACATGCGCATAACGATCCTTGTTTCAACGCATAGGGGGAAGTAAGCTCAACTATAGCGGCCCTGACCGGCGGCGTCACCTCGCGAATCAATCAGGCCTTTATTGAATGTCTGCCAAGCACCTGCTCATTGTTTACCACACCCAGTCTGGCAACACAGGCCAGCTTGCAGAGGCGGCTTTTCGCGGTGCCCAGGAAGAAGCCGGCTGCAGCGTGAAACTGCAAACAGCCTTCGATTCAACCCTTGAAGATTTACTCTGGTGTGATGGGGTGCTGTTTGGCACGCCAGAAAATTTTGGGTATATGAGTGGCGCACTAAAGGATTTTTTTGACCGTACTTTCTACCCGGCAGAGCCTTACGCGCTCAACAAACCCTACGGCGTGTTTATCTCCGCCGGTAACGATGGCACAGGGGCGGTGCGTGAAATAGATCGCATTGCCAAAGGCTACCCCCTCACCCGGGTAGCTGCGCCGCTTATTTGCCGCGGCGAAATTACGCCGGCACATCTAGCCGATGCCCATGAGCTTGGGCTCACGATGGCAGCAGGCTTGGTGATGGGGATTTTCTAAGGGCGTGCACCCAGCCCTCAATCGCGGCTCACAGCCCGCCGAACGACGGAAGCCTGGGCGCGAGGCGGGGAATTTAAGCGCAAAACGGGCAAGGTCTGCCGGATCAAAAATCAAAACCTGGCTTTACCGATAATTGCAATTGCAAAAGCGGGTAACAAACTTGAACAAATAATCAGCTCTGACTGTCAGTTTTCCCCAATTCTTGTGGATAACTCTGTGCATACTCCTTGGGCAGATGCCGCTATACGCGGTAAATACTGGGCGCCCTACAACTTGACGAAAAAGTAGGCACCCCAACATAACCCTTTACTTTCAATAACTTACACTATTTACCTAGATTAAAACCTGAACATTGGCGAAAGCCCTGCCCAAAGATTGAGCAAAAAATGATGGTGTGCATAAAGGTAACGCACACTTAACGCTCAAATTGGCTCCAAGGCGCCAAAGCCGACCAATTTTCAAGCAAAACCAAGTCTTCGGGCCTGTCGATGTCGTCGAGAGTTGGCAGGTGGTGCACGTGCAAATTCAAGTGTTTTGCCCGTGCCAGCGTCTGCGCCAGCACCTTGTCTGACCCCCAATGGACATCACCAAACACCGCCTGAGGCTCGCGCATACCAATCAACACATAACCACCATCAGCGGCCGGGCCAACCACCAAGGGCGCGCCACCTTCCAGGGCCTCGGCTGCCTTATTGAGGTAATCCGAGCCGAGCCCGGGGCAATCGCTGCCGATAATCAGCACGCAGCCAGCACCCTGGTCTTTACCCCAGCGAACCGCGGCCGCCATACGCGCGCCTAAATCCCCCTCAGGCTGTGCCCACAAGGGCGCTTGAAATCGGCCCCAATGGGCATCTTCTGGATCAGTAACCGCCAGACAATGCCCCCAACCGGGCTTCGCTGCACTCCAACGTTGGACGGTTTCAAAGCTGTGCGCCAACAGTGCTTGATGCAACGCACAACTTTGCGCGGTTGTTAACACTGGCTGCATGCGCGTTTTCACATGCCCGGCCCTCGGCAACTTGGCAAACTGAATAATTATCCCGCGGGGCATAACCTGGGCCTTAATAATTGTGTGTTTTTGGGTGGGCGCGTTGCAGGCGCTTAATGGCCTGCATGATCATTTAACTTTTTGATGTTGGCGGGGTGAAAGGCCAGGCTGTTGCGCCTCGAAACTGTGATTTGGGTAATAGCGGGCCGCCAAAACATCGCCGGGAGTGCCGGCCCAGTAGCGCAGCCTTAACCACCACATCTGTACCATGGTGCGCAACCAGCCCCGTGCGAGCCAACGCCGGGCATCGGTTATCAAGGGGCCTGTTAATTGTAGCGGGCGCGCCTGCTTGGCCAGCAGATCGCTCAATGCAATATCTTCCATCAGGCGCAATTCAGAAAAGCCGCCGCAGCCTGTGAACACCTTCCGGTTGACCCACATACCCTGATCGCCGGTAGCAATGCCCGTGGTGCGCGAACGCAAATTCATGAAGCTTGCGACGCATTCAAGCGCCAGATGCAAAGGCCGAATTTGCACCTTAAAAAAGCCCCACACCTGATCTGGCGAATTTTTCAGCTGCACAAGCAATTGCGCAATACAGTGGGCAGCGTTGCCACTGTCTGCGTGCAAAAACAAAAGCCAAGGCGATGTGGCGACGGCGGCACCTGCATTCATTTGCAAGCCACGCCCGGGGGCAGATTGGATTAACGCGTCGCACAGAGAGGAAAGCGCCGGCATACGGCTATCGCTACCCTCGCCGTCTACCACAATAATCTCTACGGCGCTTTGGCGGCTCACTTGCAGTGACTCAAGTAACGCCAATAAGCGCCCACCTTCGCGGTAGGTGGGTATAACAACGCTCAACAGATTATTCGAGCGCGCCACCACAGCTGCTCCCTTGGCCCGCAGTACACCCATAGCAGTGCTCGGCAACCACTATGGGCCAGCCTTCAATGTCTTGCGCCAGCAGTGTTGTCAGGTGCAGCCTTGCGTTATCCGTTGCAATGGTTTCGGCCGCATGATTGATCATTGGCATTTCAAGCATTTGGTTAAAATCGCAGTCGTACACATGGCCCTGCCAGTCAATACTGATTAACCCTTTACACATTACGTTGTGAAGGTTGGCTTGGCTGTAGTTGTTTTTTAGCAGCTGCAAATAATCATCAAAATTGCCCTTTGATTGCAAAACGCTGCCAAAGCGGCTGATTGGCATATTGGTAATGGTTAATAATTCATCAAACACAATACCGTGGCGCTCCCCTAATTCGCGCTTGTAATCTGCCTGTAAAGCGGCTTGCGGTGGCGGTAAAAAAGCGCCATTGGGGTTATACACCAAGTCAAGCTTTAGCGCGCCGCCGGTTCCATAACCGAGTGCATTCAATTGCACTAAGGCTTCAACAGATTGCTCATACACCCCTTTGCCGCGCTGCTCTGCCACATTTTTTGCCTCATAGCACGGCAAACTTGCCACCACATGCACCTGATGGGTGGCTAAAAATTGCGCCATATCTTCAAAGCCAGGCTCTAGCAAAATAGTGAGATTACACCTGTCTATAAGGCTGATACCGTGGCCACGCAGCGTTTCTACCAGGTAGCGAAAATGCGGGTTCATTTCTGGCGCACCGCCGGTCACATCCACACAGCTCACACCGCGCGCCAAGGCAAACTCGATCACCATATCAATGGTTTCACGATCCATCAGCTCTGTGCGCCTGGGCCCTGCATTTACGTGGCAGTGGGTGCAACTTAAATTACACAGGTAGCCAAGATTAACCTGCAGCGTATGCAGGCGCCCGCGGGTGATGGCCGGAAAATCTGTAGGTGTAAGTAAATGCTTGGTATCTAACATGGGTTTTATTGGGTTCCTTGCATGGGCCAACGCACACGGCGATTGCACCCTACCTGAATATCATTACAATTGGCGCCGAGTCCCCGTAGCTCAGCTGGATAGAGCAGCCGCCTCCTAAGCGGCAGGTCGGACGTTCGAATCGTCTCGGGGACGCCACTTTCCACCTGCACTCACCTATGAATCTATTACTGCTCGATACTGAGGATTTTACCGGATCAGATCAAGCCGTTTTAACCGGCCGCCGCGCGAAGCACCTGTTTGAGGTTCACAAAGCTCAAGCCGGCGATCAACTTCGGGTGGGGCTGATTGATGGATGCATGGGCCAGGCCATTGTTACGCACGCCAGCGAAACCCGGGCCACACTTGAAGCCATAGCACTCACCGAGCAACCCCCGGCCCCATTACCCGTCAGCCTTTTACTTTCACTGCCCCGCCCTAAAATGTTACGGCGTATTTTGCAAACCGCGAGCGCTATGGGAGTGAAGCACATCACCCTGATTAATGGCGCAAGGGTTGAAAAAAGCTTTTGGCAAACCCCGTTTTTGCAGCCCCAGGCCATCCGCGAGCAACTGGTACTGGGGCTGGAGCAAGCTAAAGATACCCGGCTGCCCACCGTGGAGTTCGCCAAACGCTTTAAACCCTTTGTGGAAGATGAGTTGGCCGGCAGGGTTACAGGCTGTCAAAACTATGTAGCCCACCCCTATCAGGCAACCCCTTGCCCAACAGGTGTAACCCGCGCAAAGCACTGCCACTTGGCCGTTGGGCCTGAAGGCGGTTACGTTGAATTTGAAGTTAAAAAACTGCAGGAAATCGGTTTTCAGGCAATCAGCCTTGGGCCCAGAATTTTACGGGTAGAAACTGCACTACCGGTATTACTTAGCAAGCTGTTTTAGCGAATTTCAGGTAACGCCTGCGCAACATTCAGTGAGCTTTAGCCGCAGGCTTTTGCAGCCACTGCTCGAACTGATCAAAGGCGATAGCGGGGCTGGATAAATACCCTTGATAGAAGTGGCAACCGTATTGTTTTAATAAATCAAGCTGCGGTTGCTCTTCAACACCTTCTGCTACAACATCCATTCCCAACAGGCTGCCCATGGTAACGATGGTTTCAACCAACACACGGTCGTTCTGATCGTCCACAATGTCACGCACAAAACTGCGATCAATTTTGAGGGTGGAAACCGGCAGGGATTTCAAATAGCTGATAGAAGAATAACCGGTACCAAAGTCATCAAGAGAGAAACTGACCCCCATGGCCGCCAAGCGCCCCATGGTGGTAATGGTTTCATCAATGCTTTGAATAACCACGCCCTCGGTAATCTCCATATCAAGAGACTCTTTAGGCAGATCGTAACGCTCAATAATTTCGGTGACATCCTGCACGAAGGTTTTGCGCTTGAATTGGCGCGGGCTGATATTAACACTCAGCCGCATACCGGGCTTCCAAAGCCCTGCTTCATGCCATGCCACCAGGCTTTTGCAGGCTTGTTCCAGCACCCACTCACCCACGCCCACAATCAGGCCAGAGGCCTCAAGTACGGGAATGAAATCCGCAGGTGAAATGAAGCCTTTATCGGGGTGCTGCCAGCGCAACAACGCCTCTGCGCCAATGGTTTCCAGTGTTTCGCAATCAATTTTGGGCTGGTAATAGAGCTCAAATTGCTCAAGCTCAAGCGCGCGGTGAAGATCGCCCTCCATTAACAGCTGCTGGCTTACCTTATCGGCCATTTCAGTGTTGAAGAACTCTATGGCGTCTCGCCCGCGCTCTTTAACCTGGTACATGGCGGTATCTGCGTAGCGAATCAGCTCGTGCACACTGCTTTCGTTATCGGGGTATACCACAATGCCCACACTGCCGCTCACCCGCAGCTCCATTTCATCGTACAGGTAGGGCTCGGATATGCGCTGGCGAATTTTTTCACCCACTTCGGCTGCACGGAATGCGGCAGCGGAAATATCTTGATCCAAAACTGTGAGCACAACCACAAACTCATCACCACTTAAGCGTGCAACCAGGTCTTCTTCGCGCACCGCTTTAACCAGCCTGTCTGCCACTTGTATCAGCACTTCATCCCCCACTGGGTGTCCGAGGGAGTCGTTAATGGTTTTGAAGTGATCCAAGTCTATAAACAGCAGCGCGCCGTGGTAACCGTGCCGCCTGGCCCTGCGCAGCTCGTGCTCCAAGCGCTCTACCAAATGCACGCGGTTTGGCAAATTGGTGAGGGCATCGTGATAGGCCATAAACTCCATTTTAAATTGTGCCTGCTTGCGCTCGGAAATATCGGTAGATACCACCAGCGCCACGCGCTCATCGTAAAATTCCATGGGCATGATGTGGGTTTGCAGATACACCTGCTTGCCATCGGCCGAGCGGAAGTTTTCTTCCATTACTTCGCTGGCCACCTCGCCCTCGATCACATGGCGATCAATCTCAGACAGACGCGCCACATCGTTGAGGTAAAAGGGAAGCAAATCGCTTACATGGCAATTTTGCATTTCAGCGGTGGTTTTACCCACAAAATTTGCCAGCGCTTTGTTGGCAAAAATGTAGTTGCCGTCGCGATTGCGGGCGCCCACCATCACCGGTAGGTTGTCGATAATCTGCCGGATGTGCTCTTCACTGCGCCGCAAAGCTAATTCCACGGCGCGTCGCTTGGCGAGCGAGAGCTCCATTAAATCGAGCAGCTTGTTAGTGGTTGAAACCAGCTGGCCCAGCTCATCGTCTTTGTGATCAGCCACATATTCAATGCGCGATGTGCCGGGCTTATCAAGATCGATACTGCTCATTTGCCGTACCAGGCGAATCAAAGGCCGGGTGAGCATCACGTGAAAGGCAAAAAACAGCAGTATCACAAGGAATGCATTGCGCAACATGCCCGCGCCCAAAATCAGCCCGGAGCGCTCAAAGAACGGGGCTAAGGCGACATCTACATCCACGGTGAAACGGATGGTGCCAGCCACGGCGTCGCCGTACCCCGGAATGGTCAAGCGCGCAACGTATGAGCGACTATCTTCTGCAATAAAGCGGGTAATCCAACGGGTGGAGGTGGCCGGGCGCGGCTCGCTCCCGGAGGCCAGCACACTGCCGAGCTCGTCGGAAATGGTAACTTCGTAAATAAAATCGTAGGCCAAAAGCCCGTTTACCACCTCAAGCGATAGGTCATCATCCAAGGTGTGCACCGCGCGGGCAGCCGGTGGCGTGGTGACTTCAATGACGCGGTTAATGAGGTTTTCCAGGTCTTCCTCATTGCCTTTCAAATCCAGGTACAACTGAATCGAGCTCATGGCCAAGCCCAAACAAAAGGCAAGCACAACCCCAACCTTAGCCAGGCGGAATGAGATCCCTTTGAAGGAGTGGTCTACCAGAGGGGTATTCACAATAGGCGTTCTTATTGTCCTGAACCGAATTTTCCCTGGGCAATATGCCCGGTGCTTATAAGAGTAGTCGCCTAACGCCTTGCTGACAAAGGATTCCCACCTTGCAGGCAAAAAAAAGCCGCCTGTTTAGGCGGCCGCGAAATTTTCGCTAAGGTCTCACAGATTGATCGATAATCAGGCGCCCAGGGCTTCTTTGGGCTCCACAAAGGCGTAGCCCAGTACATCTGCTACGGCCTTATAGGTGATTTTGCCAGCGTGCACGTTCAGGCCATTCATCAGGTGGGCATCGTCCAGCACAGCCTGCTTGGCACCTTTGTTAGCCAGCGCCACGGCAAACGGCAAGGTGGCGTTGGTGAGTGCAATGGTAGAAGTACGGGCCACGCCGCCTGGCATGTTGGCTACACAGTAGTGCACTACGTCATCAACGACATAGGTAGGCTCTTGGTGGGTAGTCGCCTTGGAGGTTTCAAAGCAACCGCCCTGGTCAATGGCCACATCCACTACCACCGCGCCCTTCTTCATGCGGCTGATAATGTCGCGCGTTAACAACTTGGGCGCCGCAGCACCGGGAATCAGTACCGCACCTACCACCAGATCGGCCTCAATGGCATATTGCTCTACGGCGTCTGCGGTGGAGTAAACAGTGCGCAAGCGGCCGTCAAATTCGGTATCCAGTTGACGCAAACGGGGCAAGGAGCGATCCAGAATGGTCACGTCTGCACCCATACCCACAGCCATGCGCGCAGCCTGGGTACCCACAACACCACCACCAATCACCAACACTTTGGCAGGTGCTACACCGGGCACGCCGCCCAGCAACGCACCCAGGCCGCCCTGGGCCTTCTCCAAGTGGTGGGCACCGGCCTGGATAGACATGCGGCCCGCCACTTCAGACATGGGCGCCAACAGAGGCAAGCCACCACGGGCATCGGTTACGGTTTCATAGGCAATAGCGGTACAGCCAGAGGCCACCAGCAATTCGGTTTGCTGTGGATCGGGCGCCAAGTGCAGGTAAGTGAACAGCAGCTGGCCTTCGCGCAGCATGCGGCACTCGTTTGGCTGGGGCTCTTTAACTTTGATGATCATGTCGGCTGTGGCGAAGATCTCTTCGGCCGAATCGATAATGCGTGCACCGGCTGCAATGTACTGGTCGTTCTCAAAACCAATAGCCGCACCGCCGTTGTTTTCAACCACCACCTCGTGGCCATTCATCACCAGCTCTTTTACGCCCGCAGGGGTTAAGCCGATGCGGTATTCGTGGTTTTTAATCTCTTTAGGTACACCGATTAACATAAATCACCTCAGTCTCTCGCCGGGCCACTATGGCTGGCCTTATGTGGTTATCGATGGGGCGAAGTATAGCCACGGCAAACGGGTGATTCCTTTGCAATTTTCGTGTTTTATCAGAGCTTTCAACTATATAAATTTACCTTTTAGTGGATTCAACCATTATGACCGCCTATTATCAGCCCATACCTTTTTCAGAAGAATTACGCACATGAAAAAACGCGCAAAAGAGCTCTCCACCATTGATAAAAACATCATTCGCGTGCTCCAGAAAAACGGCCGCACCTCTTATGCAGACTTGTCCCGCCAGGTGGGGCTGAGCGCTACGCCTTGCATGGAGCGGGTAAAGCGGCTGGAACGCGACGGCGTCATTCAAGGCTATGCCGCCATGGTGAACCCGGAGTTTCTGGATGCCGCACTGGTGGTGTTTGTGCAAATCAGCCTGGTGCGCTCCTCGCAGGATATTTTTGAAGATTTCAGAAAAGCCGCCGCCAGCCTGCCAGAAATACAGGAGTGCTACCTGGTATCCGGCAACTTTGATTACCTAATTAAAGCCCGCGTGGCAGACATGGCAGCCTACAGGCAGTTTTACGGTGAAACATTGCTCACCCTGCCGGGTGTACAGGAGTGCACCAGCTATGTGGTTATGGAGCAGGTAAAAGAAACCCTGGAAGTTCCCGTGCGCTACCAACGGCCTTAAGCCAGGCAAAAGGCCAGTGATTTCCACTGGTTTTTTAAAGGTAAGCCCGCGAAAAATACTGGCACAGATTTTGGAACGTTTAGTACTGAGCGCCACCTAAGTGGTAAGCGTCAAAAAGCCAGCACCGCTGCTCAGATCATTTATAGCAATCGGCCGCAAGTGATTCTTTTTGCATAAGTTCTGGCGTATTGAACCAAATGGGTCTACACCTTGGACAGGCGAAACCCCAGTATTATTCGCGCTAGCGGGAGATTGACATGGGCATCTGCGAACCGGAACTGGTGGGCTTGATTATCCGGCCTACCCTGCGCCAGATGGGTTTGTATACAAAACGTGCCGAGCAATTGTTGCTCCAGGCGGCTGCAGCCAGTGAACTTGGCCACCACATATGCCCAGATCGCGCCCGCCGCCTGGGCCTGTACCGTATTACCTCCAAACAACATCGCCAAGTGTGGGATACCTACCTGGTACACCAGCCGGAACTTGCCTCAACGGTACGGGGCCTGGCCTCACAGCGGGCCTTTTTGAATAACCCCGATGATGAGCTGATCACCAACCTGCGCTACGCCACAGCCATTGCCTGGCTACTCATTCAGCAAACCTGCGAGCGCATGCCATCGGCCAAGCCCACAGATGCCGAACTTTTAGCCACAGCCTTTAACCGCCGTAAACGCATGGCGGCCTAAGGCTAAAGGTTTACCGCGTCTATATATTGCACGCCCGCACCTGCCGCCCGCGCCTTCGGCTCGCTGCCCTCACCGTCACTCCAATCTGTAACCGAGGCATCATCAAAGGCGTATTCCGCGCGCTCGCCGGTGCGATCGATGTTCAGGTTTTCAAAATCAAACAGGTTGCGGTCGGCCAGCTGGGAGGGGGCAATATTTTGCATTGCACCAAAAATCTGCTCTACCCGCCCCGGGTGGGTACGCTCCCATTCGTGCAACATGGCCTTGATGTTCTGGCGCTGCAGGTTTTCCTGGGAGCCACATAAATTACAGGGGATGATGGGAAAATTGCGGGCCTCGGCAAAGGCCTGCAAATCGCTTTCGCGGCAATAGGCCAGCGGGCGAATCACTATGTTACGGCCATCACTGGCGCGTAATTTAGGCGGCATGGCTGAAAGCTTGGCGCCATAAAACATGTTCAAAAACAGGGTTTCAACCATGTCATCGCGGTGGTGGCCGAGCGCAATTTTAGTGGCGCCAATTTTTTCGGCATAGCTGTACAAGGTGCCGCGGCGCAGGCGCGAGCATAGGCCGCAGGTGGTTTTACCCTCCGGGATTTTCTCTTTCACCACCGAGTAGGTGTCTTTTTCAAGAATCTGAAACGGCACCCCAACTGTACGCAAATAGTTGGGTAACACCTCTTCGGGGAAGCCCGGCTGCTTTTGATCCAGATTCACCGCCACCAGCTCAAAGCGAATGGGCGCGGTTTTTTGCAGGCTCATCAGGATATCCAGCATGGCGTAGGAATCTTTCCCGCCGGATAAGCACACCATCACCTTGTCGTTATCTTCAATCATGTTGAAGTCTACAATGGCGGTGCCTACCTGGCGCCTCAAGCGCTTTTGGAGCTTGTTGAATTCCAGCTTGTCTTTGCGTTCGGCTACATCTTGCATGGGGGTGGCCTGCGATTTTGGGGGCGCCATTGTACGGATTTTAAGCGCTTTGGGAAACCGCCTTGCCGCTTGCCAACATGCGGCAAACCCCTGCCGCCTTCTGCATCACAGTAGGCCCGGCACCCCTCTAAATTCAAGGGGTGCCGGGCTGGCATAGCGATTGCTCTACCCCTGTTACAACACCTTGCACCTTGCCCGATTGAGATGACGCTATGAGCCTTTTGCACGCAGTAATGCAAAAAATTCGCACACCCGATGCGCCACCTGCCGTTGAACCCGCCCAGGATATGAGCCTTACGGGCATCATGCAGCGCTATGCAAGCCTGATAGACCTGCAAAGCCGCCGCCAGCTGATTACCGTGCAGCTTGATAATCACCGGCAAAGCTTTCAATCACTGATTTTGGATATCAATTTCAGCCAACGGCTGCTGGTGCTGGATGAGCTGTTCCCCACCGCGCCACAACCAGCCATTGGCCAAAGCCTGTACCTTTCGCACCAGCACATGGGCAAAATCATGCAATTTGAAGCGCCGGTGCTGGAGCGCCAAACCATTGCCGGCAGCCCCTGCTACCTGGTGCCCCTGCCGGAATCACTGGAATACCGCCAGCGGCGTCGCCACCCGCGCTTGTTGCTTGAAGATCACATGGTGCCGGTGAAGCTGCAATCGCCCTGGCGTTCGCACTGGTTTGGCTCACTGGTAAATTTGTCGGCCGGTGGCATGCGGCTAAACCTCAACGGCGACAAGCTGCGCGAGATCAGCCGCGGCAGCAAGGTACCCAACATTCAATTTGAACTGGGCCGGCAGCTGAAAATCCAGTGCGACGGCAAAATCCGAAGCTTTCGCTTTCTGCGTCGCCCGGTTCGGCAAACGGAAATCAGCGTAGAGTTCAGCGGCTTAACCAGCGACCAATACGGCCTGCTGAGCCATTATGTAGACACACTGCTCGCGCAAAATTACCGGGCCGCCTGATAGTCGTTCAGAGCCCAATCGTAGCGGTAGCGCAGGCTTGCCCCCTCGGGAATGGGCACCTTGCGGTAGCCATTGATAAACGCGATGCGGGCGCCCTCGGTGGTGCCAAAATCTTCGCCAAACCAATAGAAAATACGGCTGAGGTACACCGTATTGGCGCTCACATCTACGCCCTTTTCACTGTTTATAAACGCCCAGGCCGCAGATTCAAGCTGGGCCTCAAGTGTGCCTGCAGTTAACACCTTGGCCGGTAAATCCGGGCAACCGATACTCGCACAATTGAGCACAAAGTGAATGCGGGGCTCCTGCCATTGGGCTCGCAATATACCGTGTTCTATATCATCAAAACTGAGTGAGCGCCCCTCCACGTCAACCACCGGGTACTTCCAGGGCCCGCCGGCAAGCCAGGCCGCCAAATTAGGCTTCACATCTTTGATTGATGCCGGAATGCCCGACTCCAGTACCAGCAAAATCATCCGGCTGTTGTAGAGGTTTACCCAGTAGGCTTGGGCCTCGGCGCCACCCATGGTGCTGGGCGCTTGCCTTTGAAGGCCCGCAACATAGTTGCCCAGTGCCTTCTTATGGGCATCGGTTACGGCCCGGTAATCTACCAGTGCGCCACGGGGCGTTTCATGGCGGTAGGTATCTAAAAATTGCTGGTACGGATTTGCCTCGGCTGCGCCGGCAAAAGCACTTGCCAGCAACATTGACAGGCTGCAGATCACGGCCACGGCTTGAGCCCGGCTGGTTCTAAACAGGCAAGCCACGTAAACTCCCCTTTTTAAGTTCATTGTGTAGTTCCCCCATGGATACAGACAGCCTGCTTTCGTTAGATAAACAATTACTCTGGCACCCCTACTCGTCTTTTAACAATCCGCCGCCGGTATACCCGGTAGCCAGTGCCCAGGGCGTATACATCGAGCTCACCGATGGCCGCAAGCTCATCGACGGCATGAGCAGCTGGTGGTGCATGCTGCATGGTTACAATCATCCGGTGCTCAATCAAGCCATTAAAGACCAGGTGGATAAAGTCTCCCATGTGATGTTTGGCGGCCTCACCCACGCGCCCGCCGTGAAGCTTGCACAAAAACTGGTTGCGCTTTCACCGCCCGGTTTAAATAAAGTCTTTTTATCCGATTCGGGCTCTGTGTCTGTGGAAGTGGCCCTTAAAATGGCGCTGCAATTTTGGCGCTCACAAGGCAAGCCTGAAAAAACCCGCATGGTTGCTTTGCGATGCGGCTATCACGGGGATACCTTTGGTGCCATGTCTGTGTGTGACCCGGTAACGGGCATGCATCACCTCTTTGCCGATGCCATGCCCACGCACCTGTTTGCGCCCGCGCCCACCTGCGCCTTTGATGCCCCCTGCACTGATGAAGATATTGCCCCACTAAAGGCAATACTGAGCGAGCACCATACAACCCTTGCCGCGCTGATTTTAGAGCCGGTAGTGCAAGGCGCTGGCGGCATGCGTTTTTATTCTCCGCAATACCTGAAAGCGGCGCGCGCACTGTGCGATGAATACGGCATATTGCTGATTGCCGATGAAATTGCCACAGGCTTCGGGCGCACCGGTAAAATGTTTGCCTGCGAGCACGCAGGTATCAGCCCGGATATTCTCTGCGTGGGCAAAGGCTTAACCGGCGGCTACATGACCCTGGCCGCCACCTTGTGTAACAACAAAGTGGCCCAAGGCATTTGTGATGGCGAAGCCGGTGTGTTCATGCACGGGCCCACCTTTATGGGCAACCCGCTGGCTTGCGCGGCCGCCAATGCAAGTTTGGATATTTTATGCAACCAGAACTGGCAGGCAAAGGTTCTGCAAATTGAAGCCGGGTTAACCGCGGGGCTTGCGCCTTGCAAACAGCTGCCAGGTGTTGCCAATGTGCGGGTACTGGGCACCATCGGGGTGGTGGAAATGCAAGCACCGGTTGACATGGCGCTTATTCAACGCCGCTTTGTAGACCAAGGTGTATGGATTCGCCCGTTTGGAAAACTGGTTTACGTAATGCCACCGCTCATTATCAGCGATAAGGAACTTTCGCTGCTCACCGGCGCCATGTGCAAGGTATTGAGCATGGGCAGCTAGCGCCGCGCACGCGCACCCAATCTTACAAAAACCAAAAAAATTTGAACATAAAAAAAGGCGCCAGGCATTGCCGGGCGCCTTTATAATTTCCGTAAGCCCTTAGCGAATCGGCTTGATACCCACAGCTTCGCGCACCTTTTGCAGCAACGGCGCACTGTATGAGCGGGCCTTCTCTGCCCCTTTTTGCAACTCTGCCTCAATGTGCAGCGGGTCTGCCAAGAGCGTTTGGTAGCGCTCGCGGGCCTCTTTTAATTGATCGTTAATCAGTGCGTGCAATTGTTTTTTGGCTTCGCCCCAGGCGATGCCGGCTGCGAATTCGTCACGCATATATTGGGTTTGCTCAGGCGTGGCAAAGGCTTGCCAAATTTGAAATACCGTGGCGTCATCGGGATCTTTTGGATCGCCCGGCTCAAGCAAATTGGTTTTAATTTTGTTGATGTGCTTTTTGAGGGGCTTTTCTTCCAAAAACAACGGAATGGTATTGCCGTAGCTTTTGCTCATCTTACGGCCATCGAGGCCTTGTAAAACAGCCACGTTGTCGTCTACCACTGCCTCTGGCAGCGTAAACAATTCACCGTAGTGATGGTTAAAACGCGCGGCAATATCACGCGCCATTTCTACGTGCTGAATTTGATCGCGCCCAACCGGCACCTTATGGGCATTGAACATCAAAATATCGGCGGCCATCAGCACCGGGTAGCTATAAAGCCCCATGGTGATGCCAAAATCAGTATCTTCACCTGCCTCTTCGTTGGCGGCAACGGCGGCTTTATAAGCGTGGGCGCGGTTCATCAAGCCCTTGGCGGCCATGCAGGTAAGCACCCAGCACAACTCGGGAATTTCCGGCACATCAGACTGGCGATAAAACACCACGTTATCGGTATTAAGCCCAAGTGCCAACCAGGTAGCGGCAATTTCACGGGTAGACTGGTGCACCAACTCCGGCGCCTGGCATTTGATCAATGCGTGAAAATCGGCCAAGAAATAAAACGACAGGTTATTGGTGTCGTGGCTGGCCTCAATGGCTGGGCGGATGGCACCCACATAGTTGCCCAGGTGCGGGGTTCCCGTGGTTGTGATGCCCGTTAAAATCCGCTGCTTGCTCATAATGCTAAAACTCTGGTGTTGGCTAGGGCCGCGTATAATACCCGACCTGCCCCCGCCGTGCAGCCTGCACATCGGCTCTTGTTGCCGCTACTACCCCATTAAGCCCGCAGAGGCTTGCAGCTCATCAAACAACTGGCCGTATGCGGCCCTTAAGTTACCCCAGCCCAGCGCGGCTACGGCCTCTGTTGCAGCCGCATGCCCGCGCATGGCTGCACCTGAATAATGCCCCTGAACCGCTTGCACAAGAACCTCTGCCAACGCTTGTGCCTCACTGTGTACATCTTCCGGGTGAGACCCATAAAACCGTGCTGCCGATTCACTAAACCACTCAGGGTAGGCAAGCCTTCGCGGCAGTATGGGTTGCGCCCCATAAGCCGCCGCTTCAAGCATCGCAAGGCCCTGGAAGTCGTGCAGCGCGGTAGAGATGGCAAAGTGGCTTTCGGCCAACAACCGGTTGTAATCTGCCCGCGCTTGCTGAAAACCCCAGGCGCCCGCCCAGCCCTCTTCTTCAAGTAGCTGTTTAATTTTGGCAAACACGGCCGGCACCTTGCGAAAAGACTGCCCAACCAGGTGTACCGTCAGCGCACAACCGGGGGCCTTTTCACGCAGCTTGACCAAGGCTTCATAGAGCCTTTCAGGGGCTTTGTCGTGCTCCCAGCGGTGATTCCAAATCACCGTGAGGCGGCCGGCTTTTGCCGAGGGGCCTGGGTGGGCGGCAGGGTTTAACGGCACCGGCAGCACGCGCGCTTTAGCCTGCAAATCTGCCACCAGGTTTTTCGGCAAGCCATCGGGCAGTTTACGCACCAGGGCGCTCACGCCTGCAAAAAAGGTATTGCAGTTATAGCAGGAATTAAACACCAGATAATTGGCCACAAGCGCGCTGTAGAGCGTCATCATTTGTGGTTCCAGGCGCGCCTGTTGGGCATCGTTGGCCGGGTAGTCGAACTGGTTTTCATGGAAATACAGCACACTCGGGCAGCCTGCCAAGTGCGGAGCCAAGGCTTTCAGGCCCACCAAATCGGTCATGGAGGTGGCGACTATGGCATCGGCAGGCGCCGACAACTGCTCGGGGTATTGTGCAAGCAGGGAAATGGCGTTGCCCCGAATACGCCAATTAAAATAGCGTGCAGGCAGTGTGAGCTGCTCCCACTGAATGTGCGGGAAATTTGCCATCACGCCGTCACACCAATAGGCGTGACTGTGCGCGTGATAGGCAGAGAGAAGCAGGCAGCGCACCCGAACGGCTTAGTAAAGCTCGCCCGCGCAGGACAAAATAGAGCAATCAAGCCCCGCTTGATTAAACAAATAAGCCGCCACTTCGGCGCGCCGGCCACCGTCACCGGTAATCAGGTAATTAATACCAGACTCCAAGCGGTCAACACGGGCACGCAGGCCACCCAAGGGCATATTTACGGCACCGGCCACGTGGCCGCAACGGTATTCCATGGGCAGGCGCACGTCTACCAATTTAAAGTTGCCCGCTTTTTCAAGGGACTCCCAGGCTTTGGCATCTACAAACTGCAATATGGGCTCTTGCAGTAACACGCGGAAATCTTCTTTGGTCAGGCGCATTACGCCGCCTGGGGTTTGGGCAATCACCGAGGCGTTGCGCACGGCTTCGCCCACCAGCGCCTCTTCACCAAAGTAATGGCCTGGGCGCAGCACTACGTCGAGCTTTTGGCTGCGCGACTCTACCGCCACGCGGCCCTTTTCCAGCACGTAGAAGTAATCGCCCTGATCCCCCTCCTGAATTAACACATCGCCGGGCTCGAATTCTACCCATTCAAACTTGGCAAACAGTTCTTGCAGGTTGGCCGGCGGCACCTTGTTAAACAAGGGCGACTCCAACAGGCACGACATCCAATCCTGATGCTCTTCACCGGCCTGTTCGACCTTTTTCTCAACGGTGGATTCGGTATAAGCAAGCACCAAATCCACAAACTCTTTATCAATGCGAAACACCACAACGGGCTCTTTCGCCACACCCGATACCGGAGAGGGCGACTGCAAATTGAGCGGCGAACGGGCACGCTCTGTGCCGGCGGTAATCACTTCAGATTCAAAGTCGGCCGCAATCAAATCTACACTGCCAGACACCAGGTAGTAGTTTTCAGACAAAGGCTTGCCGCGTTTAAAAACCAAAGTGCCCCGCTCCAGCTCGAACAATTCGAGGTGATCCATTAGGCGCTGCAAGTACTCTTCGCTAAGGGATGTAAAAGGCTCAAATTTAGCCAGGGCTTCAAGGTCGAACGACATGGTTACTCCGGATTATTTAATGCGTGAGTGGGCAGAAAAATGCGCCCGTAAAACGTTGATCAGATCGACCATATCGGTCGTTCCGGCCGTTTCACGAATGGAGTGCATACCCCAGGTTGGCACGCCCACATCCAATGTGCGAAGGCCAATTTCTGCGGCTGTGATGGGGCCAATGGTGCTGCCGCACGCCATATCTGTGCGCACCACAAAGGCTTGAACCGGGACATTTAACTGCTGACACAAGTGGCGGAAGTATGCACTGGTTTCGCTGTTGCTGGCGTAGCGCTGGTTCGCATTTATTTTGATCACCGGGCCTTTGTTTAACAGCGGCCCATGGTTTTGATCATGCTTGTCTGGGTAGTTGGGGTGAATGCCGTGCGCATTGTCGGCTGAAATCATCATCGAGCGGTCTATTGCGCGGTTGCGGGCTTCGGCATCTGGCAGCAGGCGCTCTAAAAACTGACGCAGCATGGGCCCTTGTGCGCCACAGGCCGACATACTGCCCACTTCTTCGTGATCATTGCAAATGAGTAGTTGGCTCTGGCCTGCATCTGCGGTTAACAAGGCCTCCAGGCCCACAAAGCAGCTCAGTAGATTATCGAGCCGCGCGCCCACGTAAAATTCATTATTCAGCCCCAGAGTGGTGCCCGGCTGGGTGTCGTAGAAACACAGCTCGTAATCGAGCACTTGCGAGAGGTCGTCACAGCCTTGTTTGCCAAGCTGCTCGGCCAAGAGGCTACGAAAATCCGGCTTGCTTTCAAGGCCCGGCAATTGTGCAAGTACCGGTGGAATGTCGGTTTGGGGGTTGATGTTGCGACTTTTGTTTACCTCACGATCCAGGTGAATGGCAAGGCTTGGGATGGTGGCAATGGCGCGCTCGAAATTGACCAGCGCCACACTGTGCTCACGGGCCTTATTCAGGTAGTTAACCCGGCCCGCCAACGAAAGGTCGCGATCAAACCAGGGCGCCAGCAGTACGCCACCATACACTTCAACCCCCAGCTGGTAATAACCACAGCTGTTCACCTCCGGATTGGGCTTCACCTTAAGGCATGGGCTGTCTGTGTGGGCACCCACCATGTGAATGCCTTGTGCTATGGGGTTATCGCCGTGCACATAGGCCAACACTGAAGAGCCGTTGCGCACCACATAGTATTTGCCACCTGGCTTGAAGTGCCAGGCATCACCCTCGTGCAAAGCCTGAAAACCCGCTGCCTCCAATTGCTCAACCATGGCGGCAACCGCATGAAAAGGCGTGGGGGATGCCTGTAAAAAGCGGGTTAATTTATCGGTGATGGCAACCTGGGCCATGTGCAACTTTCCTCGTTTGGTGGGCAGCCTACGCCGCCTTATCGAATGTTGTTAATGCCTGCCCGTGTGTATTGCGCCAAGGCGCGGCACTTCATTGTAGACATCAGGAGCGCCGGTATCAGGTGCAAAGCCCGGGTTTAAGATCCACAGGCTTCGCCTCACATCACGCCCGAATACCCTGTGCCGCTGAACCTACGCGGCTTTACCTATGGCTGCAGCACTTCTTATTTGGTGCGCTCCAGGCGCGCCAACAGGCTTGAGGTGTCCCAACGGTTGCCGCCGAGCGCTTGCACATCACCGTAGAACTGATCAACCAGGGCCGTTACCGGTAAGCGGGCACCGTTGCGGCTGGCCTCGGCCAATACAATCCCAAGATCTTTACGCATCCAGTCTACGGCAAAACCGTGGTCATAATCGCCCGCCAACATGGTTTCATAGCGGTTTTCCATTTGCCATGACTGGGCAGCCCCTTTGGAAATCACATCAATCACGGCGGCGGCATCCAGGCCCGCGGCCTTGGCAAAGTGCAACCCCTCAGCCAACCCCTGAACTAGGCCCGCTATACAGATTTGGTTAACCATTTTACACAACTGGCCACTGCCAATGGGGCCCAGTAAGCGCACTGCCCGGGCAAAGTGTTCGATCACCGGTTTAGCTTTGGCAAAAGCCGGCGCGTCACCCCCTACCATTACCGTGAGCTGGCCTTTTTCAGCGCCTGCCTGACCACCGCTAACCGGGGCATCCAAAAACGCCACACCGGCTGCCGCAGCCACCCTATAGAGCTCGCGCGCTACACTGGCCGAGGCTGTGGTGTTATCAACAATAATGGCGCCCGCTTGGGCACCTGCCAGCACACCCTGCTCACCTGCCACCACGTCAGTCAAATCATCATCATTGCCAACACAGACAAAAATAATCTCGGCATCTTTGGCGGCAAGCTTCGGAGTCAGCGCATGCTGGCCACCAAACTCCGCCACCCAGCGCTCGGCTTTGGCGGTAGTGCGGTTGTATACAGTGGTAGCGACTCCTGCTTGCTGCAGGTGCCCAGCCATTGGGTAGCCCATAACGCCCAGCCCGATAAACGCCGCTTTCATATGGCCTCCAACAAATATTCAGGAATATAAATAAACGCGCTGCTACCAAAAAAGCACAAGCAACGCACCGCCCAAGATCAAACGGTAGATAACAAAAGGCATCATGCCCATGCGGCTAATAACCTGCATGAAAAAATGAATGCAGCCATAGGCACTGAGTGCAGACAGCACAAACCCTAAGCCCAGCGTACCCCAATCAACAGCAGGCAGCGCCAACAGTTTATAGCTTAGATAACCGGCACTGGCTGCGATAATCGGAATGGAGAGCAAAAACGAAAAGCGCGCGGCATCTACCCGCGTGAAACCCAAAAGTAATGCAGCCGTCATGGTAATACCAGAACGGGATGTTCCGGGAATAAGCGCAAGCACCTGCGCAAAGCCGATGAACACCGCTGCCATTAATGTCATATTCACCAAGGTGCGCTCACCACCGCCGCGCCTGTCGGCCCAGCCCAAGAGCAAACCAAAAACAATGGTGGCCCATGCAATCACCCAGGCCGAGCGCAAATGAAGCTCAATAAAATCTTTACCTAACAGGCCCGCAATGCCCGCAGGCAAGGTAGCCAGTGCCAGCATCCACACAAGGTCGCTATTGTGTGAACGCCGCCCGGCAAATGAGTGAAACCAGGCACCGGCCAGGGTGAGCAGATCCCGCCTGAAATAGGTAATTACCGCCAGCAAGCTACCAAAATGCACAGCCACATCAAATGCCAGGCCTTGATCAGGCCAACCTAAAATGGCGTGCGGCAAAATAAGGTGCGCGGAACTCGATATAGGTAAAAATTCCGTTAGCCCCTGAATAAGAGCCAACAAAAGTACTTGAAGCCAATCCATGACCTG